>DGKN01000008.1:0-4402 GCA_002387005.1 Propionibacteriaceae bacterium UBA4569
CAGGTTGGCCAGCAGCGCCGAGCCGCCGGCCGAGAGGAAGGGCAGCGGGACACCGAGCACGGGCAGCATGCCCATGGCGACGCCGATGTTGGTCATGGCCTGGAACATCAGCCAAGCGGCGATCGCACCGGACAGGACGCGGGAGAAGGCAGAGTCGGATCGCAGGGCGATCCGGATCGCTGCGAAGCCGAGGACGAAGAAGAGGGCCAACACGATCAGGCTGCCCACCAGGCCCATCTCCTCGCCCAGCACAGCGAAGACGAAGTCGTTCTGGGCACCGTCGTAGAGGTTGCCCCACTTCTGGCGCGAGGCGCCCAGGCCGACGCCCCACCAACCACCGNNGTCGTCCTTGGCCAAGCCGAGGAAGGCGAAGATGCGCACCATGCGGTTGGGCGAAGTGGCGACCAGCACGGCCACACCCAGCAGACCCAGGCAGGCCAACAGGCCCAGCATCCGTCCGGGCACACCCAGGATCCACAGTACGGCGAAGAAGATGGCGGCGATCACGAGGGCGGTGCCGAGGTCCTTCTCGGCGAGCACCAGGGCCAGCACGAGCCCGAAGCCGATCACCAGTGGCGACAGCTCCTTGACCCGGTCGATCACGGCTTCCTTGGCCTGCACGAAGCTCGCCGCCCACAGCACTAGGGCCAGCTTGGCGAACTCGGCGGGCTGCACTCGCAGCACCCCCAGGTTCAACCAGGATCGGTTGCCCTTGCCCGCGTCATAGCCGAGCGGGGTGAACACGGCCAACAACAACACAAGGGCCAAAGCCATCGCCACCCACCCCAGCGGCTTGAGGATCCGCTCGGGGAGACGGGAGAGCCACCAGGCGAATGGCAGGCCGAGCACCAGGAAGATCATCTGGCGCTTGGCGAAGTAGTAGGGGTCGTCATTGGTCGCTGTGGCATAGACCGAGGAGGCCGAGAGCACCATCAGGGCACCCAGGGCAACCAGCAGGGCAGTCGAGACCAGCACCAGGTAATAGCTGGCGAGGGGCCGGGCGAGGATCTCGCCCACCAGGTTGCGCGTCCGGGCCACCTCGGGCACGACACGCTGCCTGGTGCGGCTGCGGCCGGCGGAACTGAGGGAAGCCATGGGGAAGGTCTCCTGGTCGGGTGTGGATGGGCTCTTCGGTTGTCGCGTCACAGCTGACGAAGTCACAGTGCCCGGACGGCAGCCGCGAAGTCATCCCCCCGCGCGTCGTAGCCGGACCACATGTCCAACGAGGCGCAGCCCGGTGCCAGCAGCACCGTGTCCCCCCGCCGGGCCATCGTCGCGGCCGCTCGGACGGCCTGCGCCATGGCACCAGTGTCCGTGTCGTCGATGACGATCACCGGCACATCGGGCGCGTGTCGGGCCAGGGCCTCGGCCACGACCTGGCGGTCGACGCCCAGCAGCACCGCCCCGCGCAGCTTGGCCGCGTGGGTGGCGACCAGGTCGTCGAAGGTGGTGCCCTTGGCCTGGCCGCCGGCGATCCACACGATGTGGTCGAAGGCGCGCATGGACGAATTGGCGGCGTGCGGGTTGGTGGCCTTCGAGTCGTCCACCCAGGTCACCTCGTCGCGGGTGGCGACGGTCTGGATCCGATGCCCGCCCAGGTTCAGGTTCCGCAGGCCGTCGCGGACGGCGGTGGCACCGACCCCGAAGGAGCGGGCCAGCGCGGCGGCAGCGAGCGCGTTCTCGATGTTGTGCGGTGCATTGGGCTGCACATCGGAAACGCTGCACAGCTCCAGCGCGGAGTCCTTGCGCTGCTCCACGAAGGCGCGGTCGACGATCAGGTCGTCCACCACGCCCAGCATGCTCATGCCGGGCATGCCGAGGGTGAAGCCGATGGCGCGGGCGCCCTCGATGACGTCGGCATCCTCGACCATCTGCTCGGTGACGACGTCCGCGACGTTGTAGACGCAGGAATGGCGCACGCGCTCGAAGATCTTTGCCTTGTCGAAGGCGTAGTCGGCCATCCCGCCGCCGTGCGCGAAGCCCTCGCCCGCGTACCACTCGAGGTGGTCGGCCTCCACGTTCAGCACCGCGGCCGAGTGCATGGCCAAGGAATTGGACCAGTGCAACTGGAAGCTGGACAACTCCACGGCGAAGACGTCGTAGGGGGTCTCGTCCAGGACGGCCTCCATCACCGGACGTCCGATGTTGCCCACCGCGCAGGCCTTGAGACCGGCCGCGAGCAGCATCGACTCGAGCATCTGGGTGGTGGTGGTCTTGCCATTGGTACCGGTGACGGCGAGCCACGGCACGGCGCGGTCGGGCTGCTGCAGACGCCACGCCAGTTCGACCTCGCCCCAGATCGGGATGCCGCGCGCGGCGGCCTGGGCCAACAGCGGCGCCGACGGACGCCAACCCGGGGAGGTGATGACCAGGTCGACGTCGTCGGGCAGGGTCGCGGTGGAACCAGCGCCCAGACGGACGTCGGCATCGAGCATCTCCAGCACGGTGGCCTTTTCGGCATTGGCCGAGCCGTCGTTGTCGTCCAGGACGGTCACCTGCGCGCCAACGTCGAGCAGCCCGTCAGCGGCGGCGAAGCCGGAACGGCCAAGACCCGCGACGACGACCTTGGCCTGCGGCCACGGCGCGGTGCGGTCGGCACCCTCGATCCAGTCCAGCGTTGTACCGTCTTGCGCCATTACTGGCCCACCACCCATTGCGCGTAGAACAGGCCCAGGCCGGTCGCCACCGCCAGGCCACAGATGATCCAGAAGCGGATGACCACCGTCACCTCGGCCCACCCGAGCAACTCGAAGTGGTGGTGGATGGGGGTCATCTTGAACAGACGCTTGCCGCCCGTGGACTTGAAGTAGCCGACCTGCAGCATCACCGAGACGGTCTCCATCACAAACAGGAAGCCGATGATGACCAGCAGCAGTTCAGTGCGGGTGCAGATCGCCAGGCCGGCCAGCGCAGCACCCAGGCTGAGCGAGCCAGTGTCGCCGAGAAAGATCTTGGCGGGCTTGGCATTCCACCACAGGAAGCCGAAGCAGGCTCCAGCGAGCGCCATCGCCACCACGGCCAGGTCGTGNNCCCATGAAGACCTTCGCCTTCGGGGCGTTCCACCACAGGAAGCCGATGAGGCTCGCGGCGAACGAGGCCGAGATGATGGCGAGGTTGAACGGGTCGCGCACCTCGTAGCAGAGCGGGCCCTGCGTCGACTGGCGTCCGCACCACTGGTTGAACTGCCAGATGTTGAGCAGGGCATAGGCGGCGAAGACCATCGTTGCGGCACCGGATGCCAGGCCGTCCAGACCGTCGGTGAGGTTGACGGCATTGGACGCGCCTGCGATCAGCAGGATGATCCACACGATCGCCAGCGCAGCGGGCAACGCCGCCCAGGAGATGTCGCGCAGGAAGCTGATCGAGGTGGAGGCGGGGCGGATGCCGCGGTCGTTGGGGAACATCAGGGCGGCCACGCCGAAGCTGATCGCCAAGAAGGCCTGGCCGACGAGCTTCCAGCGTCCCTGCAGACCAAGCGAGCGCTGCTTGGAGATCTTCGACCAGTCGTCCATGAAGCCGAGCACGCCGTGCCCGACGAACAGATAGAGCACCAGCAGCGCCGAGACCGAGACCTCGGTCCACGTGAACAGGTGGGCCAGGAAGTAGGAGAGCACCACCGAGATGATGATCACCAGACCACCCATCGTCGGTGTGCCGCGCTTGGTGTGGTGGGCGGTCGGGCCGTCGTCACGGATGAACTGCCCGTAGCCCTTGCGGACCAGGAAGCCGATCAGCACGCGGGTGCCGAGCAGGGTGCCGATCATCGACAACCCTCCGG
The DNA here is from genome assembly GCA_002387005.1 of Propionibacteriaceae bacterium UBA4569. GTDB lineage: Bacteria > Actinomycetota > Actinomycetes > Propionibacteriales > Propionibacteriaceae > Luteococcus > Luteococcus sanguinis. The sequence goes on from DGKN01000008.1 coordinate 3,779, forward strand.
CCAACAAGATGTTCTTCACGCCTCAGCTCCGCTCTTGTCGGCCGTCGCGGCGACCAGCTCGTCCGCGACCGTCTCCAGGGCCAACCCTCTTGATGCCTTGACCAGCACCACGTCTGCCGGACTCAAGGCTAGCGATCCGGACACCTCCTGCCTGGGCAGCGCGCGGGCCTCGATGCCGGCGTGGCGTGCCGCGCCGGCGATCTGTTCCGCGTACTCCCCGACCGCGACAACCTCGTCCACGCCCACCTCTGCGGCCAGCCGACCAACCTCGGCATGCAGGGCAGGCGCGTCGTCGCCGAGTTCGAGCATGTCGCCCAGGACGGCGATGGCTCGGGCGCAGGGGTCAGTCGCACGTCGCGCCTCGGCGATGCCGCCCAGCGTGTGCAGGGCCGCCGCCATCGAGTCCGGGTTGGCGTTGTAGGCGTCGTTCAGGACCGCGGCACCGTCGGCGCGTTCGGTCAGTTCCATCCGCCAATGGGAGCGGGTGGTGGCTGCTGACAGGGCGTGCGCAACGATCAGGGGCTCGACGCCGGCGGCGATCGCGGCGGCGGCAGCGGCGATTGCATTGCTGACCTGGTGGTCGCCCAGCACCCGCAAGGAGACCTCGTGGCGTTCGGTGGCGCC
>DGKN01000008.1:4416-6537 GCA_002387005.1 Propionibacteriaceae bacterium UBA4569
ACCAGGTCGCAGCGGACGCCATCGGACAGTGACTCATGGGGCAGTGACTCACGGGGCAGCGGCTCGGCGGAGCGGGTGAACCAGGCGATGCGGCCCGCGGTGCGGGTGGCCATCGCGGCGACGCGGTGGTCGTCGGCGTTGAGGACGGCCCAACCCTCGGCCGGCAGGCCCTCGACGATCTCGCCCTTGGCCTGCGCGATGCCCTCGGCCGAGCCGAACTCGCCCAGGTGCGCGTGGCCGACGTTGAGCACCATGCCCACCCGCGGGGGGACGACCGAGCAAAGCCAGGCGATGTGACCCAGGCCGCGGGCGCCCATCTCACTGACCAGGAAACGGGTGTCGTCCTCCACACCGCAGGCGGTCAGCGGCACGCCGATCTCGTTGTTGAAGGAACCGACCGGGCTGACCGTCGGAGCGGCAGCCTCGAGCACCTGGGCCAGCAGGTCCTTGGTGGAGGTCTTGNNCGCCACGGGCCAGCGAGGACAGCCCGGCCACGGAGTCGTCCACGACCAGGTGGGCCAGGTCTGCGTCCGTCTCGCGCGTTCCCAGCACGGCGACGGCGCCGTTGGCACGGGCCTGCTCGGCAAAATCATGCCCGTCCACGCGCTCCCCCGCGATCGCGACGAAAAGGGCGCCCGGGGTGGCCTGACGGGCGTCGATGACGACCTTGTCGATGACGACATCGGCGGGCCCGACGAGCCGGGCCTTGCCGTGGTGGGCCGCTTCAGCGGTGGTCAGCTTCTTCATCGGCCCTCCCCGGCCATGGTCCGGATTTCGTCCCACAGTTCGCGCACGGCGCCGGCATCGTCGAAGGGCAGCACCTCGCCGGCGATTTCCTGTCCCCGTTCGTGCCCCTTGCNNCGGCACGGGCGCTGGCCAGCGCGTGCGCGATCGCCTCCCGGCGGGGGCTCACCTCGACGACCTCGGGACGTCGCCCTGTGTCCGTGGCAGACTCGACCCCGGCCACCACGGCCGCGCGAATCGCCTCCGGGCTCTCGGTGCGGGGGTTGTCGTCGGTCACGACGACCAGGTCGCTACCTCTGGCCGCGGCGGCGCCCATCGGACCACGCTTGGCCCGGTCGCGGTCACCGCCGGCACCGATCACCACGATCGTCCGGCCTCCCTCGTCTGGCTCGACCGCGTCGATTGCCGCCGAGATGGCCTGGGGCGTGTGGGCGAAGTCGACATAGCAACGGGGCGCGTCGGGGTCGTTGAGGACGAGTTCCATGCGGCCCGGCACCTGGGCGTGCCGCAGGCCCTCGATGGCGCCATCGACGTCGATCCCGGCCTCGGTCAGCATCGCGAGCGCCATCACGGCATTGCGGACGTTGTACTCACCGGGTAGATCAATGGTGAACTCGCGCTCACCATAGGGTCCGGCCACCTTGAGCCAGCTACCCGTTGGGGTGGCGCGCCGATCGAGGATCTGGTGGTCGCTGGGCCCAAAACCCGTGCTGACCAGTCGCGGGAGTTCTTGGCCTCCCATTTTCCCGGCCAGCCGCAAGCCATACTCGTCGTCGGTGTTGACCACGGCGACCCGGCACCAGCGCGGGTCGAAGAGTCGCGACTTGGCCTGGAAGTAGTCCTCCATGGTCGGGTGGAAGTCGAGATGGTCGCGCCCGAGGTTGGTGAAGCCCGCGACGTCGAAGCCGACCTCGTTGACGCGCTGAAGCACCAGCGCGTGGGAGCTGACCTCCATCGCGACGGCGGAGGCGCCGCGCTCCAGCATCACGGCCAGCAGGGCCTGCAGGTCGGGCGACTCCGGGGTGGTCACGGTCGTCCGTGAGCTCTCGATCGGCTCCCCGTCCAGCCGGAAACCATTGGTACCGATGGTGCCGACCCGCTCCCCCGCGGCGACCAACGCGGCCTCGACGAGGAAGCAGGTGGTGGTCTTGCCGTTGGTACCGGTCAGGCCGAACATCCGCAGGTCATGGGTGGGCCGGCCGAAGAGAGTGGCTGCGGCCAGCGCCATCGCGGCGCGGGGGTCTTCACAGACCACCACCGGCAGGCCGGTGGCCGCGGCCCGGTCACGTCCCTCGACGTCGGTCAGGACGGCCACCGCGCCCTGCGCGGCTGCAGCGCTGCTGAAGTCGGCGCCGTGGGCCTTCGTCCCGGGCAGCG
>DGKN01000138.1 GCA_002387005.1 Propionibacteriaceae bacterium UBA4569
GCGTGGCGGGCGCCGGCCTCGTGCATCGCCTCCTGGAAGTCCTGGCGCTCCTGCGCGCCCCAGGGCTCGTCGAGGGGGATGGTCGCGGTGACCCGCTCCACCACGCCCGAGGAGGTGCGCTCGATGGTCGTCACGCTGGAGAAGGGACGCGTCCCCGCCCGTCCCACGACGTGCACGATGCCCGCCCTGGGCATCGAACCGTCACGCACCTGCGCGGTCAGGTCGACCATGCTCCACGGCTCGCTGGCTGGTTCCAGCACTCCCCAGCCGAGCGGGTTGCCCCCGGTCGTCGCGCGGCACAGCACCTCGGCCAGTCGCCCGACCTGGGTGGACGAACGGGCGGGGTGCACCATCTCGGCCATGAACAGCACCCCGGGCTGGGGCGAGTCGGGGATGTCGAGGAAGCTGTCCCCGAACTCATAGGTGGGGTTGAACCGCACCCCGTCCCACCCGAGGCGTTCGCCGGTGATGCCGTTGTAGTGGGTGCCGCCGATGTCGGAGACCACCCAGGTGGCGCCCAGCAGCTCCAGCACCCGGGTCAGGCCAATCGTCAGCCGTGAGGTGGTGGGGGTCAGCAGCACGAACTGCCGGCCGGACGAATAACAGCGGTCCAGGGCCCTCGCCAGCCAGGCGGTGTGCGCGACGACCCCGGACTGGTCGAGCTGGATGCCGACCTCGTCGGTCAGCACGTGGCATCCCATCAGGTCCATCTCAGTGGTCCTCTCTCAGCTCGTCGGGATCCTTGCCCCAGTTGGCCTCCCAGCCCGCCGGAGTGTCCCGGGTGCCCAGGTTCACGGTGCTCGCGGGGAAGGCGGTCAGCGTCGGCCCATGCTCGATGTAGCTGCCGTGCCCGCGCTCGGACAGGTTCATGGCGAACAGCACCATGAAGCGTTCCGCGTCGTCGGACTGCTCGTCGGTGTGGATGTCGAGCCAGAACAGCCCGTCCGGATTGTTCGCGACCTCGGCTGGAATGCCCAGGTCGGAGCCCCAGATGCGTTCCAGTTCGCCGGGCACGCGCACCCAGCGGGGCAGGTCGATCACGCACAGAATGGCCGTCCGCGTGGGGTGGATGATCTCCCAGCACTCGTCCTCGTCGTTGGTGTAGACCCGCAGGTCAGGATCGATGTCGGCGACGAGCTGCAGGATCGACGCCGGGTCCGGCGCGAGGGGCGTGACGATGGTGCAACCGCTGGTCATGACTCCTCCAAGGGGGTGGTCGGGTCGAGCACGCTCTGGACGGTTTCGGGGGCACGTCCGCCGGTGATGAACTGCCCACGCCCGGGCGGCATGTGCAGGGCACGGACGCCGTTGACGAGGATGCCCTCGGAGCGGTCGCCGTCCATCACGAAGTGCGCGGCACCGCCCTCGCGGACGGCGGACTGGAAGGACTCGTACATGCCGCGGGAGGCGCCCTGCACCTTGCGGGCCATCACGACGTGGAAGCCCAGCTCGGCACCCATCGGCAGGTAGGGGATGAACTCGCCCAGGGGCCCCGTCCGGCCGGCGGTGAGCACGTCGTAGTCGTCCACCAGCAGGACGATCCGGGGCATCGGGACGGCTTTGGGAGCGCCTGCCAGCTCGCCACCTTGGGGCAACCGGTTGGCGAGCTCCTTGGAGACCGAGACGGCCAGCCGTTCGGCGAGGGCGGCATTGGGGGCATAGCCGCCCAGGTACTCCTCCGGCACCAGGTCGGCGATGGAGCGGCGCGGGTCGACGACCGCGAAGACGAGCTCGTCGGGGGTGTACTGGCCCATCAGCTGGCGGGCCACGCTGCGCAGCACATTGGACTTGCCGCTGGCATCGTCGCCCATCACCACCAGGTGGCGTTCCCGGCGCACCAGGTCGAGGTAGCGCGTGGAGAGGTCCCGCTCGCGCAGGCCGAGGCAGATCCGCCCCGGCCCGGGAGCCGGCTGCAGTTCCTCGCGGCGGACGACGGCCGGCAGCACCCGGACGGGCCGCGCCTGGGAGACGGGGATGGCCGTGGCCAGCTGGGCGGCGACCGTGGCGAGCCCCTCGCCCATGGTTTCGGGGTCGGCGATGCCGTCGGCGCGGGGCAGCGCGATCTGGCCGATCAGCTTGGACGTGTCCAGCGCGCGCCCGGGACGTCCGCTGGGGATCGTCTCGGCGATCTTGCGCCCGAAGGACGACTCCCCCGGCTCGGCCAGCCGGAACTCGATCCGGGTGCCGAAGGCGGGCTGCTGGGCCAGTCGCACCTCATTCCAGCGAGTGGCGGTGGCGACCACGTGGATGCCGTACCCGCCACCTCGCGAGAGCAGGGAATGCACCTGCTTCTCGATCTCCTCGAACTCCTCGAACAGCTGGCCATAGCCGTCCAGCAGCAGCACCACGTCGGCCGCCGAGATCTCGGGAAGGTCACCGTCGGCGTGCATCCGGCGCATGGTGGCGAGCGAGTCGATGCCGCGATGCTCGAAGAGCCGTTCGCGCTCCAGCAGCATGTCCAGCACCTCCTCGATCGTCCGTCGGACCTGTTCCCGCGAGGTGCGCATGGCCATGCCGCCGGAGTGGGGCAGGTCCCGCAGGGGCATCAGGCCGGAGCCGCGCAGGTCGACGCCGTAGAGCGAGACCTCGGACGTGGAGTGGGTCAGTGCCAGCGACAGGGCGATGGTGCGCAGGGCGGTGGACTTGCCGGTGGCTGGGCCGCCGCTGATGATCGCATTGCCGCCGGCCCGGTTGAGGTCCAGGAACCACTGGCCCTGCCACTGGTGTTCCGGGTCGTCCAGGGTGCCGANNCCCCCGCCGTCGGTGAGCACCGGACCCTCCGCGGTGGGCGTCAACGGCCCCGCGACCAGGTCCAGCGTGGTGGCGTCGGGCAGCGGCGGCAGCCAGATCGGGGCGGTCACCCGGGGCCGGGAGCGCAGCAGGTCGACGACCGTGCTCAAGACGGTCGCGCCCGTGGTGCGCCCGGCGAGCGGGTCGGTGACGTCCTCGCTCGGCTCATCCTGCTCGCCCTGGGCGCTGGTGTAGTCGGGCAGCACGACGATCCGCGGGCCCTTCTGCTCGTCGCTGGGCGTGGCCTCGGGCGTCGGCAGCGGGCCGGAGACGTAGCCGGACCGGAAGCGGGTGTAGACGGTGGTGTCGACCTTGAGGTAGCCCCAGCCGGGCAGCGGCGGCAGGTGGAAGGCGTCGGAGGTGTCGAGCACGGTGCGGCTCTCGGAGTCCGACAGCGTGCGCAGCCCCACCCGGTAGGAGAGGTAGGTCTCCAGGCCGCGCAGCTTGCCGCCCTCGATCCGCTGGCTGGACAGCAGCAGGTGGACGCCCACCGAGCGTCCGATGCGTCCGATCGACAGGAACAGTTCGATGAAGTCCGGTCGAGCGGTCAGCAGCTCCCCGAACTCGTCGATGACGACGAACAGGTGTGGCAGGGGGTCGAGCTGCTCGCCACGCTGGGCCCGTTCGGCACGATGCAGCTGGTAGTCGGTGATGTTGGAGATGTTGCCGGCGTCCTTGAGCACCTGCTGGCGCCGCTGCACCTCACCGGCGAGGCTGGCGTAGACCCGGTCGACCAGGCTGACGTCGTCGGCGAGGTTGGTGATGATGCCGCTGACGTGCGGCACGCCCTCGAAGGGAGCGAAGGTGGCGCCGCCCTTGTAGTCGACCAGCACCATGTTCAGCTTGTCCGGTGGATGGGTGGCCAGCAGCGCGACCACCAGGGCCCGCAGGAACTCCGACTTGCCCGAGCCGGTGGCACCGACGCACAGGCCGTGCGGGCCCATGCCGAGCTGTGCCGACTCCTTCAGGTCGATGCGGACGGGCTGGCCCATGTCGTCGGTGCCCACCACCACGCGCAGGAAGTCGGCGGGTGAGCGGGGCTGCCACAGCCGGGTCAGTTCTGCGTCGTCATAGTCGCGCAGGCCGACGAGCTGGGTGAACATCTCGGCGGACGCCTCGTTGGCGTGCTCCAGGGAGTCCGGCGAGAGCCGCAGCGGCGCCAGGCTGCGGGTGATTCCGGTGACCAGCGCCTCGTCCGCGTCGTCCAGTCGTCCGGACGTGGTGGCGGGACGCAAGGGGTCGTCGCGGTAGTCCTCCACCGCGAAGCCCTCCGGGGTCTGCGTGATCCGCACCTCGACCTGGTCGGGTTCGTGGCGGCGGTCGGCCAGCAGGTGCACCACCGTGCAGCCCAGCCCGCCGCTGGAGACACTCGCGTCGGGGACGTAGAGCTCGCGCGCGTCGTGCCCATGGCTCCCGGCGACCACCAGCAACCGGGGCAACGAGAGCTGCTGGCCTGCCCGACGGGCCTGGGCCGCGACCTGCGTCGCGCGTCGGCGCATCTCGGGCAGCAGCAGCGACGACAGTTCGTCCATGTCGTGGGCCACTCGGCTGGCGGGGCCCCATGGCC
>DGKN01000172.1 GCA_002387005.1 Propionibacteriaceae bacterium UBA4569
CGGCGGTGTGGTCGGGCGGCTCGTTCGTGTACGTGCCCAAGGGCGTCCACGTCGAGATCCCGCTGCAGGCGTACTTCCGCATCAACACCGAGAACATGGGCCAGTTCGAGCGGACGCTGATCATCGCCGACGAGGGCTCCTTCGTGCACTACGTCGAGGGCTGCACCGCCCCGATCTACAAGTCGGACTCGCTGCACTCGGCTGTGGTCGAGATCGTCGTGAAGAAGAACGCCCGCGTGCGCTACACCACGATCCAGAACTGGTCGAACAATGTGTTCAACCTCGTCACCAAGCGCGCCACCTGCGAGGAGGGCGCGACGATGGAGTGGATCGACGGCAACATCGGCTCCAAGGTCACCATGAAGTACCCGGCCGTCTACCTGATGGGCGAGCACGCCAAGGGAGAGACCCTGTCCATCGCCTTCGCGGGCGAGGGCCAGCACCAGGACGCCGGCTCGAAGATGGTGCACTGCGCGCCGCACACCTCCAGCTCGATCATCTCCAAGTCGGTCGCGCGTGGCGGTGGCCGTTCGTCCTACCGCGGGCTGGTCGAGGTGCAGGAGGGTGCCTCCTTCTCGGCCTCCTCGGTGAAGTGCGACGCGCTGCTGGTCGACACGATCAGCCGCTCCGACACCTACCCCTACGTCGACGTGCGTGAGGACGACGTGTCGATGGCCCACGAGGCCACCGTCTCGAAGGTCTCCGACGACCAGCTCTTCTACCTGATGCAGCGCGGTCTCGGCGAGGACGAGGCGATGGCGATGATCGTGCGCGGCTTCATCGAGCCGATCGCGCGCGAGCTGCCGATGGAGTACGCCTTGGAGCTCAACCGGCTCATCGAGCTGCAGATGGAAGGCGCCGTGGGCTGACGCCCACCCCAACCAGCCCACGAACCCACCAGTACGACATAGCCAGTACGAGGAAAACTGTGACCAACACCAGCACGGACCTGCGGCCTGACGGCCTCGACCCGAACACCTCCGTGGACCAGAAGCCGGTCGGCGTCCCCGACGACGGCCTGGCCGTGACCACGCCGGAGGGTGCGCAGACCCAGGCGGTCAACCCCGCCGAGGCGGCTGCCCAGCCCAACGTGGCCGACGCCATCGAGACCATCGCCAGCCATCTGCACCCCACTCCCTCGTGGGACCTCGCCGACCACCCGGTGCCGACCGGACGCGAGGAGATCTGGCGCTTCACCCCGATGAAGGTGTTCGGCGGCCTGCTCGCCGAGCAGGAGCGGGCCACCTCGCTGGACTGGTCCGGCACCTTCCCCGAGGGTGTGACCGTCACCGGCATCTCGGCCGAACAGGCGCAGGAGCTGGCCGTCGAGGCCCCCGTCGACCGCGTGTCGGCGCTGGCAGCGAAGCAGGCCACCCACAACACTCGGATCGACATCCCCGCCGATGCGGTGATCGACGAGCCGATCGTGTTCGTCGGCAAGGGCGAGGGCGGCGAGGCTCGTGACCGGGTGCTCGTCACGGTGGGCAACTTCGCCAAGGTGACGATCGTGCTGCGCTACGAGGGCGCTGCCTCCTACTCCGAGAAGACCGACCTGGTGGTCGGCGACGGCGCTGAGGTCAACTTCGTCACCGTTCAGGACTGGGACGACGAGGCCGTTCACGGCGGCCAGCGTTCGGTCTTGGTCGGCCGCGACGCGCGCGTCAAGATGGTCACCTGCTCGCTGGGCGGCAAGGCCATCCGCCTGCAGGAGGATGTCCGCTATGCCGGCCCCGGCGGCGAGCTGGAGCAGTACGGGCTCTACTTCGTCGACGGCGGGCAGCACATCCAGCACCGCATCTTCGTCGACCACAACGCCCCCCACACCAAGAGCAATGTGGACTACCGCGGCGCGCTGCAGGGCGAGGGTGCGCACTCGGTGTGGATCGGCGACGTGCTCATCCGCAAGGTGGCCGAGGCCATCGAGACCTACGAGAGCAACAAGAACCTGGTGCTCACCGACGGTTGCAGGGCCGACTCGGTGCCGAACCTGGAGATCGAGACCGGAGAGATCGCCGGCGCCGGCCACTCGTCCACCACCGGACGCTTCGACGACAACCACCTCTTCTACCTGATGAGCCGTGGCATCTCCGAGGCCGAGGCCCGTCGCCTGGTGGTGCATGGCTTCTTCGTCGACATCGTGCGCCGGATTGGCGTCCCGGTCGTCGAGGAGCGCCTGATGGCGGCCGTGGAGAAGGAGCTCGCCATCGTCGACGCTCCCCAGACCCAGACCCAGGCAGCTGGCGTATGAGCCCGGTCGACGTGTGCGCACTCGACGAGCTCGGCGACCTGCCTCTGGCAGTGAGCGCCGGTGACATCGAGCTCGCCATCGTGAAGGTGGGCGGGGAGGTCTTCGCCATCACCAACGAGTGCAGCCACGGCAAGGTCGAGCTGAGCGAGGGGGACGTCGACCAGACGTCCTGCTCGATCGAGTGCTACCTGCACGGCTCCACCTTCGACCTGCGTACCAGCCGGGCGCTCAACCTGCCCGCCACCCAACCCGTCCCCGTCTACCCGACCCAGGTGAGCGATGGTCGCGTCCTGGTGGACCTCGACAACCCCATTGACACGAATGATTCCGCGGCCGTTGCCGCGTTCGAGAAGGAGAACTGACATGGCCAAGCTGGAGATCATCGACCTGCACGTCGACGTCGCGACCGAGACCGGCCCCAAGCCGATCCTCAAGGGCGTCAACCTCACCATCAACCCGGGCGAGGTGCATGCCATCATGGGCCCCAATGGCTCGGGCAAGTCGACCATGGCCTACGCCATCGCCGGCCACCCCAAGTACACGATCACCTCGGGCCAGGTGCTGCTCGATGGTGAGGACATGGTGCCGCTGAGCGTGGACGAGCGGGCTCGCGCTGGCCTCTTCCTGGCCATGCAGTACCCCGTCGAGATCCCGGGTGTCTCCGTCTCGAACTTCCTGCGCACCGCCAAGACCGCGCTGGACGGCGAAGCCCCCAAGGTCCGCACCTGGATCAAGGACGTGAAGGAGGGTCTGGGCAGGATGCAGCTGGAGGCCGAGTTCGCCGAGCGTTCGGTCAACGAGGGCTTCTCCGGTGGCGAGAAGAAGCGCCACGAGATCGCCCAGCTCGAGCTGCTGAACCCGAAGGTCGCGTTGCTCGACGAGACCGACTCGGGCCTGGACATCGACGCGTTGCGCATCGTCTCGGAGGGCATCAACCGCTACTCCGGGCAGGGTGACCGCGCGCTGCTGCTGATCACGCACTACACCCGAATCCTGCGCTACGTGAACCCCACCCACGTCCACGTCTTCGTCGATGGCCACATCGTCGCCGAGGGTGGCAAGGAGCTGGCCGACCAGCTCGAGGCCGAGGGCTACGAGAAGTACGTCAAGGCCGCCGCGGCTGCTGCCGCCCTGGCCTGACACCTCGTGAGGGTCAACCCCTCACAACACCAACCATGGAAGAAGGACACGTGACCTACGACGTGTCGACCATCAGGGCCGACTTCCCCATCCTCGATCGCAGGGTGGGGGAGCGGCCGCTGGTCTACCTCGATTCGGCGAACACCTCGCAGAAGCCCCGTCAGGTCGTCGAGGCGGTGAGCGAGCACTACCTGCAGCACAACGCCAATGTCGCGCGCGCCATGCACCTGCTGGGCACCGAGGCGACCGAGGCCTTCGAGGGCGGACGAGCGAAGGTGGCCGCCTTCATCGGTGCCGCCGAGCCCGGTGAGGTCGTGTTCACCAAGAACGCCTCCGAGGCGCTGAACCTGGCCGCGAACACCTTGGGCGCGAAGCTCGGGCCCGGCGACGAGGTCGTGGTCTCGGTGATGGAGCACCACTCCAACATCGTCCCCTGGCAGCTGGTGTGCGAGCGCACCGGTGCCACCCTGCGTTGGTTCGACATCACCGATGAGGGGCGTCTCGACCTCGACAAGGCCGCGGCCGAGAACCTGATCAACGAGCGCACCAAGGTGGTCTCGATCACCTGGGTGAGCAATGTGCTCGGCACCGTCAACCCGGTGCGCACCGTGGCCGACCTGGCGCACGGCGTCGGCGCGATGATGGTGGTCGACGGCTCGCAGGGCGTCCCGCAGCAGCCGACCGACGTCACCGCGCTGGGCTGTGACCTGCTGGCCTTCACCGGCCACAAGCTGTGCGGTCCGACTGGCATCGGCGTGCTCTGGGGACGGATGGCGCTGTTGGAGCAGCTGCCGCCCTTCCTCGGTGGCGGCGAGATGATCGAGGTGGTCAAGATGACTGGCTCGACCTTCGCCCCCCCGCCCTACCGCTTCGAGGCCGGCACCCCGCCCATCGCCCAGGCCACCATGCTGGGCGCGGCGGTCGACTACCTCAGTGGCATCGGGATGGACGCCGTGGCGGCGCACGAGCACGAGATCACCGCGCACCTTCTGGAGCGGCTGCGCGAGACCGAGGGCGTGCGCATCCTCGGCCCGACGACGATGGACGAGCGTGGCGGCGCCGTGGCCTTCACCCTGGACGGCGTGCACCCGCACGACATCATGCAGTTGCTGGACGGTCGGGGCATCGCGGTGCGCGGTGGTCACCACTGCGCGCGTCCGTTGCACGACCGGCTGGGTATCCAGTCGTCCGTGCGCGCGTCCGGCTACCTGTACACGACGCTGGAGGAGGTGGACGCGCTGGTTGATGCCATCGACTACACGCGGGACTTCTTCAGCGGCAAGGCCGCCGGGGCCAGCGGCGGACGGATCCGTCGCCGCCAAGCGCGCGCGACCGAGCCAGCCAACGCCCAGCTGGGTGCCGACGACGACCACGACAAGGGAGGTGCATGACGAGATGAACCCCGAGCAGATGTACCAGGAGATCATCCTGGGGCACTACCGCGAGAAGCTGAACTCCGGGCTGCGAGAGCCCTACCAGGTCGAGGTGCACCACGTGAACCCGTCCTGTGGTGACGAGCTGACCCTGCGCGCGCAACTGGACGGCAACACGATCGCCGACATCAGCTACCACGGCGAGGGCTGCTCGATCTCGCAGGCCTCGACCTCGGTGATGAGCGACCTGTTGATCGGCCGCGACGTCACCGACTCGCTGGCGCTGCACGACGAGTTCCTCGAGATGATGCAGTCCCGCGGCAAGGCCGAGCCCGACGAGGACCGCCTCGGGGACGGCATAGCCTTCGTCGGCGTCTCGCAGTTCCCGGCCCGCGTGAAATGCGCGATGCTCGGCTGGTCCGCCGCGCGCGACGCGATCCTGCGGGCGCAGGCCGAGAACGCCTGAGCCCACCCAGATCCACACACCCCTGAACCACCACCAGACAGGAGCACCGAGGTGACCGAGAGCACCCAAGCGGACGCGCAGCGTCCCAGCGACCTCGTGAAGGACGAGCTGCCCGACATCGATGCGCCCGCGCGCGTTGCGTCCGTCGAGGACGTCGAGGAGGCCATGCGCGACGTCGTCGACCCCGAGCTGATGGTCAACGTCGTCGACCTCGGGCTGGTCTACGGCATCCATGTCGACGAGCAGAACAACTGCACGCTGGACATGACGCTGACCAGCCCAACCTGCCCGCTGACCGACCGGATCGAGTACGACACCCATGCGGTGCTCGATGGCCTGGTCAACTCCGCGACGATCAACTGGGTCTGGCTGCCGCCGTGGTCGCTGGACAAGATCACCGACGACGGACGCGAGCAGCTGCGCGCCATCGGCTTCAACGTCTGAGCCCAGTCGGCTCACTGCGTCTGTTCAGGCGCGTCTGATCAGGCGTGTGTGATC
>DGKN01000124.1 GCA_002387005.1 Propionibacteriaceae bacterium UBA4569
CCGCGCCGGGTGAGAGCCGTCCGCGCGAGCTGGCGACCACCGACGACGACGCGCGCGACGTCGGCCTCAGCCCGCACGAGATGGACGGTTCGGAGTTCGCCACCGTCGGCGAGATCTTCAGTGCCGAGAAGAATGCCGAGCGCAAGAAACCCTTCGACATCCGCGCCGTGATGCGCGCCGTCGCGGACGCCGATCACGAGCCCCTGGAACGGTGGGCGACGATGGCCGAGGCCGACACGGCGGTGGTGCACNNCGACACCACCATTGGCGGCATGCCCATCACCCTGATCGGCATCGAGAGCAAGCCGGTCCCCCGGGCTGGTCTGCTGCCGGCCGACGGACCCGACAGCTTCAGCGGCGGCACGTTGTTCCCGCGCTCGTCGAAGAAGGTCGCGCGGGCGATCAACGCGTCCAGCGCCAACCGGCCGGTGGTCGTGCTGGCGAACCTGTCCGGCTTCGACGGATCGCCCGAGTCGATGCGCAACCTGCAGCTGGAGTACGGCGCCGAGATTGGTCGCGCGATCGTCAACTTCTCCGGCCCGATCATTTTCGTCGTGATCAGCCGCTACCACGGCGGCGCCTATGTGGTCTTCTCGAAGTCGCTCAACGACAACATGACCGTGCTCGCGCTGGAAGGTTCCTACGCCTCGGTCATCGGCGGCGCCCCGGCCGCGGCCGTCGTCTTCGCCCGGGACGTCGCCAAGCGCGTCGAGGCCGATCCCAGGATCGTCGAGCTCAAGGCCCGGGTCGCCGAGGCGTCCGATGCCGACAGGGCAGGACTCAAGGCCGAGCTCAGCAACCTGCGCGAGACGGTCAAGGCCGAGACGATCAGCACGGTGGCCACCGAGTTCGACGGGGTCCACGACATCCACCGCGCGGTGCGCGTGGGGTCCGTGGACGAGGTGATCAGCGTCGCGCAGATGCGCCCGCGGATCATCGAGGTGCTGCGCAGGGCCCGCTGAGGCACGATTCCCACCAAGAGGGCCGAGATCTGCGCCCTGCTTCCTCGATACGCGCCCACGGGGCCCGTCGGGGAAAGTTCGGCGTAGATCTCGATCCTTCCATTCGGTAAGCCCACCCTTGCGCCACCCCTCTTGCGCCACCCCACGGGTCTCGTGTTGGGGTTCTTCTCGTTCCCGAAAGGGACCACGGATCTGCGGGGCGTTGTTCAATGACCACGCCCGCAAAGGCCTCGGTCGATGAGGGCTTGCCGCGCCAGTTCCGCGTCCCACTCCAGTGCCTGCGGCGATCGCCTGCATGCGGTCGCGTTGTCCGCGCTCAATGATGGTGGCGCATTGCACTTCCACCGGGACAACCGGGACGTCGTGTCCACGCCAGCCGACGGTGCGGCGATGGCGCCAGGTTTCGCGGCCCTGGTTCTCCAGCAGCCCGGCATCGAGCTGCTCGCGGACGCGGGCGACCTCCAGCTAGCCACCTTCGAAATACCATCGCCCGAAAGTCCACGCTCCAGCCGTGGCCAGAGGATGCTCGAGGTCGTCACCCGCAGGAGTGGACAGTGGATGAGGATACAGCTGGTGGTTCAAGTGCAGCAGTGGTTCCTCCATCAAGCGCTCGGCAATGATCGGCGCAATCCAGGGACCTCGCTGGGAAGCTAACACGTGAATCGGCTCGTAGTCTGCGGATCAAGCAGCTTTCCGGGGCATGCCGATGGGGCGACTCCCGTGGAGGGGCGTCGCCTCGTCGGCGGTGTGCTGGCCGTGTGGACTTCCTATGTCGGCAGGTGTACGTCGTGAGATGTGAGTCGTCAGGCTGTGCTTGTGACGTCGGCCCACTTCAGCCGCATCACCGGGGGCGCTTGAAGCGGCCCGCCCCTGGTGGGGTCGTGGAGTTCCAGACTGAGGCTCGGGGTGACCAAGTAGACGAACCCCTCCGGGGATCGCCACAGGTAACAACCTGGGGCGACTTGCTCGACGCGCCAACGTCCGTGCGTCTTCGCCCGGTGAACCCGCCGGCCGNNGGCCGGGTGTCCCGTCGTGGTTGAAGGGGACGGTGTGGTCCAGATCGCAACGGCTGGCCCGCTTGATCGACCACGGGAACACCTCGAAGGGATTCCGCTGTTCCACGGTCTCGCGCATCCGATCCGGTACCTCATAGGAGTCCACCGGACACACGCCCGCGGTGTCGAGCACCGGGCGGACACTGATCTTCCGATCACCCAGGAGGTCCTTCAACCAGCCACCCAACGCGGGGCCGATGCCCTCGATGCGGCCGACTCCTTCGCCGGTCTTGACGGCGGAGTCGGTGAGGTGGACCACGACCTTCGCGGTGGGGAGCAACTTCTCCGGATCGACGGTGATGGTCCCGCAGGCGTGACCCAGACGGCCCTTGAGTTCGCACGCTGACCCCTCGACAAACCCGGGGAAGGTGGGTTCGTCAAGCAGCGAAGCCTGGAGCATCTGCAGCGCCAGCGCCGGATTCGCCAACATCCCCAGCGCGCGGGCGCGGATCCCATCCTCGGTGTCCTGCACCCCCGCCCGGCGCAGGATCGACGCCAACCGCGCCACCTGCTGTCCAAGACGGCGTCCACCCTGCCGAGCAACCCCTCGGAGTCGTCGTCGCGGAAGTCGACGTGCCGACGCTCCCGCTCCGCCGCGCGACGCTGCTCGGCGTGATCCGCGGGCAGGTGCTTCAGCACCAGCCCCTTCGCCATCGCCTCCAACCGGGACGCCGGCATCCGTCCATAGACGTCCCGCAGCTCCGCATCGAACGCACGCGCTCCATCGAAGCCGAGATCACCACTCATGCTCGCCAGTTTCTTCGCCAACCACACCGGAAGGTCACCGGCCATCACCGCCGCCCACGCATACGGCAGCCGGTGCAGGCAATCAGTCGCCAAAGACAACTCCACGTCGACAGCCTCCGGCCGCAGGTGCATCGCCGCCGCCAACTCCAACGACGCGAACTCCGCAACCAACGGTGTCCCGTCCGAACCCGCCGGAACCAGCTGCTCCAGACCCGGCACCACCGGACCCTCACCGCTGGCCGCCGACCACAACACGTCCACCTGCGCCAACAACTCGAACCGCCGCGCCTGGATCGCCCGAAAGGCCCGGTCCGACGCCCGCAACTCGGCCAAGAACTCACGCCGCGTCGCCGGGAAGGCAGACCCGGGAAGCGTCACCGCGTGACCTGCGGTTGGAGTCATCATCGAACTCATGTCCTAATTCTACATCCCGATACGGCGCGCACAAGGGGTTCGGCGATTTATGTTCGATAGACAGCAGCCAAGCAAGGCGCATCACACTGCTGATAGTCGTTGCACCCGGTCGCCAGAACGGTTCCGTCCGCGCGTAATCCCAGCGTGTGCAAGGACCCCGCTGCGACCGCGACCACGTCTCTCCAACCCTCGGTGTCGCACTGGCCGTGGCTGTTCGAGCCTGCCGCGATCACACGTCCCGATCGATGAAGCCCGATGCTGTGGTGGCTGCCGGCCGACACGTGCGCGACATCCTGCCAGGCGCGAACCTCACAGGCACCACTACCCCGGTCGCCTGCAGCCAGGACGCGTCCCTCATGCGTGAGACCCAGGGTGTGCAGGTATCCCCCGGACGTCTGGACGACCTCACGCCAGTCGCTGACGTCGAGCTGCCCCGCTCGTCCGACCCCAGCGCCGACCACGCGCCCGGCGGACGTGACACCGACGCTGTGCCAGTCACCGCAGGTGATCGCGACGATGTCGCGCCAGCCTTCGACGGCCAGCTGGCCCTCGACGCAACGGCCAGCGCCGAGCACGGTTCCGTCGCGAAGCACGCCCAGAGTGAAGCGCCAACCCGCGGCCACCGCACGGACCGTGGTCCAGTCCCCGACATCGCACTGACCGTGCCCATTCCACCCTGCAGCGACGACGGTGCCGTCGCGGCACAGCCCGACCGTGTGCGACTTGCCGGTGTTGGAGAAGCTGTGGACGTTTCCCGCAGCCACGGCGACGATGTCACTCCACTCGGACACGCGGCACTCGCTGGCACCACCGTGTCCGAAGGCGGTGACCGTACCGTCGTTGCGTATGACGACCGAGTGGCGACGGCCTGCTGCCAACCCCACGACAGGCTCAGGGACCGGGGCCAGATCAGGCTCGGGAACCGTGGGCCGCATCAGCCCTCCAGGACCGTCCCGTCCGCGATCGTGGTCGGCTCCGAGGCCTCAATGGCAACGTCCCCGACGACCTGGACGTCACGTCCGAAGGCGACCTCCCCGTCAACAGCCAGCGAGCGTGCCTGACGCAGCGCCAGCGGATGCGGGACCAACCGCGCGAAGTCGCCCACGAGCTTGTACTGCTTGCCGAGCTTGACCGCGGGCGTCTCAGCGTGCGCCACCAGCCGGTAGTCGTTGTCGAGTTCGTAGAGATCGCTGCGCAACAGCAGCAGCTCATTGGTCGTCTTCACCGGCAGGAAACGGTCGCGCCCGACGCAGATCGCCGTGGCACCGGGGAAGACCTCGATCGCCGCCCCCATGGCGCTCTCCACCTGCACCACCGGCGTCGAGTCACCATCGGAGGGATCAACGGTCTTGTCGTTACGGATCAGCGGCAGCCCCAGCACCCCGCCCCGCTCGCCCAGCACCGACTGCAGCGCCCGCAGATCCACCCAGAGGTTGTTGGTGTGGAAGAAGGGGTGACGGTGCTCGTCGGTGAAGTAGTCCATCTCCTCGGCCGGGGTCTGCGCGGTGTCGCGCAGCACCAGTTGCCCGTCCGCCTTCCGGATCGCGAGGTGCCCGCCCTTGCGGTCGTTCGCAGTCCGGCGGCACAGCTCCGCGGCATAGGGCGCTCCGGTGGACGCGAACCACCCGGCCACCCGTTCGTCCGGTGCCGCGCCCAGGTTGTCGCCATTGCTCAGCGAGAGGTACCTGAAGCCGGCCTCGACCAACTGGTCCAACAGACCGGAGCTGTACAGCGCGCGATACACGTCCCCGTGCCCCGGTGGGCACCACTCCAGCGATGGGTCCTCTGGCCACGACACCGGCGTCAGGTCGTCGGCGCGCAGTTTGGGAACCTGGCCCTGCAGGAGGCTGATCGGCAACCCGTCGACGGCCAATTCGGGGTACTTCGCGAGCGCCTCGGCCGTGTCGGCCTGCGTCCGGAAGGAGTCCATGAAGACCAACGGCAGCCGGACGCCGTAGCGCTTGCGGGCGGCCAGCACCTGCCGGACCGTGATGTCGAGGAAGCTCAGGCCGTCGCGCACCTCGAGCAGGCTCTTGGCCCGGTCGAGCCCCATCGACGTTCCCAGCCCACCGTTCAGCCGCAGGACTACCGTGTGCGCCAGCGCATCGCGGGCCTGCTCCGGGTCGACCTGCACCTGGTCGAGCTGGTCGACCTCCAACAGCGGTGCAATCGTCGCTTCCGGGATCATCCCCGAGCCGCCCTGCTCCAGCAGGCGATAGCGGGACGCGAAGTCGGCGACCATCGCGTCGTCCTGCCCTGCCGCGTTCATGGCCTTCGTGGCCAGTGCCAGTCCTTCGTCGCTCATCGCAGGCTCCTCAGATCGGGGTGTGGGTGGTCGGGGTTGGGGAGAGGTCAGTTGATCCGGCGTCCGCCGTCGGCGGCCGTGGCGAGGTGGAAGTCGGGACGCGCGAAGCCCGCCTCGACGGCCGCAGCGTCGATGGCCCCGGCGACCTGGTGGACGTCGTCGACCGACACCAGGACGACACAACTGCCACCAAAACCGCCGCCGGTCATCCGGGCCCCGAGCGCGCCGGCGGACATCGCCGCCACCACGATCGAGTCCAGTTCCGGGACGGTCACCTCGTAGTCGTCACGCAGCGAGTCATGGGAGGCAACCATCAGCTCGCCCGCCTCCCCAGCCCGCTCGGCGGCCAGCGCCTCGACGAAGTCCAGCACCCGCCAGCTCTCGGTGACGACGTGGCGGACGCGGCGAANNGTCCAGCTTGGCCAGCAGCTCCCCGAGCCCATCGCGCGGCCCGTCGACCGGTTCCCGCAGCGAGCGCAGGCCCAACACCTCGGTCGCCCGCTCACAGTCCGCGCGACGCGACGCGTACTGGCCGTCGGCCAGCATGTGCGGCGCATTGCTGTTCACGACCAGCAGTTCCAGACCCTGCGACTGCAGGTTCAACAGCACCTGCTCGACCGAGTCCTGCTCGCAGTCCAGCAGCAGGCCGTGGTCGGCCTTCGACCGCAGCGACGCGGCCTGGTCCATGCCTCCGGTGCGTGCCCCGGCCACCTCGTTCTCAGCCCGGACGCCCATCGCCGCCAGCTCCGCGCGACGCGCGTCACCATCGGTCGGCAATCCGGCCAGTTCCGCGGCGGCCAGCAGCACCGCCGACTCCACCGCAGCGGACGACGAGAGCCCGGCGCCGGCAGGGACGCATGACACGATGGCCAGGTCGTAGCCGGGCAGNNCAGCGGACCGGCCGAGTAGGCCACCCAGTCGATGACCGCGCCGGGACCCACCTCGTCGAGCGTCCCCTCCCACCGCTGCACGTCGCCGAGTTCGGTCACCAGTCGCAGCTGGCCGTCGTCCCGCTTCGCGGCCGCGACGTAGGTGGCGTGCGGTAACGCGATCGGCAGGCAGAAGCCGCCGTTGTAGTCGACGTGCTCACCGATCAGGTTCACCCGTCCGGGAGACGCCCAGACGCCGTGCGGTTCGGCCTCGAAACTCGTGGTGAACAGCTCCCTGGCGCGGCGCGCACCCTCGGCGTCGTCCCATGCAGTGTGCAGTGTGGTCATCTTTGTCCTCCTGAGGGCAGTCTGCCCTGTCCTGTGAATTGTCGCGGTTGGTGGGTGCGCGTGTCTCGCTCAGCCGAGCAGCGTCTGCCGGATCGCGACAGCGGCCGCACCGCGGGCCCACTCGGTGAAGTCCAGGGCCTGGACGGCCAGTTCCGGACGGACCGTCCCGGCTCCCGCGAGGGAATCGAAGCCCAGCCACAACGCGTCCAGGTGGTCGTGCAGCAGGTCGGCGTTCTCCCCGGAAACCAGCACCCGTTGCGGCGCGACGACCATCGACGTGGTTGCCACCAACTCTCCCACGGCCGTGGCCATGGAGGCCCATAGGCCCTGACAGGCTGGCTCACGCCGCAACGCGGGGAGCTCATCGCGCACGACCGTGCGCCCCAACAGCTCCCCCGCTGCTCGCGCCAGTGGCGCCGACTCGACCTGCTCGGTCAACAGGTCACCGGACAACGTTCGCAGTTTTCCGATCTGCCCGGCCGCTCCGCCGTACCCACGTACCAGCTCGTCGTTGGTGACCAGACCCAGTCCGGTACCCAGCCCGACGGTGACCACGGCGAACTCCCCGACCCCGCGGCCATGGCCGAACCAGTGCTCCGCGACGGTGAAGGCGTTCACGTCGTTGTCGGCAACGCACGGCAGACCCAACGCCTCGGCGGCGACTGCCCCGAGCGGACCAGACTCCCAGCCAAGGTAGGCAGAGCGGGTGGTCATTCCCTCGGCATCAACCGTCGCGGCGAGGCTGAGCCCCACCGCGCGAGGACGAACGCCCTCGCCGGCCAAGGCGGTGATCCATTCACCCAGGGCCCTGATGGTGTCGTCCCGGCTGCCCGTGACGCCCTCCATGGTGTGGCTGCGCAGTACCTGCCCACACAAGTCCACCAGCACGAGGTGCAAGGCACCGGTGGTGATCTTGCCGCCGACGAAACTCGCGGCAGCGGCGTCCACCGCCAACGGCAGGGATGGACGTCCGGTCGTCGCGGGCGCCACCGGCTCACCCTCGATGATCAATCCCTGCTCCAGCAGGGACTTCGCCGCCCGAGTCACCGTCGGCGCCGACAGGTCCAGGGCGCGGGCCAGGTCGGCCCGCGCCACGGGGCCGTGGAGCAATACCTCGAGCAAGACCTGGCGGGTGGTTGCGTCGAGGTGCCGCTCGGCGAGTGGTGAGGTGCTCACTTCGACGCGTACTCGAACAGCTTGTTGATCTGGCCATTGAGCTCGGTCAGGTCGCTGGCCTTCTTCGAGCCGATGTAGATCGCGTCGAACTCGGGCCCGGTCAGCGCGGCCAGGTCGGCGGCATTGTTCACGACGTTCAGCAGCTTCGTCGTCCCGTCGGTGATGTGGACGGTGAACGGCGTCACGTCGATCCCGGCCTCCTTGCGGACGGCGACCGAGCGGGCGGTACCGGCCGGACGAGCTGGGAAGACGACGCCGGATTCACCGATCACGTTCTGGCAGGCGTCGGAGGCCATGTAGGCCACCCACTTGGCCGAACCGTCGGCGTTGTCGGTGAACTTGGTGATCGAGTCGGCCAGACCGTTGAATGGACTGGACCGGTCCCCGCTCGGACCCACCGGCGTGGGCGCGATCTCGAGGTCGACGTCCTCCAAGCTGGCGAAGCTGGAGATCATCCACGAGCCGTTCATGGCCAGGGCGGCCTTGCCTGCGGCGAACTGGGCGTAGGAGCCGGAGCTCTTGCCGAAGGTCGAGTACTTCGGCATGTAGCCCTTCTGGGCCAGGCCGTAGTACCAGTCGATCGCCTTCTGGAAATTGGCGTCGTCCAGGTTGAAGTGGGTGCCCCAAGGGTTCTTGTCGGTAGCGGTCCAGCCCAGGGTTGCGGTGTAGGCGCCCCATTGGGTCTGGCCGAAGTTCTCGCCACCCGAACCGTCGCTGGCCAAGCCGTAGACGGCGACGTGGTTCTTGTCGAAGCCCGGTTCGTCGCCGCGGACGCCCTTGGTGTCGACCGTCAGGTGCGCGATGACGTCCTCGAAGGTGCCGCCGTCGTCGGGGTTCCAGGTCATCGAGTCGAGCTGGGCCTTGGTGATGCCGGCCTTCTCGGTGACCTTCGCGTCGTAGAAGTAGGCGATGGTGTCCCAGTCCTTGGGTGCGCCGTAGCGCTTCCCGTCCTGGCCGACCCACAGGTCTCCCAGGCCCTCCTGATAGTCGGACGAGGTGATGCCCGAGGTGGGGCCGAGGTCGTCCAGCGGCAGCAGGACGCCCAGGTCGACGAACTGCGCGTACTTCGACAGGTGGTTGGTGAACACGTCCGGCGCCTCGTCGGCGATGAAGCCAGCGGTCAACTTGGTCCAGTAGTCGTCCCAGCCGATCTGGGTGATGTTCACCGTCAGGCCAGGGTTCTGCTGGGCGAAAGCGTCCGCGCACTTCTGGTAGCCGGGCTGCTGGGCAGAGTCCCACAACCAGTAGTCGATGACATTGGACGAGCTGGACTGGGTCGCGTCGTCACCGGAGGACGAGCTGCAGCCGGTGAGCACCAGTCCGAAGGCGGTGGCCGCGGCCATTGCCGCGCGTGCGAATCGATTGTTCATGGGTGGGACCTCACTTGATTCCGCTGAAGCCGATGGAGTTGACGATGCGCTTGGCGAACAGCGCGAACAGGACGAGCATGGGCAGCGCCGCGACCAGGGTTGCGGCCATCAGGCCGGCCCAGTCGGGGCCCGTCTGCGGGGTCTGGGAGCGGAAGATGGCCAGACCCACGGTGAGCACGCGCGACGTGTCGGTGTAGCTGACCATCAACGGCCAGAAGTAGTCGTTCCAGGCGCCGATGTAGGTCAGGATGCCCAGCGTCGCGATCGGTGCCGAGCTCATCGGCAAGATCAGGGTGAAGAAGTTGCGGATCTTGCTGGAGCCGTCCAGCAGCGCCGCCTCCTCCAATTCCATCGGGATGTTGGAGAAGAACTGACGCAGGAAGAAGACCGCGAACGGCGACATCATCATGGTCGGCAGGGCGATGCCGAGCAGGTTGTCGAGCAGGCCGAGCTGCTTGATCAGCACGAAGTTGGGCAGGAAGGTGAAGATCAGCGGCACCATCAGGCCGGCCAGGAAGAGCCCATAAAAGAAGTCGCGTCCCTTCCACTTCAGCCGGCTGAAGGCATAGGCCGCCATCGCGGAGAAGAAGACCTGGCCGGCGGTGACGAGCGTCGCGACGACGACCGAGTTCAACAGGTACTTCCAGAAGTCGATCTTCTGGCCGGAGCCACCCGCGGCCAGGGCGGCCTCGCCGGTCTGGGTGCCGAAGACGCGCCGGAAGCTGTCCAGGCTGGCATCGGGTGGGGTGAACTGCGTCGGGTTGGCGATCAGCGAGGGATTCGTCGACAGCGCCGTGCGCAGGATCCAGTAGAAGGGGAACAAGGTGATGAGCAGGATGACGCCCATCACGAGCCAGGCGACAGCCTTGCCCCAGCTGAACTTCTTGCCGGTGCGGGCGCTGGCAAGCAGCTCGGACTCGTAGCTGTCGACGGCCTCGGGCTCGAACTCGTCGGTGACGGTGGTGGTTGACATGTCGCGCCTCAGTTCAGGTCGGTCTCGCCGGCGCGGGTGAGCCGGTACTGGATGACGGTGATGACCATCAGCAGCACCAGCAGTGCCACCGACAGGGCCGACGCGTAGCCGAACTGGAAGCGTCCAAAGGCCATCGTGTAGATGTAGTGCTGCAGCACGCGGGAGCTGTTGACCGGGCCGCCAGCGGTGGTCACCGCGACCGTGTCGAAGACCTGGAAGGACCCGATGACGGTCATGATCAGCACCAGGGCCAGGATCGGGCGCAGCAGCGGAAGCGTGATGCGCCAGAAGGTCTTCCACTCGCTCGCGCCGTCGACCTTGGCCGCCTCGTAGGCCGTCTGCGGGATGGTCTGCAGGCCCGCGAAGATGAGCAGCGCCGTGTAGCCCATGTGGCGCCAGACGTTCACCAGCGCGATGGTCGGGATGACCCACTTCTCCTCGGTGAAGAAGCCGATCGGGTCGACGCCGAGCCAGGCGAGGAACTGGTTGCCGATGCCGAGCTGGGCGTCGAGGATCCACAGGAAGACCATGGCGACGACGACATTGGAGACGAGGTAGGGGGTCAGCACGAGGCCCCGGACGAGCGTCGACTTGGTGAGCCGGTCCATCAGCACCGCGATCAGCAGGGCCACGACGGTCTGCAGTGCGATGTTGATGATCACGTACTCGAGCGTCACCTTCACCGCATTCCAGAAGATCGGGTCGACGAACATGCGCTGGTAGTTGGCCAGGCCGACCCACTTCGGCGGGGTGAGCAGGTTGTAGCTGGTGAAGCTCAGGTAAATGCCGCGCAGCGTCGGCCAGAGCAGGAAGGCCACGAAGCCCAGCAGCGCCGGGAGGATGAACGCGAGCGCGAGCGCCGTGTCGTCCTTGGGCCGCCTGGTCGGGACCGGTGGCGTGAGTGTTGATGCCACGATCGACTCCTTCGTCGGGTCGGCNNCGACGGTTGGGTGGTGCTGGTGGTGGGAGGGCTGTCAGATCCGGTCCACGACCAGGATCCGAGTGCGTTCCGGATTGACCCGAGGGGCGCGGATTCCGCGTTGTGCCAGCTGGCGTCCGGTCAGTTCGACCGGCTCGGGCAGCGTCATGCCGTGCGCCGTCAGGTCGAGGTGGGTGACGCGGTAGGTCGCGTCGGCGTCCAGACCGGGCAGGGGCACCAGGCCGGGGCTCCAGACGGGGGCCAGTTCCAGCTCGGTGTAGGCGAAGACCGCCTGGCGCGGGGTGATGACGCCGTGCAGGAAGCCGCCCGGCTGGGGCAGGTCGACGCGGACGATCTGCCCACCGAGCAGCGTGGTGCGGTGCTCCTTGAACCAGGCGATCCAGGCGCTGAGCTGGGCGATCTCGTCGTCCGTCGCCTTCGCCAGGTCCCACTCGACGCCGAGGTGGCCGAAGACGGCGGTCGCGGCGCGGTAGCCGATGTCGTGCATGCGACCGGTGGTGTGCGAGGCACCGGATGCGATGTGCGAGCCCAGCAGCTCGGGCGGCAGCAGCTGGGCGGTCCAGCGCATCATCTGCTGGCGGTCGGTGGGGTCGATGTTGTCGCTCACCCAGACCCTGTCGCAGTGCTCCATCACGCCCAGGTCGATGCGGGCGCCGCCGGAGCTGCAGCTCTCGATCTCCAGGCCGGGGTGGGCGGCCTTGAGCTCGTCGACCATCCGGTAGAAGGCCAGCGTCTGCTCGTGGACGCCGGGACGTCCGTCCGGGGTGGTACCGCCATCGACGACGTCGCGGTTGTGGTCCCACTTGATGTAGCTGATCGCGTACTCGTCCAGCAACGCGTTGATCTGCGATTTGACGTGTTCGTAAGCACCGGGGATGCCGATGTTCAGCAGCCACTGGTGGCGCGACTCGAGCGGCATCCGGCCGGGGACCTGCATCACCCATTCGGGGTGGGAGCGGGCCAGGTCGGAGTCGGGGTTGACCATCTCGGGCTCGAACCACAGGCCGAACTGCATGCCCAGGCCGGTGACCTCATCGACCAGCGGGTGCAGTCCGTCGGGCCAGATGTCGTTCGACACCACCCAGTCGCCCAGCCCGGCGTGGTCATCGCGGCGGGCGCCGAACCAGCCGTCGTCCAGCACATAGCGCTCGATGCCTACCTCTGCGGCGCGGTGCGCCAGGCCCTTGAGGCGGTCGGCGTCATGGTCGAAATAGACGGCCTCCCAGACATTCAGCGTGACGGGACGCTCCCCCTGCAGCGGATGCGTGCGGCGCAGGAAGGCGTGGTGGTTGCGCGCGATCTGATCGAGGCCGGCGCCGTGATTGAAGACGACCCAGGGGCTGGTGTAGCTGGCCCCCCTGTCGAGCACGACCTCACCGGGCAGCATCAGCTCTCCCCCGCCGACGACCTGGTCGCCGGTGAGGATCTNNCCGGGCGTGCCCAGATGCAGGACCAACGCCGAGTCGGCGCCGGTGCGGCCGTGGCGGCCCTCACGCCAGTGGGTGCCGGTACGCAGGGTGCCGCGCTGCGGGGCGCGCTCCTTGCCCCAGCGCCCGCCGAAGTCGAGCACCTCGGTGGCGCGGGAGGGGACGGGCAGGCAGACGAGCAACTGGTCGAGCTGGTA
>DGKN01000161.1 GCA_002387005.1 Propionibacteriaceae bacterium UBA4569
GCGTCTCCATGACCGGGCTGGTCATCCTCACCACCGGCGTGTGGCGCGAGGGCAAGACGGGCGCCGCGCTCACCGCGCAGGGCTTCAGCACCGGCCTGCCCGGCAACTGGGGGGGCATCATCGTCGCCATCGCGCTGATCTTCTTCGCCTACTCCACCGTGCTCGGCTGGGCCTACTACGGCGAGCGCAATGTCGAGCGACTGCTGGGCGTGCGCTTCGTCGTCCCCTACCGCATCCTGTTCTCGGCGATCGTGCTGCTCGGCGCGGTCAGCGAGCTGACGGTGGTGTGGACCTTCTCCGACATCGCCAACGGCCTGATGGCGCTGCCCAACCTGATCGGCCTGCTCATCTGCTCCGGCCTGATCGCCCGTGAGACCAAGGCCTACCTGGCGGTCGACCCGACTCTGCACCACGCTCCCGAGGTCGCCACGCTGGACGGCATCGACGGGCTGCCCGCCTCTCGCTGAGCCAGTACACAGAACAACAAGAACCGCGGTTGTTTCGCCGAATCGGTGCGAAACAACCCCGGTTTCCTGTCTGGGACGATCAGTCGAAGATCGGGCCCACGGTGCGGGTGCGCTTCAGCTCGAAGAAGCCCGGGTAGGCGGTGACCTTGACGAAGCCGTCGAACAGGTCGCCTGCCTGCTCACCCTTGGGTGCCGGGGAGATGACGGGGCCGAACAGGGCCATGCCGTTGACGTGGATCACCGGAGTGCCCACCTCGTCTCCCACCGGGTCCATCCCCTCGTGGTGGCTCGTGCGCAGCGCGCGGTCGACGTCGTCGGCCTCGTCGCCCGGCTTCCAGGCATCGGCAGCCTGGGCGATCGACTCGTCGCAGCCGACCTCGGCCAGCGCGGCGCGCACCGTGTCGACCGTCTTGGGCTCCTGGCCCAAGTGGTAGCGGGTGCCCAGCGCGGTGTAGAACTGGCGCAGCTTCTCGGCACCGTACTGCTGCTCGACCAGGATGGCGGCGCGCACGCCGACCCAGCCCTCGGCCATGTGCTCGCGGTACTCCTCGGGCAGGTCACGCCCGTCGTTGAGCACCGACAGGCTCATGACGTGGAAGGTGGTGTGCACGTCGCGCACCTTCTCCACCTCGAGCATCCAGCGGGAGGTCATCCAGGCCCAGGGGCACAGGGGGTCGAACCAGAAGTCGACCTCGGTGGTGCTTGCTTTCGCAGTATTGGCTCCGGACACATTTGCGTCAGGCGTGTTTGCTTCGCTCATGGGAGCCAGCGTAGTTGGCGCCCTCACGGGGCATCCGATGGGCGGAATCGGGCGGTACGCTCGACCGAGGCCCCGCGGGGTCGCCCCCACGCAGCACGTCCATCGAAAGGCAAGCATGAACCCGGCGAACATCACGCGCGCCAGCGCACAACAGCGTTCGCAGCAGATCACGGCCGAGGCCTATCTGGTGACGGTCGACCTCTCCGGCCTCGGGCTGGACGGCGCGCCGCTGGCCGACCCCGACACCTTCATCTCCACCAGCGAGATCACCTTCTCCAGCACCGGCGGCGAGAGCCACGTCGACCTGATCGCCGACGCCGTGCTCGACGCATGGTTGGACGAGGAACAGCTCGACCCCTCGACCTATGCCGACGGACGTCTGGGCTTCCGCACCGAGCCCGGCCAGCACACGCTGGTGGTCACCGCCATGTGCCGCTACTCCCACACGGGCGAGGGCCTGCACCGCTTCGTCGACCCGGCCGACGACCGCGTTTACCTGTACACGCAGTTCGAGACCGCGGACGCTCGTCGGATGTACGCGAACTTCGAGCAGCCCGACCAGAAGGCCACCTTCCAGCTGAACGTGATCGCGCCCAAGCACTGGACCGTCATCAGCAATGCCCCAGCCGTCGAGCCGGTCGCCGGCGCCAACGGCTTCGGCATCTGGGAGTTCGCGCCCACCCCGCGCGTCTCCAGCTACATCACCGCGCTGATCGCCGGCGAGTACCACGTCCGCCCCGGGCAGATTGAAACCCTCACCGGGCCGATCCAGGCGAACCTGCTGTGCCGCCAGTCGATGGCCGAATACCTGGACGCAGACCGCATCATGACCACCACCCAGCGCGGCTTCGAGGTCTTCGAGGAGGCCTTCGGCCACCCCTACGCCTTCGGCACCTACGACCAGGTCTTCGTGCCCGAGTTCAACGCAGGGGCAATGGAGAATGCTGGCTGCGTGACGATTCGCGACGAGTACCTCTACCGCTCCCGCGTCTCTGCGGCGGCCTACGAGGGACGCGACAACACGATCCTGCACGAGCTGGCGCACATGTGGTTCGGCGACCTCGTCACGATGAACTGGTGGGACGACCTGTGGCTCAACGAGTCCTTCGCTGAATGGGCGTCCCACTACGCCCAACAGCGCATCGTCGCCAAGCATGGGGGCATCGACCCCTGGGTCAGCTTCGGCAACGCCCGCAAGGGCTGGGCCTACCGCCAGGACCAGCTGCCCACCACGCACCCCATCGCCGCCGACATGGTCGACCTCGAGGCCGTGGAGCAGAACTTCGACGGCATCACCTACGCCAAGGGCGCCTCGACGCTGAAGCAGCTGGTCGCCCAGGTCGGCGAGGAGAACTTCCTGGCGGGCGTACGCACCTACTTCGCCGAACACGCCTACGGCAACACGCAGCTCTCCGACCTGCTGGGCGCGCTGGAGAAGGCGTCCGGGGTGGACTTGTCGAACTTCACCTCCGAATGGCTCGAGACCACAGGACCGAACACGCTTCGCGCCGACTTCGACCTGGACGACCAGGGCCGGTTCACCCGCTTCGCGATCGTCCAGACCGCCGACCCTGCACACCCGACCCTGCGCACGCACCGGTTGGCGGTGGGCATCTACACCCTCGTGGACGGCGTGCTGCGACGGACGCACGACACCGAGCTGACCATCGCCGGGGAACGCACCGACGTGCCCGACCTGGTCGGCCACGCCCGCGGCGACCTGGTGCTGCTGAACGACCGCGACCTCACCTACGCCAAGGTCCGGCTGGACGAGCAGAGCTTCGCCATGCTGGTGGAGCACATCGGTGATCTCGAGGACCCGCTGGCCCGCGCCCTGTGCTGGGGTGCCGCGTGGGACCGGTGCCGCGACGGTGAGCTGCCCAGCGGCGACTACAGCGACCTGGTGCTGCGCGGCATTGGCTCCGAGACCGATGCGACCGCCCTGGGAACCCTGCGTGGCC
>DGKN01000099.1 GCA_002387005.1 Propionibacteriaceae bacterium UBA4569
TCCCCGGCGCCGGCCTCACCGGTACCGTCCAGGGCCGGCCCGTGCGGCTGGGCCGGCCGGGGTGGCTTACCGCCGGGGACTTGGCCGACCAGGTGCAGCGGATGCAGGCGGCCGGGGCCACCACCGTCCTTGTCGAGGACGACGGGAAGGTCATCGGCGCGATCGCCGTGCGCGACGAACTGCGCCCCGAAGCACCCGCCGTCATCGCCGAACTGCACCGCCAGGGCTACACCGTCACCATGCTCACCGGTGACAACACCGCCACCGCCCACGCCGTGGCAGCCCAGGCCGGCATCACCGACGTCCACGCCGAGCTGCGTCCCGAAGACAAGTCCACCCTNNCGGCGACGGCGTCAACGACGCCCCCGCACTGGCCACCGCCGACCTCGGCATCGCCATGGGCGCCATGGGCTCCGACGTCGCACTGGAGACCGCGGACGTCGCACTGATGGGTGCTGACCTAGGCGCCCTAACACAGGCACTCGCCCATGCCCGACGAGCCCGGCGCATCATGCTCCAGAACGT
Organism: Propionibacteriaceae bacterium UBA4569; assembly: GCA_002387005.1. Classification (GTDB taxonomy): domain Bacteria; phylum Actinomycetota; class Actinomycetes; order Propionibacteriales; family Propionibacteriaceae; genus Luteococcus; species Luteococcus sanguinis. Next base: position 526 of record DGKN01000099.1, read on the forward strand.
CGGGCTCTCGCTCACACTGATCGCAATCCTCATCCCCTTGGCCGTCGCCGGGGTCCTGGGGCTGGCCGCCGTCGTCCTAATCCACGAGCTCGCCGAGGTCGTCGTCATCGCCAACGGCGTGCGCGCCGGCCGCACAACGAACCTGCACACCACCCGTACTGTGACCCACGCATCGAGTGCGCAACAGGCTATGGCGCGGTAGCAGTTCTACGACCGCACCGCCTTCCCGGCTTAGGCTGACTGACATGCTCATCGCCAGGTCCATCGCCCTGTTCGTCCTAGCCGCGATCGCTGAGATCGGTGGCGCTTGGCTCGTATGGCAGGGCGTGCGTGCACACCGTGGCCTGCTGTGGGTGGGCGCCGGGGTGATCGCGCTCGGTCTGTACGGCTTCGTGGCGACGCTGCAAGTCGACGCAAACTTCGGACGCATCCTGGCCGCCTACGGCGGTGTGTTCGTGGCCGGGTCACTGGCCTGGGGAATGGTGGTCGACGGATTTCGACCCGACCGCTACGACGTGATCGGCGCGGCTGTGTGCCTCCTGGGTGTGGCGGTCATCATGTACGCCCCCCGTGGAGCCTGACCCTCGCCGATGGCCGCGAGCGGAGGCATCGACGGCCACTCGCCGAGAATCACCCCTAAGCCAAGGTGCGCGACTACCTATCCGCACCAGTCTGTTGCGGCGTCCGACCGCGGCCGGCTCACTGCACGGCTGGAGGATCGTGATGGACGAGCCTGAGCCGGTGAACCTTGCCGTGGCACTGGCCAGGCTGCATCCCAAGGACAAGGCGCCGATCACGTGTTCCGACAAGGACGGCGCTGGTGGCCTCCACGGCCTGCCTGATGGGCGGTACCCGTTGCTGGCTCGGCCGAGACCGACTCGGCCACTCCCGGTCACCCAGTCGCTTGGGCGAACATCTTATCGGATGCTAACATGTGCAGATGGACACACACGATGGCGCTTCGTCAAACCCTCACGGGGTGTCCGGGCGTCGGTCGGGCGACGAACCTGACTGGGCCGATATTCTCCGGCGTCGGTTGCCGCCGGCGGCCGACGTGGAGCGCTTGGTTGATGTGTTCCAGCTGATGGCCGACCCCGGTCGCGTCCGCATCCTGGCCACCTTGCTCGAAGCAGGTGAGACTTGCGTGCATGACTTGGCGTCGGTGAGTGGGTTGAGTGAATCCTCCGCGAGCCAGGCACTTCGTTTGATGCGAGCGCACCGGGTCGTGGCGACCCGTCGTGCGGGCCGCCACGTGTTCTATCGGCTGAATGACAGCCACGTCAGGATGCTGCTGGACCTGGCGATCACCCACATCGGCCACTCCCCAGTCATCGGCGTAGCCGTCACGAGCGACTCCGAATCTTCCGTCCACCCCATCCACCAGGAGTCCGCATGAACGCTTCACCCACCGCCTTGACCTGTCCCAAGTGCGGAGCGGAAATGCGTAGCTATGAACGCAACCGCGTCCTCATCGACCAATGCGTTGGGTGCCGCGGAGTCTTCCTGGACCGCGGCGAGCTGGAGTCGCTGATCGATGCCGAACGCTCCTTCTACGCCGTATCGCCAACCCCTGGCCACGGAGCCGTTCAGCCACAGGGCCACGGCTACGACCAGAGGGACAGCGACCACGGTGGTCACGGTTCCAGACGAGGACGCAAGCGCGGCGGGTTCCTCGGGGACCTCTTCGACTAGACCCCGGCGCGCACACGCCCTTTCCATCCACCGCGGACCTCGGTCCCTATCTCCAGAACGGCAACATGGCCACCGACACACAACTTGACCTGAACGCCGTGCTTCCTGAGGCGCTTGACGAAAGAGATGCCTGCGTCCAACGGCTTACGGCGGGCCTGCAGGCGCGTGAGGGCGTCATGAGCGCCCACGTCAAGCAGGGGGATTCGGTGGCGCAGTTGTGCGTGCACTTCGAACCCGATGTCATCAGCCTGCAGCGCATCCGCGAACTCGCCATGTCATTGGGCGCCCGGGTAGACAGCGACTTCGGACACCTCAGTCTCGACGTGGACGGCGTGTCAAGGCTGGCCCCTGCGCAACTGCTCGAACAGCGGCTGCGTAACGCCCCGGGCGTGGTGGAGGCGCACGTCTCCGCGACAGGTTCCGTGCGGGTCGAGTATTACGTGGACCGGACCTCGGAGCAGGCCGTCCGGGAGCTGCGTGAGCGTTCCGGGACACCGCCACGCGCCAGCGTGCCCCGAACCACCGAAGCGGCCGAGGTGGGCGAACCCGCAGCGGCCGCGCCCAAGGCTGAAGCCCTCAAAAAGGGGGAGCATCATGATCAGAAGCACGGCGGGGTCTTCGGGGAGCGCAGCGAACTGATCTTCGCCATTCTCGCATCCTTGACACTGGCGGCGGGCTTCCTGCTCGGACTGAGCTCGGCGGTGGCGGACGGAGTCTCCACGGCGCTCTACATCGCGGCGTATTTCTTCGGCGGCTACTACACGCTCAAGGAAGCCCTCCAGAGCGTAAGGGCCAAGCGGTTCGAGATCGATTTCCTGATGTTGGTCGCCGCCGCAGGCGCCGCGGTGCTCGGGGAACTGGCAGAGGGCGCCTTGCTGCTCGCTCTGTTCAGCATCGGCCACGCCCTGGAAAGCTACGCCATGGGGCGCGCCCGGCGGGCGATCGAGGCGCTGGGGGAACTCGCCCCCACCACCGCGATCGTCCGGCGTGACGGCACCGAGCAGGAGATCCCCGTGGAGGAAATCCTGCTCGGGGACACCGTCATCATCAAACCGAACACACGCATCCCCTCGGACGGTTTTGTCATCGTCGGTCGCAGCAGCGTTGATCAGGCGGCCGTGACCGGGGAGAGCATTCCGGTGGACAAGGCCCCGCTTGACCCCCAGGCCCCTCGCAGCGAGAAGGACGTCCCCGCGGAAAGCCGGATCTACGCCGGTACCGTCAACGGGCCAGGGGCGCTGGAGATCGAGGTCACCACCACCTCCGAGAACAACTCCCTCGCCCGCATCGTGCACATCGTCGAGGCCGGACAGACGCGCAAGGGCACCACCCAACGCCTGGCCGACAGGGTCGCCAAGCCGCTCGTCCCCGCCATCATGATCGTCGCCACACTCATCGCGGTCATCGGCGCCCTGCTCGGCGACCCGGGCCTGTGGATCGAACGGGCACTGGTCGTGCTCNNGTCCAAGGATTCGACGCTCGCACGCGTCGTCCGGATGGTCAGCGAGGCCCAAGCCCAGACCTCGCCCACCCAACGATTCACGGACCGGTTCCAGCGGGTGTTCGTCCCCGCCGTGCTGATCCTCGTCGTCGTGCTGCTCTTCGCCGGCCTGGTCATCGACGAACCGTTCTCCGCAACCCTGTACCGTGCCCTGGCCGTGCTCGTCGCCGCCAGCCCGTGCGCCCTGGCGATCTCCACGCCGAGCGCGGTCTTGAGCGGCTTGGCGCGCGCCGCCCGCAGTGGGCTGCTGATCAAGGGCGGCGGGCCGCTGGAAAACCTTGGCACCCTGCGCGCCATTGCCTTCGACAAGACCG
>DGKN01000236.1 GCA_002387005.1 Propionibacteriaceae bacterium UBA4569
CTCGTCGGCCGACGCGTACCCAGCACCCACCCCCGGACTCCACCGCAACCACACCTCGCGACCCGCCAGGGTGAGCAGCACCAGCAGCACCAGCTCCGCCACGAGGATTGACGCGGCCAAGGCTCCACCGCCGACGGAGCACGAGCCCGGGGTCAGTCCCGCATCCGGACGACCCGCCAGGATCCCGCCGGTCGAACGCACCAGCTCGTCTGGCCACAACCAGTCCGAGCCAGCGGCCCAGCAAGCCGTTGTTCGGCCCAGCTGCACCCCCGTTCCCAAGGTCAGAACAAGCCCACCCAGCACCAGTGCGGGCAACTCCCACGTGAGCGGATAAGGATCCCTCGTCGACATGACACCTCCGAAGGCGCAAGCCGACCATCAACGGTCCGTGCCAAGACGCTCAGGCAGCGTGTCAACAAGGCTGAGCCGGCCCCCGACATTGGATGTCCACCACACCCGTCGAGGTATCCCCCTCCGGACCATGAAAGTTCAGCAATCCAGTGTGGAGCGCGCGGCAAGGCGCTGGACGAACGTAGCGACTTCGTCAGGATCTTCTTCCGCCATGAAGTGTCCGCTGGTGGTGGTTTCGTAGACGAAATCTGGAGCCCACGCCCGCCAGAGTGCTGAGGCGTCAAAGCCGAGTTGTGAACCCCAGTCTTGGGAGATGACGGCCACAGGCATGGCGAGTTGGGACCCGGCCTCACGGTCCGTGGTATCCATGTCGAGGTCAATCCCGGAGGTTGCTCGGTAGTCGGCAACGATCGCGTTCGTGGACTCGATGGAGCTCTGGACGTAGTAGTCGCGCACCTCGGGCGTGAAGGTCGTGCCCGTGGAGTCCCACGCGTCGAGGAATGAGCTGTAGAACTCAGGGGCGACGGCCGCGATCATCTTCTCTGGCATGCCCGAAGGCTGGGCCATCAGGTAGAGGTGCCAGGCAACTTTGGCATTCACGCCTTGAAGCACTTCCCAGGTGTCGAGCGTTGGCAGGACGTCCAGAATGCCGAGGAATGCGACGTGGTCGGGGTGGTCAAGTCCTGCTCGGACAGCGACCAAGGCACCTCGGTCGTGGCCCACCAACCCGAATCGATCGAATCCCAGGTCTCGGGTGATCTGGACGATGTCGTTGCCCATGGTGCGCTTCGAATAGGTCTCGGGATCCTCGCTGACGGGCTTCGCGCTGTCCCCGTAACCCCGCAGATCCGGGACCAGCACGGTGTAGTCCGACTCGCCAAGCAACGCAAGGCCGCGTTCGCAGCGCCACCCACGAGGCCGAACCAGGTCTGGCAGTTCGACTTCTCCGAATACGAGACCACTGGTGGTGGGACCTGGCGGGTCGCCGGCGTCGCCGACTATTTCAGCAAGTATGAGTTCGGCTGGCACTGGTCACCGACCGCGAACCAGCACGACGCGATCGCCGGGGTCGAACTTGCTCTAGCGGAGGCCGAAGCGATGCTCGATGGCGTCACGCTCATCGATCACCTCACCGATCCGGAGACTGGCGAGATCGTTCCGATCACGCTGGTCACCGACAACGCAGGGCCGTTCCGGTCGTTCCGCTTCGAGCACTTCATCACCGCACACCCGGAGCTCAGGCACATTCGGACTCGTGTCCGGACCCCTGGCCAGAACGGGGTCCGTGAACGGGCCTTCCAGAGCTTGAAGTATGAGCGGCTCTACCGCGAGCAGATCGACGATGCGCTCGACCTCGCGCGCGAGGCCGATGCCTACCGGGCCCAGTTCAACACCATCCGACCCCACGAGGCGCTGGCCTGGAACCGGCCCTCAGAGGTGCAGCGCGGCCTGGCCGACCCCACGATCCCCACCTTTCCCGAGCCCGAAATCCTGCCAACTACTTGACGCGGGACATCCTGGCCGAACAAACCGACGAATGGTGTCGACGACGGTCGAAAAGGGAGCCAGTAGCGACGGGGTGGTTTCGAGTGGTCGTCGCAATCCTTGTCACATGACAGGAGCAGTTGTGAGCAGTACTCGAAGGACCAAGAAGGGCCCAGGGCGACGGCCGTTGTCCGCGCAGCGGCGACAGTTCATGGATCTGATCGACCGCGGCTGGAGCATCCGGGGTGCGGCTCGAGAAGTTGGCGTGTCTCGAACGTCCGCGAACTCATGGATGCACGGAGCGAAGATCTATCGCAACGGTGAAGTCGTCGGGTTCAAGAAGCCCCTCGAACGCCTCGCCGTCCGCGAGGTCAGCAGCCGCTACCTGTCGCAAGAGGAACGCCTCCTCATCGCCGACCTCCACCTGGCCGGCCATACGCAGCTGGCCATCGCCAGACAGTTGGGGCGCTCGCCGTCGACGATCTGCCGTGAGCTGCAGCACAACAGCAGCACCGGGGAGGGTCACCGCCTCGAGTACCAGCCCTACCGGGCCCAGCGTCTCGCGGTCGCCCGACGCACCCGTGTCCACCCGCGCCGGCTGGAGACCAACGCCTTCCTGGGTGACCTGGTCGCGGAGAAGCTGCAGCGCCGGTGGAGCCCGGCACAGATCAGCGACTGGCTCCACGCGACGTTCCCGGACCGGCCGGAGATATGGTTGTGTCACGAGAGCATCTACCAGGCTATCTACGAGCCGAACTCGCGCTGGCAACGCCCAACACCGCTGGCCCCCTTCCGGGCGACACCACTGCGCACGGGCCGCACCGCCCGCAGAGCCCAGGTGCANNTGGGAAGGCGACTTGATCATCGGCCGCGGCGGCGTCACCTCCGCGATCGGGACCCTGGTCGAGCGTCAAACACGAACCCTGCGTCTAGTCCACCTCGCCGGGCAGGACAGCGACACGCTGCACCGAGCAATCGTCGACCGGATGGCAGACCTGCCACCCACCCTGTTGCGATCGATCACTTGGGACCAGGGCACCGAGATGGCCCGCCATCGCAGCATCGCAGCCGACCTCGGGATCAACGTCTACTTCTGCGACTCCCACAGCCCGTGGCAGCGCGGCAGCAACGAGAACACGAACGGGTTGCTGCGAGACTACTTCCCCAAGGGCGTCGACCTGGGCCGGTTCAGTCCCGAGCACCTCCGGGCCGTCGAGGACGAGATCAACCACCGCCCTAGAGCAGTCCTCGGGGGACGTTGCCCAGCCGACCTGTTTCGCCTCCTGCTAACCTCCGAAACATCCCCGAATTGCGACGTTGGCTAGAGCCCAAGCCCCTGGAAACGGTCCCCCTTTCGACCATCGTTGACAAATGGGCCGAAGGACGCCGCTACCTCGGCCTCGAAATCCTCGCCAAGAGCCGACTCAACCTCATCACCAACCCTGAACAGGAGACACCCACCATGCCCGCACTCGCCAGCTAACCCACCCCACAGGATCACCAACGGCTACACCACTTGCCGGGACTTGACCGGGAAGTGCTCCTTCACCCGCAACGATTCCGACCTCAGCAATCGGTATCTTCGCAGGTCAGCGGGCACTTCCCTCCTTCACGTCCAGACACCCCCATGAAATCTCCGGGCTAGGCGGGCCGTCGACGAGGCGCCGGCTGGGCTTCTCACTATCTTGTCCAGATCCGCGCCAGAGGTGCGTGAGCGCACCATCATGCCGAATGGCGTGCGCTGCGCCTCTGCCCACGTGGTGCCCTGTCGCGCCGCTGCTGGCGTTAGCCAGCCTGGGGTCGGGGCCCCTGCCCACCGGTGTAGCCTGAACTCATGTTGTTTGGATGCGTGTATCGAAGCGGCTCTGAGGTGAGCCGCTAGCTTCAGGCGCGTCTACGCAGCACACCCAGAGCCGACAGGTGAGGACCACAAGGTCCTCACCTTCTTTCATTCCTCGGCGGGCTGGGTGACCTGGGCTCTTGGCTTGCCACCGCAAAGGAGCAACCATGACAATCCCCCATCAGATCCTCGACACGCTGGGCCGCACCACCGACCAGATCCTCGGACGCGACGACCTACTCGACAAACTCAAGTCCGACCGGAAACTGCGCATCAAGTTCGGCGTCGACTGCACCGCCCCAGAACTCCACCTCGGGCACGCGGTCAACCTCTGGATGATGCGCTACCTGCAGGATCTTGGCCACACCGTGGTCTTCCTCCTGGGCGACACCACCACCCGCATCGGTGACCCCACCGGACGCAGCACCACCCGGCCTGTCCTTACACCCGAAGAGATCGACCGTAACGCCCGCGCCTTCCTGGATCAGGTCACACTCGTCCTGCGCGATGACCCGGAGGTGTTCGAGATTCGTCGCAACTCGGAGTGGTGGGACCAGATGTCCATCACCGACCTGATCAGCGAACTCAGCCTGGTCACGCACGCGCAGATGATGCAGCGCGATATGTTCCAAGCGCGTGTTGCCGAAGGACGCGAGATCGGCCTGCACGAGCTCATCTACCCAGTCCTCCAAGGATTCGACTCGGTCGCGCTTCATTCGGACCTGACCATCGTGGGATCGGATCAACTCTTCAACGAAGCAATGGGCCGCACCTTCCAGACCAAACACGGACAACAACCGCAGACGGTCATCACCTCGACCATCACGCCCGGGCTTGATGGCGGCCCCAAGCAGTCGAAGTCACTGAACAACTACGTCGGTCTCGCCCAGCCGGCCGAGGAACAATTCGGCCGCCTCATGACGCTCCAGGACGACCTCCTCGGCACCTGGGCCAACGCCTACACCGACCTGCCCATGGAGAAGGTCGCCGACCTGGCCGCACGAGGCCACGCCGGCGGCGCCGCGGCACGCGACGCCAAGCTGGAACTCGCCACTGCCATCGTCGCCCGATACCACGGACAGGAAGCAGCCCACACAGCGCGGGAGAACTTCTTGCGAGTGTTCTCGCGACGCGAGAAGCCCGCCGAGATGCCACTGCTTCCCCTCGGTGCATCGTGGTCTGCCACACTCCTGGATCTCGTCCTCGCCGCCCGGCCCACGCTGTCGCGTTCTGCCGCTCGGCGACTCATCGCGGAGGGGGGCGTCCGACTCGACGACGTGCAACTGCTCGACGCGAGCACACCCGTCGAGAACCTTCCAGGTCATGTCCTGCAGGCGGGCCGTCGCCAGTGGTTCCAACTTGCGTGACCAGCGCCGGTGGGGTGGCCGACGAGCCACCCCACCGAAGCACTCTCATCAGCGTGAGGCGTTTCGTGTCAAGGCTGGGTCGGGTGTCCCGGGGTTTTCGTCGGTCCCTGCATAGGTAATGGAGCTGGGCTCTGCAGCGTGTGATC
>DGKN01000109.1 GCA_002387005.1 Propionibacteriaceae bacterium UBA4569
CGACGGTGATCCGCTTGGCCGATGCACGCTTCAGCGCATCGACCATGATCAACTGCTCCATCATCCACTCGTTCACCGGCGCGCAGTGGGACTGGATCACGAAGGCGTCGGCGCCACGCACCGACTCCTCGTAGCGCACGTAGATCTCGGAGTTGGCGTAGGCGATGGCTCTGGTCGGCACCAGCTCGACCCCGAGGAAGGCGGCCACCTCGGCCGCCAGCTCGGGGTGCGCGCGCCCCGAGAACAGCATCAGGTGCTTGTCATTGGGACGCTTCACGCCACTCACTTGTACTCCTCGGGCTTGCGTGCTGCGACCTTCTCGCGGGAGGCCTGCACGTCGGGATGGACACCCTGCTCTGCACCGGCGGCCGAGGCCGCCGCCTTCGAGGCGGNNCGCTGACGTGCTGATGGCCGCGGGCCACGGCCAGCGCTCCGGCCGGGACGTCCTCGACGACCGCAGACCCGGCGGCGATGAAGGCGCCCGGCGCGATGTCGACCGGTGCGACCAGCACCGAGTTGGAGCCGATGAACACATTGTCACCCAGGTGGGTGACCGACTTGTTGGTCCCGTCGTAGTTGGCGAAGATCGTGCCCGCGCCGACGTTGACGTTCTCGCCGATGCGCGCGTCACCGCAGTAGGTGAGGTGCGGCACCTTGGACCCGTCCCCGATCTGCGCGTTCTTGGTCTCGACGAAGGCGCCGATCTTGCTTTTGGCCCCGAGCTCGGTGCCGGGACGAAGGAAGCTGAAGGGTCCGACCGTCGCGCCGGCGCCGATCACCGACAGTGAGCCGTGGGTGCGGATCACCTCGGCGCCCTCCCCCACCTCGACGTCGCGCAGCGTGCAATCCGGGCCGATGACGGCGCCGCTGGCAACGGACGTCGCCCCCTGCAACTGGACGCCGGGAAGGATCGTCACATCCTCGGCGAGCGTGACATCTGCCTCGATCCACGTGGTGGCCGGGTCGACGATGGTGACGCCGGCTCGCATCCAACCCTCGAGGGTGCGGCGGTTCATCTCCGCATTCATCCGGGCCAGCTGGACGCGGTCGTTGACACCCTCGGTCTGCCAGAGGTCGGCGATCATGTAGGCGCCGACGCGCTCGCCGTTGTCACGCGCGGTGCCGATCACATCGGTGAGGTAGAGCTCGTTCTGCGCGTTGTCGGTCCTGAGGTGCTTGAGGCCCTCGTACAGCGTCGCGGCATTGAAGACGTAGATGCCGGAGTTGATCTCGGCGACCGCCTGCTCGGCGGGGCTGGCGTCCTTCTGCTCGACGATCTTGGCGATCTGGTCGCCGTCACGGATGATCCGGCCGTAGCCGAAGGGGTCCGGGACCTCGGCGGTCAGGACGGTGACATGGTTGGCGCTGGCACGGTGCTCTGCGACCAAGGCCTGCAGGGTCTCGCCGGTCAGCATCGGGACGTCGCCGTAGGTGACCAGCACCTCGCCGCTCAGCTCACCCAGGTCGGCAAGTCCGCACTGGACCGCGTGCCCGGTGCCGTTCTGCTCCTCCTGGACGGCGGTGCGGACGTGCGGGGCGATGTCGGTGAGGTGCTCCAGCACCTGCTCCCGCTTGTGACCGACCACGACCACCAGGTGCTCGGGTTCCAGCGCCTGCGCGGCGTTGACCGCGTAGCTCAGCATGGAATGGCCGCCCACCTCGTGCAGCAGCTTCGACTTGCTCGACTTCATGCGCGTCCCACCGCCTGCGGCGAGGACGACGACCGCTGACACGGCCTGCTGCTGTTGGGTCTCGGACGCCTGACGGACTCCTTGGGGGTCGGGGCCCCGGGCCCAGGGCTCGGGGGGACGTTCGGCGGGGCCAGCCTAGCGCCGTGGCCCTTGCCACCGGGCGCGGACTGTCATCCACCGCCGCTCCAACCTCACTACTGCTCCCCGGAGTGGAGTCGAACCACTGTCGCTAGTCCTGATTCAAAGTCAGGCGGGCCCTACCGGCAGACCAACCGGGGATCACCCCCGACGCGCACCGTGGCCGTCGTGGATGGGCCCACCCTACCGGAGAGCCACCGACCGAAGAGCCACCGACCGGAGAGCTACCGACCGGACGGACGAGGCTCGGACGAGCGTCCAGCCCATCCGTGACAGGATGATTGGGTGACCGAACGAACGACCCCGACCCGTGCCCGCCGGGGCCGCGTCCGCATGACCAGTGCGGAGCGACGCGAACAGCTGATCGTCGTCGCGCGCCGCGTCTTTGCCCAGCGGGGCTTCGAGGGCACCTCCGTGGAGGAGATCGCGGCGCAGGCCGACGTGTCGAAGCCGGTCGTCTACGAGCACTTCGGCGGCAAGGAGGGTCTCTACGCCGTCGTCGTCGACCGCGAGATGCGGAGCCTGCACGAGGCGATCCGCAGCGCACTCACCACGCCCGAGGCGACTTCGCGCCAGCTCATCGAATACGGCGCGCTGGCCCTGATGGACTATCTGGACGAGAACCCGGACGGCTTCCGCATCCTCGCTCGCGACTCGTCGATCGTCTCGACCGAGGGTTCCTTTGCCAGCATCCTCAGCGACATCGTCACCCGGGTCGAGGACCTGCTGGCCGATCCGCTTGCCCGGCACGGCTTCGACACCCAGTTCGCTGGCCTCTATGCGCAGGCGCTCGTGGGGCTCGTGGCACTGGCCGGGCAGAGCTGGCTGGACACCCGCGAACCGCCCAAGGAGGTCGTCGCCGCGCACTTGGTGAACCTGGCCTGGAATGGGATGGCGAACCTGACCCCTGCCCCGCAGTTGACGGTTCGAGAGACCCCCTCCACGCCTCGACGCCGGGCCCGACGTCCGAGGAAGGACGCCGACGACCTCTGATCAGGCCTGGTCACCCTGGGCAATCAGGAGACGGCGCAACTGGTCCGTCAGCTGGGTTCGTTCCGCGGCGCTGAAGCTGGCGAGCAAGGATTCCTCGGCCTCCAGCAGGGCGCCGAGGGCAGCGTCCACGACCGCGCGTCCCTCATCGGTCAGCACGACCCGCACCGAGCGTCCATCGCTCGGATCGGCCTGCCGGGAGACCCAACCCCGGGCGGCCAGCCGGTCCACGCGGTTGGTCATGGTTCCGGAGGTGACGTGCGTCTCACGCAGCAGTTGCCCCGGGCTCAGCGTGTAGGGGTGGCCCGCACGACGCAGTGCAGCGAGCACGTCGAACTCCCAGCCCTCCAGTTGATGGGCGGCATGGGCGGCCCGGCGCGCCTCATCCAGGTGCAGCGCCAGACGCAGGATGCGCGACCAGATCTGCATGGGCTCGGTGGGCAGGTCGGGTCGCTCACGTTGCCAGGCGCCGACGACCTCGTCGACTTCATCACGCATGGTTGCCAGTCAAGCAGAAGAAGACGAACTTTCTCTACATCAAGAGACCAGCTTCTCGGTGACGGACCTCAACCGATCGGTTTGGCGCCCGGCACCGGGCCCGAAGAGCGCCGGGTGGCCCGCACCTGCGGCAGCCTGGACAGGGCGCTGGCCAGGTCCATGGCGTCCGACTCGCTCGCGGCCAGGAAGGCACAGCTCGGACCCGAGCCGGAGACGATCCCGCCGAGCGCCCCACGGGAGCGTCCGACCTCAAGTGTCTCGGCCAATTCTGGACGAAGGTCGAGCGCGGCGGGCTGCAGGTCATTGCGCATCGCGTCGGCCAGCGCGCGGACATCGCCGACGGCGAGGGCGTTCAACACCTCGTCCGGGATGTCGGTGGAGTGCTCTCCCCCGAGCTCGTCGAAGCGCCGGTAGACCGCAGGGGTGGACAGTCCGCCATGGGCCAGCGCCAGCACCCAGTGGTAGGTNNGGGACGAGTTCGTCGCCGCGCCCGCGTCCGATCGCATTGCCACCGACCAGCGCGAAGGGGACGTCCGAACCCAACTGCGCGGCGAGTTCGTGCAGTTCATCGGGACCGGTGTCGAGGTCCCACAGCATCGAGCAGGCCAGCAGCGCGGCAGCCGCATCGGCGGAACCACCGGCCATGCCACCGGCCACGGGCACCTGCTTGCGGATGGTGAGCCGCACCCCGAGGTCGCCATGGCCGTGGGTCTCGGCGAGCAGGCGCGCAGCCTTCCACGCCAGGTTGCGTGCGTCGGTGGGAACGTCTTCGACGCCCTCGCCGGTGACGGAGATCTCGGTCACCCCAGCAGGAGCGGGGCGGGCGATCACGTCGTCGTACAGGCCGATCGCGTGGAAGACGGTGCCGAGCGGGTGGTAGCCGTCATCAGCCAGGCCGCCGACGCACAGCG
>DGKN01000103.1:0-1705 GCA_002387005.1 Propionibacteriaceae bacterium UBA4569
GTGCTGGGCGTCGTGCTCAACCTCTTCGCCGTGGGCATCACCGGCTTCCTGTTCGACCAGCTGATCCAGCCCAAGAGCTCGACCTTGAATGCCGCGCCCCAGATGGAGACCCTCGCCATCCCCGGGTTGTCGGAACTGCCCTTCTTCGGCCCGGTGCTCTTCCGGCAGACCGCGCTGGCCTACATAGCCATCGCGTCGGTGGTGCTGGTGTGGTTCCTGCTCTACCGCACCAAGTGGGGCCTGCGGGTGCGCGCCGTCGGCGAGCACCCCAAGGCCGCCGACACCGTCGGCATCTCGGTGACCCGGATGCGCTGGTCGGCCGTGCTGGCTGGCGGCGTCTTCGCCGGACTCGGCGGTGCCTTCTTCACCGTCGGCTCCACCGGAGCCTTCAGCAAGGAGATCACGGTCGGCAACGGCTTCATCGCCCTGGCCGCGGTGATCATGGGTCGCTGGCACCCCGTGCTTGCCGCGATGATGGCGCTCTTCTTCGGTTTCNNCCCTCGCCACGATCATCGCCGTCGCGGGTCTGGTCGGCCAGGTGCGCGCGCCGGCCGCCGATGGCGACCCCTACGTGAAGGAAGGGCACTGACCGTGACGGACGCCGTGGTCAAGGTCGACTGGGACGCCCTGCGCGACCGCGCCCGGGACATCGTTCAGCAGGCCTACGCGCCCTACTCGAACTATCGAGTCGGTGCCGCGGCACTGGTCGACGACGGACGTATCGTCGCCGGTTGCAATGTGGAGAATGCCGCCTACGGCGTCGTGCTCTGTGCCGAGTGCGGGCTGGTCAGCGAGCTGGTCGCAGGGGGCGGGGGGCGCCTGGTCGCGTTCACCTGCTGCAACTCCGAGGACGACGTGATCATGCCCTGTGGCCGCTGTCGCCAGCTGCTGTGGGAGCACGGCGGCGCCGAACTGTTGGTCGAGACGCCCCTGGGCATCCAGACCATGTCCCAAGTGCTCCCGCAGGCCTTCGGGCCCGAGGCGTTGGCCGCCGTCCGCGACTGAACCCGCCCTGCCGGGCTGGCACAATGACCCGGTGATCACCGCTGCAGCAGATGGCTCGTCCCTGTCGAACCCCGGCCCGGCCGGCTGGGCCTGGTACATCGACGACGACCGGTGGGCAGCCGGTGGCTGGCCCCGCGGCACCAACAACATGGGCGAACTCATGGCCGTGCGAAACCTGCTGCAGCAGACCGACCAGGTGCGCGACGAGCCACTGCACGTGCTGTGCGACTCCCAGTACGTCATCAACGCCGTGACCAAGTGGATGGGCGGCTGGAAGCGTCGGGGCTGGCGCAAGGCCGACGGCAAACCGGTGATGAATGTCGAACTGTTGCAGGAGATCGACCGCGCCATCGCCGGGCGCCCTGTCACCTTTGAGTGGGTCAAGGGCCATGCCGGCCACGCCATGAACGAGGCCGCCGACGAGCGCGCCCGCGCCGCCGCCACCGCCTACCAGCGGGGGACCGCCGTCGACCACGGCCCCGGCTTCGGCGGCCTGGACGCCTTCAACGCCGCGCAGTCATTGGACGTCGCGCCCACCCCTCCCCAACCGGTCGAGATCGACCTGTTCAGCTTCGACGAGCCCGTCTCGGTCGACGACGCGGACGACGTGGTGGCGCTGGAGCAGGCGCTGCTGAGCGACGAGGTGCGCTCTGACCACGCCCGGGTGGAGGCCCTCCTGCACCCCGACTTCACCGAGATT
>DGKN01000103.1:1825-2627 GCA_002387005.1 Propionibacteriaceae bacterium UBA4569
GACCCCGCCGACCTGTGACCCTATCGATCTGTGACCCCGCCGACCTGGAGCGAAGCTCTCAGATCTCCTGGAGCCGCTTGCGGATCGCCTTGAAGGCGGTCTCGCCCATGTCCTCGCGCCCGCCCTCCAGCCAGGTGACCGTGTTCGCGTCCGTGCTGAGGACGACCTTGCCGTGGGCATCGCCGTTGCCGGCGGTCTGGTCGAACTGCACCCACTGGCTCTGCTTGATCGGGTTGGTGTACGTGTAGTCCTTGTCCTTGCAGCCCTGCAGGGTCTCGGCCAGCTTGTTGAAGGCCGCGGTGNNCTCGAAGCGCCAGGTCATCGCGCCCCAGCCCCGGTCGGTGCCTGCCACGACGATCTGCTGGGACGCCTTCACCGCGGCGTTGGCCTGCTTCACGCAGTCGGTGTCGCCCTGGAAGGAGTCCTGCCCAGCTTGTCCCTCGCCGGCCAGCTGGTAGGCGCCCGCGCCCACCTGCAGCGCCGGGTCGTAGAGCGTGCTGACATCGCTCACCGAATCCGGGCCGAGTGGCGAACCGTAGCGCTGCATCAGGTAGACACCGCCGCCCAGCACCAGCGCCAGCGCCAGGAGCGAGGCGATGATCGTCACCCACGGCACCCGACGGGTGCGGGTGGCCACCTGGGGCGCCACCGATCCGTGGTGCTCCTCGGGCAGCGTCTCGGTCACCGTCCGCTGGACGGCGACACCGGAGGGCTGCCAGCACTCGGCTGGCGCGGGGGTGGGAAAGCCGTAGCCGTCGCGGTAGAACTGCCACTCGGCGGGGGCGGGCGGCCAGGTCGGGCC
>DGKN01000141.1:0-4956 GCA_002387005.1 Propionibacteriaceae bacterium UBA4569
CCGGGCCCAGCTGGGCCCGGCCGTCATCGCGGCGAGTTGCGTCAGGAATTCGCCTTCTCGTAGGCCTCGCGCACCTCGGCACTGACCCGACCGCGGGCGCTGACCTTCATGCCCTGGTCAATCGCCCACGCGCGAATGTCATTCGCGGAACCAGCCTTGGCCTTGCGGCCCGCCGCCTTCCGGCCACCGACACGGCGCGCGTGCCCAACCCAGACAGCCATCTCGTTGCGGAGCTTCTCGGCATTCTCTTCCGAGAGATCCATCTCGTAGCTCACGCCATCCAGCGCAAAACTCACGGTCTCGGCCGCCTGCGAACCGTCAATGTCGTCCTCGAGGACGATGTGCACACGCTGTGCCATATGTTTCCACCTTTCCAGTCCATCCAAGAAATTGGGTTTCTGTCGCAGCAACAGTAACGGAATCACGGCCCTCACCGAAACAAGGAATGCTGGTCATTTCGCCAGCTGTGCCAAATACGTACGCGAAATGAGCGTCAGAAGAGTTCCAGAGGCTACCGGATCCGGGCCTACACTTGGCCCGTGCTGATCACCATCGGAGACCTCGCCCGAGACCTGCCGAATGCCCACCCGATAGACCTTGGGGACAACCATCCAACGCGCGTGGGGCTGGTGCTCGTGGATGCCGCGGTCGACTCGGGCACCTTGACCAGGGCACGCGTCCAGCCGGGATTCAGCCACCGCGGCGCCGAGAAACTGTTCGAGGTGCGCGACTACCGCCAGGTACTCATGCTTGCCGATCGCCATGACTGGCAGACCCCCGCCCACGGGGAAATCGGCCTGGCGATCACCGCCGAGCACCTGATGGGGCTCGTGGCGTCACCGCGGGCCACGATGTTGCGCACGCTCCTGGCCGAGTTCTCCACCGCAGCATGCCTTTTGGCGCACCTGTCCTGGGTGGCACATCGAGCCAACGATGAACGACTCACCGTTGACATTTTGCGCGCACGAGGAGCTGGGCGCGAGTTGATGCTCGACTGGTCGGGCAATCGTGTCCACCCGATGCTCACCCGCCTGGGTGGGATGGCGGCAGATGTGGACGACAAATGGGTGTCAGCGCTGTTGGGCTGGGTTCAGGCCATTGACCATTTTCTTCCGGCACTCGATGCCCACATCGATTCATTCCCCGACGGCGTGGGCATCCTCGACGGCGCCATGGTCGAGCAATTGGGTTTGGGCGGTCCGGTCGCTCGTGCGGCTGGCCTTGCCCGAGACCTCCGCAGCCAGACATCGGCACTCGCCTATGCGTCATTGCACACAGATTCAGCCCATCCGGAAGCATTGAACACCACACCGGTGACCAGTTCCGGCAGCGCCATCGCGCGCCTGCACCAACTGGTCGCTGATCTTCGCACCGTCAGCCTTCTGATCCGGGCCTGCGCTGCCGCGCTACCCGCGCTGGACGGGCCCATCGAGACCCCGCTGGCAAAAATCATCAAGCTGCCCGACGCCGAGGCCTACCTCGCCCTCGAGGCGCCCTGGGGGCCAGCGGGTTTCCACATCGTCTCGCGGGCCGAGCGGACACCGTGGCGCGTCCACCTGCGCACCCCCTCCTTCGCGAACGCGCAGGCGCTCGAGGTGGCGCTGGCGGGCTGCCCACTCGAATGGGTCGACCTCGTGGTGGCCTCACTGGGTTGGACGATCGGCGACCTCGACAAGTAGCGGCAAGGATCGATCGCCCCAGCCTGGAACAGAGGCTCAGGCCTGACGACGCCCAGCCCCCAACTCGACCGCCTCGTCGCGACGGCTGCCGCGCCGCGGCATCTGCACGACCTGCGCGTCGGCGGTGGCCGACAGATTCTCCAGCTCGGTGGTGGCGACGGCCAACTGCGCCTCGACCACGGACAACTGCTGCTGCAGCTCGACCATTCGGGCGCTGGAAGCGTCCAACGAATCCTGCGCGGTGCCCAGGTCGGAGCGCAGGGCCTGCGCGTTGGCATGTTCCTTGGCCAGCTCGGCGCGCAGCGCCGCCAAGTGCGCGGCGTGCGCCTCGGTGCGGGCATTGAAGCGGGCGACCAGACCCATCAGCTCGGTGTGGTGGGCGCGGGAGGTGGCGCGCACGTGATCGCGCATCCCACGCACCTGCTCGTGGTGCAGGGCGGTTAGGCGATCGATCTCGCGCCAGCTGCTCCAGGTGGACCAGACGAGTGCGGCGATGACCAGGGCGAGGCCGACGTAGATCGACCAGGTCTGGCCAACCGCGGCGCAGGCAATGGCACCCAACGAAACCAGCACGAGGCCGGTCACGGTGCTGCGGCGGGAGGGTGAGTTCTGGCCAGAATGGCGGGGCGCTGTCACGGGAAGATTGTATCCCGCCCGCAGGGGTGGATTGGTCGCATCCGGCCCTTTCCGTGCAGGGTTTCAGCGAGCCTCGCCGTCCGGATCGTCGTCGCCGGGATCGACCAGACAGGCGCGCTCGAGACGCCACCCGGCAAAAGCCACCAGGGCCGAGACCAGAACGGTGGTCAAGCCGCGGATGATCCGCTGCCGCGGCCCCTCAACGGACCACTGACCGACGAAGTGCATCAGGTAGACGAGGTGCCAGCCCGTCAGCGCGAGGCCGGTGGCAATCAAGGTCTTGCCGAGCACCAGGGCCCGCAGGCCGGCTTCGTGGTCGAGGGAGTCGCGGGCCTCGCGCACCTGCCGCGCCAGGACCCGCGAGTAGAGCAGCGCCGCCACGGCGAGCGCGAAGAAGATCATCGGCATGGACCATGGCGTGACGGGGATGGTGCGGTTGGTCAGGTCGAAGAAGCCCAGCACGAGGTAGCCGAAGGCTCCCCCGACCAGGGTCATCACGACGGTGTGCATCCGCGTGGTCAGGCCCAGACGGCCGTCCCCGTCCCCGGATGTCATGGCAGGGTGATCAGGTCGTCGGTGCGCACGACGCCGCGTGTGTCCATGGCGGCGACGAGGTCCGCAAGCTTGCCCGCACCCTCCAGCTCCCCCAAGGGATCGGCCTCGAGCCACGGGACGAGCACGAAGGCCCGCTCGTGGGCACGCGGGTGGGGCAGGGTGAGCGCATCAGTGTTGACGACGCGGTGACCGACCATGATCAGGTCGACGTCGAGGGTGCGCGGTCCGCCGGGGACGATCCGCTCACGCTGGTGCGCCTGCTCGACCGCGAGGCAGCGCTCGAGCATGGTCAACGGCTCCATGACCGTCTCGGCGACCATGATCAGGTTGAGGAAGTCAGGCTGGTCGATGACCGAACCGACCGGCTTGGTGCGGTAGACGCCCGAGATGTCCACCGGGATGAGGTCGGGGGTGTCGGCGAGCAGGTTCACGGCACCTTGCAGGTGCTCGAGGCTGTCGCCCCTGTTCGAGCCGAGGCTGAAGACGACCTTCTGGATGGGGCGGAGGTTGCCCAAGGTGTCCACATCGGGCACGAGGGGGTTCGTCATGGCTTGCTCCTGGTGATGTCGACCGAGACGTCGTCGAAGGCGAGGTCCATCGGGGCGTGTGGCTTGTGGACCGTCACCTGCGTCACCTCGACGAGTTCGTGGGTGAGGCAATGGTTGGCGATGCGTCCGGCCAGGGTCTCGATCAGGTTGACCGGGTCGGACTGGACGATCGCGATGACCTCCGCGCTGATGCGCGAGTAGTCGACGGTGTCGGGCAGTTCGTCTGAGTCGGTGTGGACCGCGAGGCCGAGCCTCAGGTCGATGATGAATTCCTGGCCATCACGCCGTTCCTCGGCAAAGACGCCGTGGAAGCCGAAGGCCCTCAGGCCACGGATCGTGATCCAGTCCAGCACTCGCCACTCCCTCGTCCGCCGGGGCATGCTGCCCCCGGACTCGAACCGCCAACGCGCCGCCAGCGGCGGACGCGAGTCAGAGGTTACCGCCCGCGGAGTCGACTCCCGAACTGCTGGCCATCCGTTCCACCACGGCGATCACGTCGCGGTGATCCTGAACGCTGTGCGTACGCACCGCCCAGATGCCCTGTTGGGCACAGATCGCGGTCACCGCCGCGGTGGCGGCATCGCGCCCGGTTGGTTCGCGTCCGTCCAGCAGCTCACCGAGGAAGCGCTTGCGGCTGACCCCGACGAGCTGGCGGTATCCCAGGGCCTGGAAGGCGTCCAGGTGGCGCAGCAGTTCCCAGTTCTGTTCTGCGGTCTTGCTGAACCCGAAGCCGATGTCGCTGACCAGTTTCTCCGGCGCGATGCCGCCGGCAACGCATGCGTCCAAGCGCTCGGTCAGCTCCGCGAGCACCTCGGTGACGACGTGTGTGTAGTCGGCGCGGGTGTGCCCGCTGCCCAGGAAACCCCGCCAGTGCATGCAGACGAAGTCCGCGCCGGCCCGGGCCACCACGGGCACCATCTGGTCGTCTGCCAGACCGCCGGAGACGTCGTTGATGATGCTCGCGCCGGCCGCCATGGAGGCCTGGGCCACCTCGGCGCGCATGGTGTCCACCGAGACGACCGCCCCGGCGNNCCAGTTCTTCGACGACGGGGACGACACGTCGCAGTTCCTCGGCCAGGCTGGGGCGTTCGGCACCCGGACGGGTGGACTCCCCGCCGATGTCCACGATGTCCACGCCCTCGTCCAACAGCCGCCGTGCGTGCGCGACGGCAGCGGGGACGGTGGCGTGGTCGCCGCCGTCGCTGAAGGAGTCGGGGGTGACATTGACGATCCCCATCACCAGGGTGCGCGACATCAGCGGTGGCCCACGATCAGGCTCATCGCCTCGGCGCGGGTGGCCGGGCTGCGCAGGAGGCCACGGACCGCGGAGGTGACCGTCTTGGAACCGGGCTTGCGGACCCCGCGCATGGTCATGCACAGGTGCTCGCACTCGATCACCACGATCACGCCGCGGGCCTCGAGGTGCTCGACCAGTGCGTCGGCGATCTGGGTGGTGAGGCGCTCCTGCACCTGCGGACGCTTCGCGTAGACGTCCACCAGGCGGGCGATCTTCGACAGGCCAGTGACACGGCCGTCCT
>DGKN01000141.1:5038-5293 GCA_002387005.1 Propionibacteriaceae bacterium UBA4569
CCCTCGCGGTCAGGGTCCTCGCCGATGCCGATCAGGATCTCGCGCACCGCGGCCACGATGCAATCGTGGTCGAAGGTGCGTCCAGGAGTCTCGCTCACCCGCCCCATGCTAGGGCCGTGGGCCGGTGCGGGTGAGCTGTGCGCCGTCAATCCTGAGGCGGAC
Organism: Propionibacteriaceae bacterium UBA4569; assembly: GCA_002387005.1. Taxonomy (GTDB): domain Bacteria; phylum Actinomycetota; class Actinomycetes; order Propionibacteriales; family Propionibacteriaceae; genus Luteococcus; species Luteococcus sanguinis. The sequence continues at coordinate 5,201 of DGKN01000141.1, forward strand.
GTCCCCACGGATTGGTGCTGCCACCGGCGCCCCAGCCCTGCGGGGGCTGCGGGTCCTGGCCGGGCAGGCCACCGCCGGGGCCGACTTGCGGCC
>DGKN01000054.1:0-3512 GCA_002387005.1 Propionibacteriaceae bacterium UBA4569
TGCCCGCGCGGGGAGCGACGCCACCGCCGCCGAGCGGTTGGTCGGCAGGGACGGTGTGGCCGAAGGGCTGGCCGCCGCCCGAGCCGTCCTGGCCGCCCACCCCGAGGTTGCCAGCGAGGTGGCTCTCTCGGGCGGCGTGCTCAGCGTCCACACCTCCGCCAGCGTCGACACGACCTTCCTGAGCCTGGTGCGCGTGCCCCAGCTACATGCCTCCGGAAGCGCCGAGGCGGTGCTGACACCGGCGTGACCTGGGCCCGCCTAGCGTCCGTGCTGCGCGCGGGGCAGACTGGCGGACATGATCCAGTTCCGCGCCAACTTCTTCGCCGAGACCTTGGGGGTGTCCACGTCCGCGACGGTGCTGCTGCCGCAACGCACGTCCGGGCAGATCGGCCTGGCGGGAACCGTCCGCCAGCACACCCCGGTGTTGTACCTGCTGCACGGCTACTCCGACGACGACACGATCTGGCTGCGGCGCACCTCGATCGAGCGATACGCGTCCGACCGTGGGCTGGCGGTCGTGATGCCCAATGCCGGGACGAGCTTCTACTGCAACGAGGTGTACGGACGGCGGTACTGGGACTACGTCTCGCAGGAGCTTCCGGCGCTGGTCGCCGAGCAGTTCACCGTCTCTGACGCGCGCGAGGACACCTTCGTCGCAGGCCTGTCGATGGGCGGTTATGGCGCCTTCAAGCTGGCGCTGCGCCAACCAGATCGGTTCGCCGCCGCGGGTTCGTTGAGCGGCTGCCTGGACATGGCCACCTCACCGCGCAGTCCTCGGCCGGACGAAACCGTCTCCCCGGTCTGGGGCGATCGTCCGATCGCGGGCACGGACGATGACCTGGTGCACCTGGTCGGGCAGGCCGACGTCGCGTCCCTGCCGCGGATGTGGATGACCTGCGGCACCGAGGACCAGTTGGTCGAGCACAACCGCACCTTCGAGGCCGCCGCCCGCAGCGCCGGTGTCGACCTGGTCGCCGACTACCAGCCCGGAACCCACGAGTGGGGTTACTGGGACCGCACGATCCAGCAATTCCTCGACTTCGCGATGGAGGCATGACATGGCCCGCTACTTCGACGTCCACCCTGACAACCCGCAGACTCGATCGATCTCGCAGGTCGCCGACATCGTCCGGGGCGGGGGACTGGTGGCGTACCCGACCGACTCCGGCTTCGCGCTCGGTTGCCGGATGGGTGACAAGGACGCCCTGGAGCGGATCAAGAAGCTGCGCCAACTGGACGACAAGCACCACTTCACGCTGGTGGTCAGCGAGTTCGCGCACCTGGGTGAGTACGTGCAGATGGACAACCGGGTCTTCCGCGCGGTGAAGGCCGCGACGCCTGGCCCGTACACCTTCATCCTCCCGGCGACGCGCGAACTGCCCCGCGCGATGCTGCACGCCAAGAAGAAGACCGTTGGCGTGCGCGTGCCCGACCATGTCACAGCGCTCGCACTGCTGTCCGAGCTGGGGACGCCGCTCACCTCGTCCTCGTTGATCCTGCCGGACGCCACCGAGCCGATGACCGACGGCTGGACGATCGCGGACGAGCTCGGGAACCTCGTCGACGCGGTGCTGGATTCCGGAGACGTCGGCGTCGGCCCCACCACCGTCGTCGACCTCAGCGGGGACGAACCAGTGGTTGTCCGGGCCGGTGCGGGAGATCCGTCCCCCTTCGAGTAGGCGGTTCGCACCAAGGGCGCTGTCGGTGGGCGTGGCTAGGGTGGCTGCATGTCCAATCCGCTGCTGACCCCCACTGATGCGCCCTATGGGCTGCCCGACATGTCCGTGCTCACCACCGCCGACTACCGCGAGGCAATCGAGACCGGGCTGGCGGCACAGGAAGCCGAGGTCGCGGCGATCGCGGCCAACGACGAGGCGCCCACCTTCGAGAACACCGTCGTGGCGCTGGAGAACTCCGGACGGATGTTGAAGCGCTCGATGCGGATCTTCTTCAACAAGCTGGCCAGCGACTCGGACGAGGAACTGCGCGACCTCGAGCTGGAACTCTCCCCGAAACTCGCCGCGCACCAGGACGCGATCAGCTTCAACGACGCGCTGTACCAGCGGATCAAGCAGGTGGCCAACGCGGACCTTTCCAGCCTGGACGACGAGTCGCGGTATCTGGTCTCGGAGACGCTGCGCGGCTTCGAGCTGTCCGGCGCAGCGCTGGACGCCGACGCCAAGGCGCGGCTCGGTGAGATCAACCAGGAGCTCTCGGAGCTCTCCAGCCGGTTCGAGAAGAACCTGCTCAACGACACCAACGATTTGGCGGTGCTGTTCGACTCCGCCGAGGAACTCGACGGGCTCACCGAAGGCCTGCTGTCGTCCTGCGCGAGTGCCGCCGCCGACCGCGGCCAGGCGGGNNCGTCCACCCCTTCTTGTCACAGCTGACCAACCGGACCTCCCGCCAGCGCATCTATGAGGCGACCGGCATCAAGGGCCGGCGGGACAACGAGTGGGACAACCGTCCCCTGGTCAGCCGGATGACCGCGCTGCGCGCCGAACGGGCCGGCCTGATGGGGCACCCGAACCACGTCAGCCTGGCCGTTGCCGACCAGACCGTCGGCGACCCGGATCGGATCACCGAGGTGGTGTACCCCCTGGCCGCCCCGGCCGTCGCCAACATGTACCGCGAGGACGAGGCCCTGCAGGCGGTCATCGACGCCCAGTGCGAGCAGTCGGGCACCGAGCGCTTCGAGCTGGCGCCATGGGACTGGGCCTACTACGCCGACCAGTTGCGCGAGCAGCGCTACGCGATCGACACCGCCGCACTGCGGCCCTTCTTCGAGTGCGACCGGGTGCTGCGCGACGGCGTCTTCCACGCCGCCACCGAGCTGTACGGCATCACCTTCGAGGAACGTCCGCAGTGGACCACCTACCACCCCGACGCCCGCATCTTCGAGGTCTTCGACGCCGACGGCCACGCGCTGGGGTTGTTCATCCACGACGTCCACGCCCGTGAGTCCAAGCGCGGCGGTGCGTGGATGAATGCCTTGGTGGAGCAGAACTTCCTCAACGACGAGCGTCCGGTGATCGTCAACAACCTCAATGTCCCCAAGCCCGCCGCCGGGGAGCCCGTGCTGCTCAGCCTGGACGAGGTGACGACGATGTTCNNGGGGGGGGGGCGCCCCCGGGGCGGGGGGGGGCCCCCCCCCCCCCCCGCCACTTCGAGACCGACGAGCCGATCGACCAGTCGGTGCTGGACAGCCTTCGTGAATCGGCCCTGTTCAACGAGGGCTTCGCCACCACCGAGTACCTCGGGGCTGCGCTGCTGGACCAGGAATGGCACCGTCTGGCACCGGGCACGGTCATCGCCCCGGATGGCGTCGAGGCCTTCGAAGCCGACGCGCTGGAGCGGATCGGGCTGGCGAACCCCTATGTCGCGCCGCGCTACCGGACGGCCTACTTCCAGCACACCTTCGGCTCGGGCTATGACGGCAAGTACTACGCCTACATCTGGAGCGAGGTGCTGGACGCGGACACCGTCGAGTGGTTCCGCGACAACGGCGGCCT
>DGKN01000054.1:3615-3881 GCA_002387005.1 Propionibacteriaceae bacterium UBA4569
TGAGGCCTCCCTCACCGAGGCGACGCGGCTGGGCAATCAGCAGTGGTAGGTGTCCGAGGGCGCCGGGAAGTGGTGGTAGCCGTCGGGCGGGGTCATGCTGAAGGACTGGGCCAGCGACAGGATCTTGTTGGCGCGGGCCAGTCGGGGCAGGTCGGACCCATTGCGGATCTGGCCGCCCGCATCCCCGAACTCCTTGAGGAAGTCCAGCGCCCACGACATGTCGTTGATGCTGGGGGAGAGAATCTCGTTGACGGTGGCGGTCTGCT
>DGKN01000033.1 GCA_002387005.1 Propionibacteriaceae bacterium UBA4569
CGGAAGCCGACGCTCACCGCCACCAGCGCGACGCTCAAGGTGGCCAGGAGTTCCAGGGCGAAGCTCGACAGGAAGCTCACCCGCAGCGTCTTCATCGTCTCGCGCCGGTTCGCCTCCTCGGTGATGGCCAGGCCAGTGCGTTGCCCGCGCGCCCGTCCGAAGACCTGCAGCGTCGGCAGGCCGGTGACCAGGTCGGCGAAGTGGTTCGCGAGGCGGTCCTGCACCTTCCAGCGGCGCGCGACCTGTGCCTGTGTCGTCCAGCCGATGAGCGCCATGAACACCGGGATCAACGGCAGCGTCACGGCGATCACCACGGCACTCAGCACGTCTTCCCGCGCGATCACGCCCAAGATCAACAACGGCACGACAACGGCCAGCACCAGCTGGGGGAGGTATTTCTGGTAGTAACCGTCCAGCGCGTCCAGGCCGGTGGTGACCAGCCCGACGAGTGTGGACGACGACGTCCGCTGGTCGAGTGGACGCGCAAGTCGGGCGCGCAGCAGGTCTTCGCGAAGGCCGGCCTTCACCGCGGCGGAGGCGCGGTGGGCGAGCCACTGGTTGGCCCAGGCGAGCACGCCCCGGACGGCGAAGACCCCGGCGAGCAGGGCGAGCCAGGTCGGCAGACCGGTCAGCTCGTGGGTCGCGAAGACGGACGTGATGGCGACGGCCAACAACCGCGCCTGCGCGATCAGCGCGATTGTGGAGACCACCCCCACGACGGCGAGGGCGACCAGGAAGAACCTGGTCGCCCTACCGCGCCGCACGAGGCGGGGATCAATCGGACGTGCCACTCAGTGCACCAATCCAGTCATCCAGCACCAATCATTCGTCCAGCACGATTCCAGGCATCGGCTCAGTGCGCCGCGAGGGGCAGGTTCTTGGTGCTGAGCCGACGACGGAAGACCCAGTAGCTCCAAGCCTGGTAGCCGAGCACGACAGGCACGGCGGTGCAGGCCGCGATCGTCATGATCTTCAGCGTGTACGGGGAGCTGGAGGCGGTCGTCATGTCGAGCGGGTGCGCGGGGTCCAGGCTGATGAAGCCGAGGTTGCCGTACATCTTCACGAAGATGTCCACCACCAGGAAGACGATCGCCAGACCGGTGAACAGGAAGGCCATGCCGTCGCGTTCCTTCGTCGCCATCAGCCAGGACGTGACCAGGCAGGCCACCGCCAGCAGCCCGGTCACCCAGCAGATGAGGGTGGCCGCCGAACCCAGCCAGCTGCTGTCGCCGGCGGGCCAGGCCAGGTTCTGCCAGACCACGAAGACCGCCATCAGGGCAGCTGCCGCCAGCTGTGCCTTCGTCGCGAAGGAGTTGGCGTTGTGCCGCACGTCCCCGCGGGTCTTGAGCGCGATGAAGACCGCACCGTGGGCGAGGAAGAGGACGACGAACAAGACGCCCCCGAGCAGGCCGAAGGGGTTGAACAGGCTCCAGAAGCCCTGGGCGACCAGCACGTCGGAGCCGACCTTGATGCCCTTCACGAAGTTCGCGAAGCCGATGCCGAAGACCAGTGCGGGCAGGAAGGAGCCGATGGTTGCGCACCAGTCGAAGGCCGCCTTCCAGCGCAGATCGTCCCGCTTGGCGCGGTACTCGAACGCCACCCCGCGCAGGATCAGGCCGACGAGCACGAGGAAGAGCGGCAGGTAGAGGCCGCTGAACAAGGAGGCGTACCAGCCGGGGAAGGCGGCGAACATGGCGCCACCGGCGGTGATCAGCCAGACCTCGTTGCCGTCCCAGAGCGGGCCGATGGTGTTGATCATCACCCGGCGGTCGTCCTCATTGCGTCCCAGGACGGGCAGCAGCATCCCGACGCCGTAGTCGAAACCCTCCAGGAAGAAGTAGCCGAGCCACAGCACGGCCGACAGCAGGAACCACATCATCTGCAGGCCGGTGGGCTGCGTATGCATGAGCGTCAACATGTCTCGTCCTTCTCAGTAGGCGAAGGACAGAGGGGCGTCCTCGTCCTCGATGACCTCGACGGGGGCCACCTCGGGCAGCCCGGCACGGTTGTACTTGAGGATGAGGCCGAACTCGACGACCGCGAGCACGCCGTAGATCAGTGTGAACAGCACCATCGTCAAGATCGCCTCACCGAGGCTGACCGAGGGGGAGACCGCGGTCAGGGTGGGCAGCACGCCGGCGACGATCCACGGCTGGCGGCCCATCTCGGTCATGATCCAGCCGAAGCTGATCGCGAACAACGGCATGAACGGCAACAGGGCCATCGACCACTGCCACAGCCGGGTCGGCATCGGGTTGCGCCCACCACGCAGCGCCCACAGGACCCATGCGCCGACCAGTGCGCCGAGCGCACCGAGGCCGATCATCAGGCGGAAGCTCCAGTAGGTGACCGGGACATTCGGCGTGACCTTGACGTCTTGGGTCTTGAGGATGTCGGCATAGGTGGCCTGCAGTTCGGTCTTGGTGCCGTCCTCGCGCAGGAAGCCCTGTTCGGCGTACTGGGCCTTCAGGTCGTCGATGCCCTGCACGGTGCCGTGCACGGTGCCGGTGGCCATGAAGCTGAGCAGGTAGGGAACGCGCAGGCTGAACAGCTCGTCCTCGCCGTTGAGGGAGCCGATGGTGAACACGGAGAAGCCGGCCTCGTCCGTGGTCTGGTACAGGGCTTCGGCGGCGGCCATCTTCATGGGCTGCGCCTCGGTCATCGCCTTGGCCTGCAGGTCGCCGGTGATCATCGTCGCGACGGACGAGACGAGCAGCACCCAGGCGCCGAACTTGGCCGCCCAGCGCCAGGTGGTGACGTCGCGTTCGACGTGCTCGGCCTTGACGTGGGTGCCGGTGTAGCTGAGGTCGGTGCCGGCGGGGGCGTCCGTGCGCGCCTTGTTGAGGCGTGCGAGGTGCCAGCCGGACAGGCCGGCGACCAGGCCGCCGGCGACCATGTAGGCGGCAGCGATCTGGTGCGGGAAGGTGACGACGAAGACCGGGTTGGTGAGCAGGGCCCCGAAGTCGGTGAGCTCCGCGCGGCCATTGCGGAAGGTGGCGCCAACCGGGTTCTGCATCCAGCTGTTGGCGGCCAGGATGAACACGGCCGAGAGCATCGTGCCGATCGCGGCCAGGTAGATCGCCATCAGGTGCAGCTTTTTGGGGAGTCGGTCCCAGCCGAAGATCCACAGCCCGATGAAGGTGGACTCCAGGAAGAAGGCGAGCAGGGCCTCAAGCGCCAGCGGGGCGCCGAAGACGTCCCCGACGAAGCGCGAGTACTCCGACCAGTTCATGCCGAACTGGAACTCCTGCACGATGCCGGTGACCACACCAGCGGCGAAGTTGATCAGGAAGAGCTTCCCGAAGAACTTGGTGAGGCGCAGGAAGTTGTCGTTACCGGTGCGGTACCAGATCGTCTGCAACACCGCGACGAGCATCGACAAGGCGATGGTCAACGGGACGAACAAGAAGTGGTAGACCGTCGTGATCCCGAACTGCCATCGGGCAATGATCTGAGCGTCCATGGGGCGGAATATACTACGGGGTGTAGGAGCATTCAAAAGTGTTCCCTACACTGCCGCATGGCGATTTTCGGGGAGCTCGAGACGGCGGTCTTGAATGTCTTGTGGGCACAGGAAAAGCCGATGAGGGTGCGCGACGTGCACGAGGTCTTGACCCGTGATCGAGAGCTGGCCTACACCACCGTCATGACGGTGCTGGACCGGCTGGCCAAGAAGCACATCGTCGAGCGGGAACAGCCAGCTGACGAGCGCTTCTGGCTCTACACCCCGGCTCAGGGCAGGGCCGAGACCTATGCCGCCGCCGTGGCCGCGCTGCTGGACGAGGCGGGCGCCGACGCCCCGCNNGCGTGCGGTGATTTCGCTCAAGGTTTTTCCTGCCATGGCGAACCCCAACGACTTCACCGGCAATCGGGACGGAAAGTGGCGCCCGTCGGAACAACTGGCAAAATGCCACTTCGCTGGCGGTGTGCAATGACCCGACATCGGGTCGCAATTGCCGGTCGCGATGGTTCGTATCGGTCGGGCGCATGAACGCCCAGGCGCACGTCGAGCATGATGGGGCCATGACGATCCACGCCGAGCACCCCTTCGCGTCCAGCGGTCGCGACCTCGGACGACAGATCCGCGCCCGCCTCGGTGGGCGGGTCGCGCTGTTGACCACCGGGCAGGGGCGTTCGCGCGTGGGGCTCACGGTGTCCAGCGTGCTCGTCGCGGGGGGAGAGCCTTGGCGGGCGGTGGTGCTGCTCGACCCCGACTCCGACCTCGCCGACTCCCTCGAGGTGGGCTCGCCGGCGGTGCTGCAGCTGCTGTCGGGCCCGCACCGTTACCTGGCAGATGCCTTCGCGGGCCTCGCGCCGGCCCCTGGCGGGCTCTTCACGCTGGGGGGCTGGGAACAGACCGAGTGGGGCCCCCGCCTGTCGGAGGCCGAGAGCTGGGCAGGCGTTCGCGTCGAGTCGCGGCGCTCGATCGGTTGGTCCGAGGAGTTCGTCCTCACGCTGGAGGGTGGGGCGGCAGGAGAGTCCGCTGAGCCCCTGCACCACGTCCGGGGGGCCTACCGGACGCTGTGAGCCCGCACGGACGCCGGAACCAGGGTTGGTTAGCACCGATTGCGGTGCACACCAACCCCGGTTCACGGCTGGTCTTTCAGGCGAAGTCGGCCTTGCTGATCAGGCCGTGCACCCCGGTGGTCTTGTCGACGAACTGGCTCACGTAGAAGTCGCTGGCCGCCGAGAGGTAGGCGTAGGCGACCTGCCGGGGAACGCCGAGGTCGAACTCCAGGTGGTCGAGGGCATTCACGACCGCGCGCCGCATGGCGATGTTGAGGTCGGACGATGAGCCATTGCTCAGCCCGTCCGGGTCGCTCAGCCCAATGGGGATCCACGAATCGGCCGTCTCACCGAAGGGGTGGCGATAGGCCACGGAGGGGGCGTCCCCCGACCCGGGCTTGCAGACCGTCAGCCGNNAGCGACCCCTCCATCGCCGTCAGCGCGACCTCTCCCGAACCCATGGCGTGGTGGGGGTCGCCGACGTAGAACAACGCACCCTCTGCGGTCACCGGCAGGTAGAAGGTCGAACCGATCCCCAGGTGCCGGATGTCGATGTTGCCGCCGCCCAGCGTCGGGGGCACCGAGTGGGCCGAGGGATCGGTGAGTGTTCTGGCCTCGGACCTTGCGACGCCCATCATGCCGAAGAAGAGCTTGGGGGCGAACGACAGCGTGCGCGAGCCGGCCGCCATCCGCGCTCGCCCGCCCTTGATGGAGGCGAACACCGACACATTGCCGTAGGTCGCCGGATCGCCGGTCTCGCGGTGGTCGCTTGCGTGGGGTGGCATCACCTCGGCAAGGCTGATTCCCGCTGGGGCCGCGCCGTTGGCGCCAACGGCCAGCGTTCCCTTGCCGTGGCGCGAGGAGACGACGCCGTAGGGCACGCGCGTGCGCAGGTCGACGGTCTCGATCTTGAGCACGTCCCCGCGCTCGGCACCCTCGACGAACACCGGTCCGGTCACCACGTGGGGGCCATCNNGACGGTTGTAGTGGGCGGCCACGTCAATGGCATCGCTGAGCACATTCCGACGCGACACACCATGCTCGCCGAACCACGCGACCGGGTCGCGTCCCTGGTCTTCGAGGATGCCCTCATGGCTCAGCGCGTCGATGGTGATGGTGCGCCCTGACCGCATGCGGCTGACGGGCGCAGTGTGCACGGTGGGCACGTAACCCCAGATGACCTCCTCGGTCGCCGAGGCGAGGTAATGGTCGCCCACGATCGTGCCGCGGTGCGGCTGCAAGGGCGCCCCGCCCACCACCTCCCTGCCAGAACGGGCCGAGCCCTTCCTGGACGAGCCGGCAACAGCCGTGGCCGGGGAGGCAATGCTGCCGGCGCCGATGGCGGTGGCGGCGGCCGAGGTGGCCAGGAAGCCTCGCCGCCCGAGCACATGGGCCAGCGTCGTGGCGGCTTCGGGCGGGGTGGGGGCGTTGTGGGGGACGTGCACGGTGGGACCTCCGGGTTGTGGGGCTGGAGCCC
>DGKN01000184.1:0-6224 GCA_002387005.1 Propionibacteriaceae bacterium UBA4569
TGGGAGGGTCGTCGCTGGGAGCGCTGGCCGTTCGGCGCCGTTCGGACGTGGCGCCGGTCGGTGACAGGGCCGTGGTGATCTGGGTGGACTCGTTCACCGACGCCTTCGTCGGTGACCAGCTCGCCGGGCTGGTTCAGACGCTGGTGCGCGCCGGCTACGAGCCGCAGGTGCTGCAGTCGGACGCGTGCTGCGGCCTGACCTGGATCACCACCGGCCAGCTGGACGGTGCGCGCCGCCAACTGCGCCACGCCCTGGACGTGCTGCACCCGATCGTCTCCTCCGGCGTCCCGGTGGTCGGCCTGGAACCCAGCTGCATGGCCGTGTGGCGCTCCGACGCTGGGGAACTTCTGCCGGACGAGCCGCGAGTGGCCGATGTGGCCAACGGCATCTTCACCCTGGCCGAGTTGCTGACCAACACCGAGGGCTGGCTGGCGCCGGACCTGTCCGGTCACACGATCATCGCCCAGCCACACTGCCACCACTCGGCTGTGCTGGGCTGGAAGACCGACGCGGCGCTGCTGGCCAGCACCGGAGCCGAGGTGATCACCCTGGGCGGCTGCTGCGGCTTGGCGGGCAACTTCGGCGTCGAGAAGGGCCATTACGACGTCAGCGTGAAGGTGGCCGAGCACGACCTGCTCCCTGCCCTGCACGCCCACCCGGACGCGATCGTGCTCGCCGATGGTTTCAGCTGCCGCAAGCAGGTCTCCGACCTGGAACAGCGCCGCGCCATGAGCCTGGGTGAACTGCTCGCGACGCACTCCGCGGGTCCCGAGCGGTTCGTCAGCCAAGAGGATCTCTCGTGGTTCCGCGTGCCCGGTCTCCCCGCGTGGCGTGGAAGGCGGCGTGGCACGCGCTGGTGAGGTGACCGCCGCACCACCTGCCACAATGGGGGTCATGATCACGATCACCGTCAAGTGGGACGTCAAGCCCGAGTACGCCGACCAGTTCATGGACCTCACGCGTGAGTTCACCCAGGCATGCCGCGCCGAGCCCGGTTGCCTGTGGTTCGACTGGTCCCGCAGCGTCGACAACCCGTGCGAGTACGTCCTGGTCGAGGCCTACCGCGACGGCGAGGCCGGTTCGGCGCACGTCAACAGCGAGCACTTCCAGAAGGCGATGGCCGAGCAGGGACAGTACGCGGCGAGCCGCCCCAAGGTGATCAGCTACGAGATCCCCCAGGACGACTGGAGCGAACTCGGCGAGATCCAGATGCCCTGATCAAGGAACCGGTCAGTCCCGGTCGACCGCCGAACGTGAGGTGGTCGCCCGGGACTGACCGTTCCTCAGGCCTTCGCCGCCGCCTCGGCCGCGATCCTCGCCAGTTCGGCGCGACGCTCGGCCTGCTCGGTCGGGTCGGGGACGGGCAGTGAGGCCAGCAGGCGACGCGTGTAGGCGTCCGTGGGATTGGCCAGTACCTGGGAGCTCGGACCCTGCTCGACCATCTCGCCGTGGTACAGCACCCCAATGCGGTGCGCGAGCATGTCGATGACGGCGAGGTCGTGGCTGATGAACAGGCAGGCGGCGTGCTCGCGGGTCAGTTCGGCGTCCAGCACCCGCAGCACGCGGGCCTGGACGGTGACGTCCAGGGCCGTGGTCGGTTCGTCGCAGATGACCAGGTCGGGTGAGTTGACCAGCGACATGGCGATCAGGACGCGTTGGCGCTGCCCGCCCGACAGCTCGTGGGGGTAGGCGTCCGCAACCCTGGCCGGGTCGGGCAGGCCGACGCGGTCCAGCATCTCCAGCACGGCGTCACGGGCCTGGCCCTTGCGGTCGGGCTGGTGAAGGCGCAGCGCCTCGGCGACCTGACGGCCGCAGGTCATGGTCGGGTCGAGGGCGGTCATCGGTTCCTGGAAGACCATGCTCACCACATCGCCGCGGAGTCGGGAGAGTTCGCGGTCGTCGGCGGCGAGCACGTCGTGGCCCGCGAGGCGAACCGAGCCGGAGACATGGGCGTTCTCGGGCAGCAGCCCCATCATCGCCAGCGCCGTCACCGACTTGCCCGAACCGGACTCACCGATCACCCCCAGACGTTCACCCTTGGCCATAGTGAAGGACAAATCCTTCACTGCGGGGATTCGCCGCCGACCGAACTCGACGGTGAGGTCGTTCACCTCGAGCAGGCTCACCGCACCTCCCGCAGTCTGGGGTCGAGCAGATCCCGCAGCCCGTCGCCGAGCAGGTTGAAGCCGAGCACGGCCAGCGCGATCGCCAAACCGGGCCACAGCAGCAACCCCGGGTTGCTGAACAGGTACTTCGACTGGGCCTCGTAGAGCATGCGTCCCCACGACGGCGTGTTCACATTCGTCGCCAGCCCCAGGTACGACAGCGCCGCCTCGGCGAGGATCGCCATCGCGAAGCTGACGCTCGCCTGCACCCCGACCAGCGGTGCGATGTTCGGCAGCACGTGACGCAGCGCCACCTGCGGCCAGGGCGTGCCGCTGGCGCGTGCCGCGAGGATGTAGTCCTGGCTCATCACCTGCACGGTGGCCGCGCGGGCGATCCGGGTGAAGACGGGAATGGTGGCGATGCCAATGGCGACCATGCCAGTCAGCGTCGAGGCACCGCGAGCGGCGGCCAACAGGATCGCCAGCAGCAGCGCGGGGAAGGCGTAGAGGATGTCACTGGCCCGCAGCACCAGGCGGGCTGGCCAGCCACCGACCATGCCGGCGACCATGCCCAGGGGCACACCCACCAGGGCGGCGATGGAGACGGCGACGACACCGACGAACAGGCAGATCCTGGAACCGACCATGATCCGGCTGAGGGTGTCAATGCCCATTCCGTCCGTGCCCAGCAGGTGCGGCCAGCCGGGGCGCTGCAGTCGCGCGTCCGCATCGACCAGCGTCGGGTCGAAGGGCGTCCACAGCAGCGAGACCAGCGCCATCAGCACCAGACTGAAGACCAGCGACAGACCAACCCACAGCGGGAGTCGCCTCATCGGTCCTGCCCCCAGGTCGAGCGCAGCCGGGGATCGATCGCCACATAGGAGATGTCGACGGCCGCATTGATCACCAACACCAGGCTGACCAGGATCATCACGATCGCCTGGACCATCCCCAGCTCACGGGCCTGCACGGCCTCCAGCAGCGCCCGCCCCAGACCCGGGAGGGCGAAGACCTGCTCGATCACGATCGCGCCCACGAACAGCGTCGCCAGTTGCAGGCCGAGCACCGTGACCAGGCTGAGCGCGGCATTGCGCAGGCCGTGGCGCACCATGGCGCGGGTGGTGGTCCAGCCGACCGAGCGAGCGGTGCGGAACCAGTCCTCCCCCAGCACCTCGATGAAGGCGCTGCGAACATAGCGGCTCAACACCGACGCCTGCACGAGTGCCAGCGAGACCACCGGGAGCACCATGTGGCGGGCCCAGTCGACCGGGTCCTCGCCCAGCGGCACGTATCCGTTGGCGGGCAGCCAGTGCAGCTTCACGGCGAAGACGACGACCAGCACGATGGCCGCGAGGAAGGCGGGGACGGCCATGCCGACCTGGCTGATGGCCGAGGCGAGCGCGCCGGTCCATCGTCGGCGCGCCCAGGCGGCGAACATGCCGAAGGGGACGGCGATGGCGATCGCCAGGAGCATCCCGGCCAGCACCAGCCAGCTCGTCACGGTGAGCTTCGGCCCGATCATCGGGGCGATCGACTCGCCCGTCCGCACCGAGTTGCCGAAGTTGCCGCGAACCAGGTTTCCCAGCCACTCGAGGTAGCGGACGACGACATTGCGGTCCAGGCCCAGCTGCTGTCGCAGGGCCTCCAGCGAGGCGGGGTCGGCCTGGTCTCCGAGGATGGTGGTGGCGACGTCGCCGGGCAGCAGGTTCAGCAGGCCGAAGACGATCATGGAGGCGATGAGCAGGCTGACCACGAAGGTGGCCAGCCGCGTCGCGACCAGACGGAGCCGACCCACAGGTCAGCCGTTGCGGGAGGCCAGGACGGTCAGGTCGAAGCTCGACGAGGTCGCGTTGGCCTGGACGCCGGTGATGTCGGCCTTGCTCACCACCAGGTGCGGGAACAGCCAAAGCCAGCAGGCGGCGGCGTCGGTGGCCAGCAGCTTGGCAGCCTGCTTCATCTTCGAGACATAGACATCGGTCTCGGCCTGGTCGGCGTCGGTGACAAGCTTGGTGAACTCGGCATTGCTGTAGTGCCAGTAGTAGTCAGGGTTGGCGAAGCTGAAGATGTCGTGCGGCTCGACGTGGTTGACGATGGTCATGTCGTAGTTGCCGTCGGTGTAGACCTCCTTCAGCCAGGTCGGGAAGTCGATCTCGTCCACCTTGACCGTGATACCGACGGTCTTCAGCGCGCTGGTGATGAACTGCGCCGCGGTCGGACCATAGGGAAGCGTGGGGACCCGTAGCCTCAGGGAGAGGTTGGTCTCGCCAGCTTCCTTGAGCAGTGCCTTGGCCTTGGCGACGTCGAAGGCGTAGGTGGAGGAGAGGTCTTCGTACCAGGGGTCGGTAGGCGGCACCATGGAGCCGATCAGCGTTCCCTTGCCACCCCAGACCGTGGCCAGCAGGGCCTTGCGGTCGATGGCATGGCAGATCGCCTGGCGTACCTTGACCTTCTTGAGGGCTGCATTGCCCTTGGGGCCCTGGTTGAACCCGAGCACGACCTCACCGTTGGTGGTGCCCTCGGTGACCGTGTACTTGCTGGTGTCGCTGAACTGGCCCAGCGCCTCGGGGGCGGTCAGGTCGCTGATGATGTCGATGTCGCCGGCCAGCATGGCGGCGTTCATCGAGTTCGCGTCCGCGAAATAGCGGAAGGTGGCGCCGTCGAAGCGGGGTGCCGTGCCCCAGTAGGACTCATTGCGGGCCAGCGAGACCGACTCACCCTTCTTCCAGGCGCCGAAGGTGAAGGGGCCGGAGCCGACGGGCGTGGTGGCCAGCGTCGCGAAGGACGAGGTGGGCGCGATCATGCCGGTGACCGAGGCCATGTTGAACAGCCACTCCTGGCTGGGCCGGGTCAGCTTCACCTGGACGGTGCGGTCGTCCGTGGCGGTGGCGGAGGCGACCAGCGCCATCTGCGCCTTGGGCGTGGTGACCGTCTTGGCGCCGGACTTGACCCGCTCGATGTTCGCGACGACCGTCTTCGCATCCACGGCCGTCCCGTCGGAGAACTTCGCGGAGGGCTGCAGCGTGAAGGTGTAGGTGAGGCGGTCGGGAGAGGTGGACCAGCTCTGCGCCAGCAGGGGCTTGAGGTTCCCCTCCCCGTCCAGCTTCACCAGCGTCTCGTAGACGTTGTAGAGCAGCACCTGCGCGATCGCGGCGCCGGATTGCGTGATCGGGTCCATCGACTGGGGTTCTGCCGTTGCACCGACGACCAGGGCACGGGCCTCTTCATTCGTCTGCGAAGCCGGGGTGTCCGAGCAGGCCGTCAGCGCCGCACCGGCACCGACCACGGCGGTCGAGGCCAACATGGTTCTCCGCGGCATGCGAATCTGCTGCAGGTCGAACGTCATCGTCTCTCCTCGGGTCGAGTCGCCATGACTTCAGGCGGGCCCACTCTACTGCCCCCATGACCAGCCACCGGGGAACAGCGCGGGATGCGGGAGAATCGAGAGGTGCCCCCCTCCGAACAACCCCGCCCCTCCTCCCTCGGCGGCGCCCTGCACGACGTGACGCTGCGCGCCTTCGACGTCAGTGAACACGCCGCACGGGTGGGACTGGCGTCGCAACGTCGCCGCGTGGAGCGCTGGCGCAGCCGGGTGTTCATGATCTGCCAGACCTCGTTCACCGCGGGGACGGCGTGGTTCCTGGGCCAGCACCTACTCGGGCACCCGATGCCCTTCTTCGCCTCCGTCGCCGCGATCATCTGTCTGGGCTTCAGCTTCGGCCAGCGGACCTCGCGGGTGCTGCAGGTGGCCGTCGGGGTCTTCCTCGGCGTTCTCGTGGGAGACATCTTCGTCCGTCTGTTGGGCACCGGTCCGCTGCAGATCATGCTGGTGTGTTTCGTGGCCATGTCGATCGCGACCTGGANNCTGCTCGGCTGCGGCCTGGCCCTGTTGATGGCCCTGGTCGCGCCCACCTCGCCGGTGCAGCGGCCACGGCAGCGAGCAGCCCAGGTGCTGCGGGAGTGCTCGGCCTCGGTGCGGGCGGCGCACCAGGCGTTGCGCGACGGCGACCAGGAGCAGGCCGAGGCGGCGCTGGAGCGGGCCCGTGCGACCGAGAAGCCCCTGTCTGCGCTGCGCGAGGCGACCGGTGAGGGGATTGCGGTGGCCCGTTACTCCCCCTTCCT
>DGKN01000184.1:6244-8206 GCA_002387005.1 Propionibacteriaceae bacterium UBA4569
GACTACCTGGCCCTGCTGCCGGGGCTGGCGGACGTGATCGACATGTGCGCGCAGGAGATGGACGCGCGACGCACCCCCGAGCGGGCGCGGTCCAGGATGGTCTTCCTGGCGGAGCAGAGCGCGGCGGTGACGATGCACGGATCGCTGTCGGCGGTGGTGTTGCTGGCACAGGTGCGCTCCATGCTGACCGACCTGATGGAGCTGACCGGGCTGGACTACGCCGATGCCCGAGAACTGCTCCCCGACTTGCAGTGAACCGGAGCCGACGCAGCCGATTTTGCGTCCCGCTGCGGAGTGTGTAAAGTAGAGCAAGCGACGCGGGGTGGAGCAGCTCGGTAGCTCGCTGGGCTCATAACCCAGAGGTCACAGGTTCAAATCCTGTCCCCGCTACTAGGCGTAATGTGCCGCTGACTAGGTCTTATGGATCAGTCAGCGGCATATTGCTTTTGTGTCGTGCACTCCACGTGCACTTGGCTTGAGCGCCGCATCCTCCTCGAAAGAGTTGAGACCCATTGTGCATGAGGCTCACCACCGAGTCGCACACGACCTCAGTTCTCCCTGCTTCACCAGGCGTTTCCCCTCCACCTTGGCGGCGGCGCGCACCACATTGAGCACGAGGCGATGGACTCTGGCTTAAAGGTGCATGACCAGCAGCAAATCGTCGCCGCAGCGCAGCTCCTTCCAGGCATCCCGACCACGAGCCCGGGTGGATAGAATCGTCTACAGATACAGTTATCTGTGTACGCTTCATTTCGCGAGGAGGTGCCTGATGTCCGAGTTGCTCCGGCTTCGGCGCCGCGACCTGTCACCTGTCGCGGCTCATCGGGCGCTTCAACGAGGAGATCTGGAGCGAATTGCCCCCGGCGTCTACCGGAAGAGCGATCGCACCCCAGCAGACCAGGACAAGCTGCAGGCGGTGGCGCTGCGACCACAGGCCACCATCTGTCTGGTCTCGGCCCTTGCACACCACGATCTGGTTGACGAGATTCCGACCTCCCTACAGATTGCTCTGCCACGGGGAACCCGGATTCCAAAGGGAACCCCGACCTTGACCTGGCACGTCTTCGACCCCGAGACATTCGACCTAGGGCGTGACGTGGCCACCATCGACGGATCGACAGAGTTGATTGGGCTCTACAACCCCCAACGCAGCATCGTCGACGCCTTCCGGCTGCGCGGGCAGGTCGGCTACGAAACGGCACGAGACGCGCTGAAGGAATGGCTGCGCCGGGGCGGCAAACCCGCCGAGATCGCCCAGCTCGCAATCCAGATCCCCCGAGCGAAGCGACCAGTGTTCGATGCGCTGGAGGTCCTGTCCTGACCACCGGGGACGAAACGTTCCGCAGGCTGCAGTCACTGGCCCGCTCCACCGCAGCCAAGCGGAGAGCTCCCGCACCCACCCAGGAATTGTTGACCCGGCACCTGCTGGAGTCCTTCCTGCACCGCCTCACCCTCACCCCTCACCACGACGACTTCATCCTCAAGGGAGGAGTCCTCCTGGCGGCCTACGGGGTGCGCCGCGCCACCAAGGACGCGGATGCCAATGCCATCAGTGCCGACGTCACTCCCGACCATCTGAGCCGCGTTGTCGAGCACATCGCCCAGCTGGATCCGGGCGATGGCGTCAGCTTCGACCTCCAAACGCTGCACATCGCACAGATCCGCGACGACGCCCAGTACCCCGGGTTCCGCATCCGCATCACCGCCAGCATCGGCCCGTGGAAGGGCGTATGCGCGTGGGACGTCTCGACCGGTGATCCGATCGTGCCCGCACCCCGCATCGTCCAGATCGAGCGCGTGCTCAGCGACCCGATCGCCCTGCTCGGCTACGCCGCCGAAACAGCCATCGCCGAGAAGGCTGTCACCATCCTCGAACGGGGCCTGACCAGCACCAGATGGCGCGACTACGTCGACATCGACCAGCTCTGCCAAGCCGGGTTCGACGCCCAGGAGCTGTTGCGT
>DGKN01000217.1 GCA_002387005.1 Propionibacteriaceae bacterium UBA4569
CGGGATCGAGGTAGTGCAGCTGGCCGTACTGCTCGAAGGTGACGGCCATGACGCGAGACATGGATGCCACCCTAGTGGGCGTTGGTACGACCACTACGACAAGGGAAAGCTCGAGGACGACCGTCCTTGAGTGGTGCGTCCTGTTCGGCGACGAAGCCGAGCGCCCCGCGACCCACCGGGCGGGGTCGAGGGGCGTTCGTCTGCCAGAACGTTCGTCTGCCAGAAAGGGTGTGGCTCAGTTGCCGTACTTGTTGCGACGACGGGACGCGCGGATCGAGCCGTCGATGCTCCAGCGGCCGGCGCCCACGAACAACAGCGCCAGACCGACGCCGGCGAGCAGCAGTTCCAGCTCGCCGGTGAATCCGGCGACACCGCTCTGGAAGGGGTTCTCCTTGCCCCACTTGACCATCGCCAGGGCACCGATCGCAATGGCGGCGACGCCCAAACCAGCCAGCCGGGTCGCGAAGCCGAAGACCAGGGCGACGGCAGCGAGCACCTCGGCGACGCCGGTGCCCCACGCCGCGTACAGCGGGGAGGGGATGTTCAGCGACTCGAAGAAGGCACGGGTGGAGTCGATGTCGGTGAGCTTCTGGAAGCCGTGGATGCCCATGATCGCGGCCGTCACCAGGCGCAGCAGGAACAGGCCCAGCGAGGGCAGTGCCTTGTCAGTGGTGGGCTTCGGCACGGGGGTGGCGTAGGCGGCGGGCTCGTTGGAGTGGTCAACCACGCCGAGGGAGCGGTTGCGGGCGGCGCGCTCCTCGGCGCGGCGACGCTCGATCTCTGCCTGCTCGTCGGCGGTGGAGATGATGCGGGTGGGCTCGTTGCCGTACTCGGGCTGGGTCATTGCTGCGTCCCTTCGCTGCTGGGGAAGTTGGTTGCCGCGCGGGCACTAGTCCCCTCAAGTCTCCCAGCACGACGACGCAGGGACGGGTAGTGACACCCCTCACCATGCCAGCGAGTGCGCCGGTCGAGGCGCTACCGCTCCCCGAGCGAGAGCAACATTGCCTCCATCGCCAACAGGGGTGCCACATTCGTCTCCAGTGCCTCGCGGCAGGCCAGGATCGCATCGATGCGGCGCAGCGTCCGCTCGGCCGTGCAGGCGCGGGCTTGTTTCTCCAGCTGGGAGCGCAGGTCACCGTTGATCAGGTGGGCACCGGTCGCGGCCGAGGGGTCGATGCCGTGGGTCTGCAGCGACAGCACGTCGCGGTACCAGGTGGTGAGCTCGGTGAGCACCCGGTCGAGGGCGTCACGCTGCAACCGCTTGGCGCGGGCCTTCTGCTGGTCGTCGAGGTCCTTCATCGCCGCCTGGGCATTACGGGGGCGGGCTCCCTTGGCGCCAAAGCCGAGGGCCTGTTCCAGTTCCGCGCGCTCCTTCTGGTCGATCTCGGCGGTGGCCTTCGTCGCCTCATCGGTGGCCGCCTTCACCAGGTTGTCGGCGGCGGTCAGGCACGCACCGACGCTGGACAGCTGGCCGGGGATCTGCAGCACCTGGTGTCGCCGATTGCGGGCCTCCTCGTTGCGGGCGAGCACCCGTGCCCGTCCGATGTGGCCCTGCGCGGCGCGGGCTGCATGGGAGGCAAGCGCGAGGTCGATCCCATCGCGACGGACGAGCAGTTCGGCGACGGCATCATCGCGCGGGGTGGCGAGCTGCAGCTGGCGGCAGCGGGACCGGATCGTGACGATCACGTCTTCCGCGGACGGTGCACACAGCAGCCAGACGGTCTTGGGCGCGGGCTCCTCGATGGCCTTCAACAGCGCGTCCGCGCCACGGTCCGTGACCCGGTCGGCGTCCTCCACGACGATCACCTGACGGCGTCCCTTGGTGGGGCTCATCGCGGCCCGGCGGACGTACTCCCGCACCTCGTCCACGCCGATCGAGAGCTGCTCGGTGCGCACCAGGGTGACGTCGGGATGGGCACCTGACAACGAGGTTCGGCAGTCATTGCAGTGGCCACAGCCGCCGGTGCGGCACTGCAGTGCGGCAGCGAAGGCGCGGGCGGCGTTCGAGCGTCCCGAACCCGGAGGCCCGGTGACCAGCCAGGCGTGGGTCATCGCGTGACGCTCACCGGTGACGGCGCGACGCAGCACCTCGACGGCGCGTTCCTGCCCGACGAGCTCCGCCCAGACCCCCTGGCCGACCGCTGGTGTGTTCACGAGCCCATCGTGTCAGCAGGCACTGACACTTCTGCGAGCAGCGGCTCCAGGCGCTCCCGGACCCGCTGGCTGATCGACTCGATCGAGTCCCTCGCGGGCAGCACCAGGTAGTGCTCGGGGTCCCGTTCGGCAAGGGCCAGGAAACCGGCCCGCACCCGGCGGTGGAAGTCGTCGCCCTCGCGCTCGATCCGGTCCTTCGTGTGCAGGCGGTTGACCGCGTGGTCGGGGTCGACGTCCAACAGCACGGTCAGGTGCGGGCGCAGCGATCCGGTGGCCCAGCGGGCGATCGTCTCGACGTCGTCGGCGGCCAGGAAACGTCCTGCCGCCTGGTAGCCGATGGTGGAGTCGACATAGCGGTCGCTGACGACCACCTCGCCGCGGTCCAGCGCGGGACCAACCACCTCGTCCACATGTTGTGCCTTGTCAGCGATGTAGAGCAGGCACTCGGCGCGCGGCCCGATCGGGCCGGAGTCTGGGCTGAGGACGAGCCTGCGCACCTGGGCGCCCAGCCAGCTGTCGCCGGGTTCGTGGGTGGTCGTGAAGGCGACGCCGCGCTCGGTCAGCCAGCGCGAGAGGGCCCGCACCTGGGTGGTCTTGCCGGCGGAGTCCCCGCCCTCGAAGACGACGAAGACCCCTCGACGCGCTCGGGGATCGTTGCTCGCCGCTCGGGGGGCGTGAGGAGGGGTCACTTCTTGCCCTTCTTGCGCCGCCGCTCGGAGGACTCCTTCGCGCGGAGCATCTCACGGCGCAGCTTCGGCCAGTGGTCGATGAAGTCCAGTCGTCCAGCCGCTCGCTGCTGCAGGGCGCGCTCCAGCTCGCGTCCGGCCTCGAAGGCCTCGTCCACGCTCCAGCCCGGCTCGACCAGCGACGACGGGATGCACGTCTGGGCACCGGACAGCAGCTCGGCCAGCGTGTCGACCGTCTTCCCGGCGCGCCGCGCGGGACGCCCGAGCAGCGGCTCGGCGACGTGGACCATCGACTGCAGCTGTCGGGCGCTCGCCAGGCAGGCGGCCCAGCGCTCGTCCGGGGTCGCCAGGTTCAACGACTCGGCCCGGTCGAACAGGATCGTCGTGGCAGCCACCAGCTGGTGGCGGAACTCCTGCGCGGCGCCATGGCGGGAGTGGTCACCCAGCCGGGGAGCACGGACGGCCGAGACCACCGCGTCCAGCACCCGGAAGTACTCATCACCCAGCGCGTTGATCCGGGTTCCCTCGGGCAGGGAGATCACGGCCCCCAGGTCTTGCTCGACGGCCGCCAGCCAGCCCGGATCGAGGGCGAAGGAAACCCCGCGCAATTCGCGCTGCAGGGCGCGCAACTCGTCGAGCAGCGCCTTCCCCTCGCCCTCAGGACGATTGCGCAGCTCCAGGTCGGCGCGCAGCAGTGCGGTCAGTCGCTGGCTCAAGAGCCAGGAGACGAAGCCCTCAAGGGTGAAGTCGTCGTTCCACTCGCGCGGCCCGCCGAAGTCCGTCAACCCGGTCGCGGGGGCGCCGAGGCGCTCGACCAGGCTGGGGAAGGCGCCCACTCGGGTGCCACCGGAGTAGACCAGCGCTTCCGACAGGTGGGTGCGCTGCTCACGGGTCATCGCGTCGGCCGGACGGATGGTGACTTCGCGGTGCCGTCCAATCGTCACCCCGCCGCGACGGATCGTCAGCCGGTCGTCGCGGAGCAGCCCGAGCGCCTCATCGTCGGTGCCCAGGACGCGCCACTCGACGCGCTTGAGTGTGATCGCGGCTACGGGTCCCAGCGTCGCGGACCGGCGGAAGGGACGCACCAGCAGGGCGAACTCCTCGGGCAGGTCACCGTCGGCGCCCAAGGGCTCGATCCGGTTGGTGGGCAACCACGGGCCCCAGCCCGGCGCGTCCAGATACCACTCGCCGACCTCATCGTGCACGCGGTGCGCGAGCACGATGCCGGCGCGCAGTAGCCGGTTGTCGGCGGTGTCGAGCAGAGTGGTGTCGCGGGTGACGCAGTGGCCTGCGCCGCGCGCGACAACCCGCTCGATGCCCAGTTCGGGCCGCACCAGCATCGGCTCGGCCAGAGCGAAGGGCATCTCGAAGCGCAGCGCCCGCGACGGCATGTCAGGCCTCGCTCGCCGGGGTGGTGGCCTTGCTGGCGGTGCGGGAGGCAACGGTCTTTTTGGTGGCCGTCGTCTTCGCAGCACTCGTCTTGGCCGTGGCGGTCTTCTTCGCCGTGGTCGTCTTCTTCGCCGCCGTGGTCGTCTTCTTCGC
>DGKN01000209.1 GCA_002387005.1 Propionibacteriaceae bacterium UBA4569
GGAGCAGTGATCCGCGGCAGCCAGGCCACCACACGCCGCTACGAACGCGAGCACCCCGGTGAGTTGATCCACCTCGATGTCAAGAAGATCGGCAAGATCCCCGACGGCGGAGGCTGGCGAAGCCGCGGACGGGCCGCGACCAGCACCGAAAGGAACAAGCGGGCAAAGATCGGCTACGACTACGTCCATGCAGCCGTCGACGACCACACCCGGCTGGCCTACATCGAGATCCACGACGACGAGAAGGGACCCACCTGCGCTGGTTTCCTCACCCGCGCCGCTGCCTTCTTCGCAGACCACGGCATCACCCGTATCGAGCGGGTGATCACCGACAATGCCTTCGCCTACCGCAACAGCAGCGACTTCATCGCCGCGGTCGCAGCCCTCGACGCGAAACAGAAGTTCATCAAGCCCCACTGCCCCTGGCAGAACGGCAAGGTCGAGCGCCTCAACCGAACCCTGGCAACCGAATGGGCCTACCGACAGCCCTTCACCAGCAACCAAGCACGCCGCGACGCCCTTGCCGACTGGCTCACGTTCTACAACACTGAACGAGGCCACAGAGCACTCGGCGGGAAAGCTCCCATCACCCGACTGTCATGAACCTGTCTGCCACCAACAACTAGTAGCCGAAAGTCGGACATTGAAAATCGCTGGCAACGCTGCGGTCCAACCTGCTTGGCTCACGCCATGACGAGTCGCGTATCCCACACGTCGGTGGACTGCCTAGATGCCTACGCCCTGTCGGAGTTCTGGCGCACGGTCCTCGACTACATCGATGTGGCTGACGACCCCAATGAACCCGGAGACGAAGAGTGCATGATCTTCGACCCCGAGTCAGGCCACTCCTTGCTGTTCATCCAGACGAGGACGCCCAGCCCGGCGGCCATCAACGGTGACAGAAGCCCCAGCGCCGTGAACCCGGTCCCCGAGGCGCGGCAAGGATGGCAGGAGACCGCGGCCCGTTCTGATGCTCGACTTTCGGCCAGCTCTTCGCGCTCGCCCTCTACGTCCAAGACACCCGCGCGCTTGCCCCGTTCGCAGCCGGACTGGTGCTCGCACCCCAAGCGCTCGGCGCGATCATCGGCGCACCCCTGGGGGGCAGGATCACCGCCCGCCACACCCCGCAGGCAGCGATGCTCACCGGGCTGGCGGTCGGCACCGCCGGATTCGCGAGCCTCATGATCTTCGACATGAACACGCCCTACCCGGTCGTCGCGATCCTGACGTTCCTCGCCGGACTCGGGATGGCCATCGCCATGCCCGCCGCAACCACGGCAGCCGTCTCCGCTGGACCCGAGCAGTTCAGCGGGATCGCGGGGAGCATCATCAATGCCGCCAGACAAACCGGCAGCGTCGTCGGTGTCGCTCTCCTCGGAGCTCTCGCCACAGGGCTCGGCGGAATCGCGGGCTTCCGCGCCGCCGCCCTCGGAGCCACGGTCGCGTTCGCTGCAGGATTGCTCGCAGTAGCCGTCCACGTCATGTCAGCGGGAAGACCCGGCACTGACGACACGTTCACACCGTGACGAGAGCACGCCGCCGGGACGCAATAATAGTTCGGTCTTGTAGGCCTGATCTGAGGCTCAGATCTACTGATTCAGGTCTCGCCCTGCGCCCGGTTGCGGGAGGTGACGTCCAGGAAGTCCCGTACGTGACGCGGCGGAGTCGTCCCGGGCCAGNNCGCGGTGAGCGGGCGGGTGATCTTTAGGTTGTTGATCCGCACTCGCACGAGTCGGCCGGCGCGGGTGTCCTCGGACACAGCCAGGGAGCTCAGAGCGCCGGGGGCGACGCCGGCCATGATTGCGCTGCGAACGCCGAGCGTGGTCGTCAGCACAGCCGCGGGCTCGGCTGCGAGGGGAAAGCCCGCATCGGCGAGGGCGTCCTCGAGCGCCTGTCGGGTGCCACTTCCGGTCTCGCGGAGCACCAAGCCGGTGCCCGCTAGTTCACGAACGGACACTCGGCCCGTCTTCGCCCATCGGTGACCGTGCTGCACAAGGACTTCGATGGTGTCGTGAGCGACGGTGACCGACCTAAGGCCGGCGGGAACGGTGGGGGTCTCGATGAACCCGAGGTCTGCTGTTCCCTCCCGTATGGCCTTGACGACTGTGCTGCTGTTGGCGGCTGTGAGCTGAACGACCGGGCCCTCATCGCCGAGAGAGATGCGCCACCGGGCGATCCATTCCGGCAGGAGGTGTTCTGCGATCGTGAGGCTCGCGGCGATGCGCATCATCTTCCCGCGATCCGTGCGGAGCGAATCGACAGCATCCGAGAACTCGTCGGCCGCCGTCAGCAGCGTTGTTCCCCAGCCGACAATCAGCTCGCCCGCCGGGGTCAATCGGGAACCCCGTGCGGAACGCACCAGCAGTCGCACGCGCAGATCTGTTTCCAGTTTCCGGATGCGCAGAGATACCGCCTGCTGACTCACGCCCAACTGTGCGCTTGCCGCCGACATGCTGCTTTCCTTCGCGACGAGCGCCAAGGCTCGCAGTGCCTCCAGGTCCGGCTCGGTGTGCATCCCTTACCTCCGTGCCACAAGCCTAACTTGTCGCCCGGACCACATCTGCCTCTACTCACACGAGCGGTACGAGGAAATGATGGACGCATGACTCATGACCAGTACGTGGCGACCGCCCAACCGGAACACACTCTGCTTACCCGGGTCGGCGCGCTCCTGCCCGGTCTTGTCCTCTGCCTCGTCGCGGCCGGAGCATCCTACGGGGTCAGCCTGCTGCTGCCGGGAGTCAGCCCGCTCATTATCGCGATCGCGCTCGGCATACTCCTGGCCAACGTCGTCCGGCTGCCAGCGGCAACCTCGGACGGTATCGACTTCTCCGCGAAGAAGCTCCTGCGCGCTGGCATCGTCTTCCTCGGACTCCAGCTAGTGCTGACCGACATCCTCGACCTCGGAGCCCCGATGCTGGTCGTCGTCGTGTGCATTGTCGCCGGCGGACTGCTCGGCACCGTTGTCCTGGGGAGGCTGCTACGAGTTCCATCCGGGCTCTCACTGCTCATCGCCTGCGGTTTCTCCATCTGCGGCGCGGCAGCTGTGGCGGCCGCGGCAGGGGTTACCGACCCCAACGACGAGGCCGAGGAAGACACCATCACTGCGGTCGCCCTCGTGGTGATCTTCGGAACGCTGATGATTCCCCTCGTCCCACTGATCACGAACCTCCTTGGCCTGGCCTCCGAGACAGCTGGGATGTGGGCCGGGGGTTCCATCCATGAGATCGCGCAGGTCGTAGCGGCCGGCGGCATCATCGGCGGCGAAGCGCTCACGGCCGCGGTCATCGTCAAACTCGCCCGAGTGCTGCTGCTCGCCCCGGTCGTAGCCACCCTCAGCATCCGGCAGCGCCGTCTCAGCCGCACGGCAGGCGAACCCGGTCAACAAAGGTCGAGTTCGAAACTGCCGCCCATCATCCCGCTGTTCATCATCGCGTTCATCGCCATGGTGCTTCTGCGTTCCTTCGCCCCTCTGCCGGGCGTCGTGCTCACGACCGGCGGGCTGCTGCAGACCGGGCTGCTGGCTGCTGCGATGTTCGGACTCGGTTGCGGCGTCAAGATTCGCAACCTCGTCAAGGTCGGCTTCAAGCCCTTCGCCCTGGCCGCGCTCTCCACCATCCTCGTCGCCACCATTGCCTACGTCGGAGTCACCCTCGCCGGCTGAAGTTCGTCCGTGGTGAGGACGTCGTTGCCGCGGTCAGGATCGCCGGCGCTCGCACATACCTGGCCACCTCGTCTAGCCCGGAGATTTCATGGG
>DGKN01000020.1:0-2288 GCA_002387005.1 Propionibacteriaceae bacterium UBA4569
GGACAGGGGGCCGAGCACGAACCGGGCCGGCAGCCGCAGCACCTGCGCCAGGCCGTCGGCCAGCCGGGTCGCGTCCATGCCGCCCAGCAGCGCCACGGCCGGGGTCGCCAGGGCGAAGACGCGGACGAACATGGCCAGGGCCAGCCAGCAGGAGTGCTCGGAGATCGTGGCCGGACCCCAGTGCCACAAGACGTGACCGCCCACCTCGCCGTAGAGCAGCATGCTGACCGCGCCCAGGGGCGCCAGCAGGAACAGTGGTGCCAGTCTGCGGGCCAGCCAGCCGGGACGGACGCCCGCTGCCAGCAGGACGACCAACTCCAGCACCAGGCCGACGGTTGCGCTGACCCAGTCGACCGAGACCACCAGGCCAAGACCCACCAGCACGGCGCACACCAGCCGGACCGCGGGGTTCACGCGCTCGATCGGTCGCAGCCCGTTCATGCGGCGCCCATCTCGATCCGGTGCTGGCCCAGGGTGGCGATGAAGTCGGCATCGTGGGTCACCGAGACGACGGCGCTGCCACCTTCCACCAGCGCGCGGACCAGGTCGGTCATCGCCAGCCAGGTGTTGCGGTCCTGGCCGAAGGTGGGTTCGTCCAGGAAGACCACGCGTGGCGCGGTGACCAGCACGCTGGCGACGCTGAGGCGGCGCTTCTCACCGCCCGAGAGCGTGAAGGGGTTCACGCCGCGCAGTGCGTCCAACCGCAGCAGGGCGAGCACCTCGTCCACGCGTTCGGTGATGCGGCCCTCGTCCCAAGGGCCCGGACCAGCGGCGGCCAGCGCGCGGAGGCCGACGGCCACCTCGTCGTCCACCCTGGCTGCGACGAACTGATGCTCCGGGTTCTGGAACACGGTCCCGATCCGGGTCAGCAGGTCGGTCGAGGCCCAGCTGGCCGGGTCGTCGATGCGCGGACGACCACCGCGGCGCAAGCGCCGGCGCGGTGGCTGGTCGGGGCACAGCCCGGGCGCCGCCACCACCCTGCCCCCAAGGGCGGGCAGGAGCCCAGCGAGAGTGAGGGCGAGCGTGGACTTGCCGATTCCATTGGGTCCGGTGACCATCGTCGAGGTCGCATCGGGGATGACCACGTCCAGCCCGCTGCGGGCCGGAGCGCTGGCCAGGTGTCCGATGGTCAGGTCGCGCCCTTCCAGCAGGGCGGTGGTGGAGGGCGACACGATGTGGGAGGGGTGAGCCGCGACGGGTACCGGGTGGAGCGGCTCGGGCAGCGGTGCACCCGGCACCCACACCCCGGCGTCCAGCAGGTCCTCCCGGTGCCTGTCAAAGACCTGGGACGCAGATCCGTCGGCCAGCACCCCTCCGCCGGCGGCGAGCACGACGACCCGGTCGACCAGGTGCGCCCACACCTCGACGCGGTGCTCCACCACGACGAGCGTTGTCCCGCGGTTGGCGACCAGGCGCCCCACGGCCTCGGTCACCTCACGGACGCCGGTGGGGTCGAGGTTGGCCGTCGGCTCGTCCAGCAGCAGCACCCGCGGCCGCATCGCGACCGCACCCGCCGTCGCGACCCGCTTGCGTTCGCCGTAACTGAGCTGGTGCGTCGGACGAGCGGTCAGATGGGTGACACCGAGCAGGCCCAGCGCCTCCTCCACCCGGTTGCGCACCTCTTCTTCGTCCAGGCCAAGGTTCATCGGACCAAAGGAGACGTCCTGTGCGACGTCCGCGCTGAACAGTTGGTCGTCTGGGTCCTGCAGCACCAGTTGGACGTTGCGTCGGTGTTCCCGCAATCCGGTGCGGTCATGGGCGAGCGGACGTCCTTCGACCAGCACTTTCCCAGCGGACGGACGATGCGCCCCTGACAAGCAGCGCAACAGCGTCGTCTTGCCNNCTTGCCGGCGCCGGACGCGCCCAGCAGCAGCACCCGCTCACCCGACTCGATGTCCAGGTCAAGCCCGCGGACTGCCCAGTCGTCCCGGCCGGCATGGCGCCAACCCCAGTCGCGCGCCGTCAGACGCACCGGTTCATGCCTCGCGGCCGGACGGGAAGCGCGAGAGCACGCCGGTGCGGGCGAGGGCGCGGGNNTCCGGAGATGATGAGGCAGACCAGGTAGGTGATGTTGAAGCCGAGGCTCATCGCGTGGTTGCCCAGCCCGAACTCGAGGATCCAGGCACCGACGCCGGCGCCGGCTCCGGCCAGCATCGCAACCGGCAGCCGCCAGGCGCGGTACAGGAAGAGCGCGAAGACCAGCTCGGCGCCGAAGCCTTGCGCCAGACCCGACCACAACGTGGAGATGCCCCACTTATTGCCCGGCAGCACCGAGACGGTCGCGGCCA
>DGKN01000020.1:2337-3494 GCA_002387005.1 Propionibacteriaceae bacterium UBA4569
CCCGCCGAGCGGGCCGCCGATCAGCCACACGCCGACGATCAGTCCGCCCAGGCCGGGGAGAACCGCCGACAGGGGGTCGAAGAGGTTGGCGCCGGTGTAGTTGAAGGCGATGAAGATGAGTCCGACGGCGATGCCGAGGACGGCCGCGACGACGATGTCGACGACCCGCCAGCCAGAGCTGGAGTGCAGCGCCGTGGTCTCGTCCGCTGCTGCTGCGGTGGTGCGGGTGGTGGTGCTCATGTCAGTGCCCTTTCCGTGGGTGGGGGCACGGGTGGTGGACCGACTTGGTCCACGTGAGATTGCCTCCCTGCGCTGGCATGACCCAGATCAGNNNGCATCCGTGACCGCTCTCGCGCGGCGGTGGTCGCTCCTCGTGATGCACCGGATGCAGCTGGGTTATCCTGCTGACCCGGACCCGGGACTGGCTTGGTCCCGTAGCTCAGTGCTGAGGGGAACCGCAATGGAACAGCTGACTGACTTCAAGGCCGACGTCATGCGCACAGGCACCACGCCCAGTGCCGCTGGGGTGGTCAAGGCGTTGGCCCGCAACCGGAGCCTGCGGGCCATCGCCGGTGTGCGGGCCTGCCAGGCGCTCTCCCAGATGGGCGGCGTGGGTCGTTTCGGGCTGCCCATCGCGAAGGTGCTGATGCGCACCACCACCCACGCGGCAGGCGTCGACATGTCCTGGCGCACCCAGGTGGGCGCCGGACTGGCCCTCACCCATGGCTACGGCACGGTGATCAACCCGTCCGCGACGATCGGCACCAACGTCACCATCTTCCACGGGGTGACCCTCGGCCAGAGCGACCGGATCGCCGCGGACGGCACCCGGGAGAAGACCGGTGCCCCCGTGATCGAGGACGAGGTCTGGATCGGCCCCAATGCCGTCGTGGTGGGTCCGGTGCGCATCGGCCGCGGGTCCCGCATCGCGGCGGGCGCCTTCGTGACGCGCGATGTCCCGCCGTACAGCCTCGTGGTGGGCAATCCGGCCGANNCAACCCGGCCGAGGTCGTGAAGTCGGGTATCGCGCCCGACGTGGAGAACCCGGCACCGATTGCCGGCTCCTCGGCGCCGACCGTCGGCTGAGCGGTCACAGGGTGACCGTCGGCCCTGCCTGGTGAGCCAGCCCGTCGCCCAGCAATCCGGCCAGCGACCGC
>DGKN01000053.1:0-216 GCA_002387005.1 Propionibacteriaceae bacterium UBA4569
GCCGCGCGGCGTCGCCGGCGTGGCCTGGCGCTGCCCGTGCGGCAAGCCCGGCGTTGTCGCCACCGAGCCCCGCCTGCCGGACGGGACGCCCTTCCCGACCACCTTCTACCTCACCTGCCCGCGCGCGACCTCAGCCGTCTCGACGCTGGAGGCCAACGGGGTGATGGCCGAGATGACCGAACGTCTGGGCGTCGACGAGGAACTGGCCGCCGCCTA
>DGKN01000053.1:282-5519 GCA_002387005.1 Propionibacteriaceae bacterium UBA4569
CCGAGATCGATGGCATCAGCGCTGGCGGCATGCCCACCCGGGTGAAGTGCCTGCACGTGCTGGTCGGGCATTCGCTGGCCGCCGGGCCGGGCGTCAACCCGCTCGGGGACGAGGCGGTGGCGACCCTGGGCGAGTTCTGGGCCCGTCCTTGCCTTGCCGAGCGCACCACCCCCGACCAGACCACCCCCGACCAGATCACACAGGAGACCACCTGATGCGCGTTGCAGCGATTGACTGTGGGACCAACTCCATCCGCCTGCTGGTGGTCGAGAAGGTTCCCGGGGGCGAGGTCACCGAACTGGACCGCCGCCTCGAGCTGGTCCGGCTCGGCCAGGGCGTTGATGCCACCGGAGCCTTCGCGCCGGATGCGCTGGTGCGAACCATGACCGCCATCGACCAGTTCTCCGACGTGGTGGGCGAGCTCGGCGTGGAGAAGGTGCGCTTCGTTGCGACCTCCGCCGCCCGCGATGCGCGCAACCGCGAGGACTTCTTCAGCGGCGTGCGCGAGCGCCTGGGCGTTGATGCAGAGATCATCTCCGGGCCGGAAGAGGCCGAACTGTCCTTCCGTGGTGCGCTCTCGGGCGTAACGCAGGCCAGCGGGCGGGTGCTCGTGATCGACATCGGGGGCGGCTCGACCGAGCTGGTCGTCGGCTCCGTGGAGCCCACCGGTGCAGTGGTCGAGAAGGCTGTCAGCCTGGACATGGGTTCGGTGCGGTTGCGGGAGCGCTTCCTGCACTCCGACCCTCCCTCGGACGCCGAGGTGGGTGCTGCGCGTGCCTTCGTCGAAGGCCTGCTGGAAGGCTCCAAGGTGCCGCTGGACGGCATCGACACCTTCATCGGCGTCGCCGGCACGACGACGTCGCTGTCGGCCATCGAGCAGGACCTGATGGCCTACGACCGGCGCAAGGTGCACGGCTCGATGCTGGCACCGGAGCAGGTGCACGCCCTCGCCGAGCGGCTGTTGGCATCGACCGTGCAGGAGGTGCTCACCACCACCTGCCTGCCCGCCAAGCGCGCCGAGGTGATCTGCGGTGGCGCGCTGGTCTGCGACGCGATCGCCCAGCGCGTCGGACGTCCGATGGTGGTCAGCGAGAACGACATCCTGGACGGCATCGTGATGGGCCTGATCGCCAGCTGAGCGGTGTGCCCGGTGGTGCCCCCGATGGGATTCGAACCCACACTTGGGCGGGTTTAAGCCGCCTGCCTCTGCCAGTTGGGCCACGGGGACCGAGCTCACATTCTGGCACGCCCGTACACTGGGCCTGAGCTCACACGGAACAAGCCAGTGCTTTCTCGTGTTGAGGGGGCAGCAAGCCCAACCTGCCAAGGCCGTCAGCGAACGGCGCAAGGAGAACAACCCACTCATGGCCAATCCCATCCTGTCCCGACCGGACGCGTTCACTCGCACCCAGCCGCAGTGGCAGCCGGTGCCCGGCCTCCAGCCCGACCCGCGTGCCCAGACGCCTGTTGGCCGGATGACCATCGAGGACGTGATCAGCAAGACCGCCGTCACGATGCTCGTGCTGGTCGCCGCTGCTGCCGCCACCTTCACGGTGGTCAACCCCTTTGACACCTCCGCCCGCACGGCGTTGATCGGCAGTTCCATCGTTGGCTTCATCACCGTCCTGCTCGTCTCGATGCGCCGAGTGGTGAACCCTGCCGCCGTGCTGTTCTACGCGGTCGTCGAGGGCGTCTTCATCGGCGCCTTCAGCAAGATGTTCGAGGTTCAGTTCGAGGGCATCGTCCAGCAGGCCGTGCTCGGCACCTTCGCCGCAGCCGGTGCCACGCTCGCCGCCTACCGATACTTCAACATCCGCGTCACCCCGAAGTTCCGTCGGATGGTCTTCATCGGCACCGCCGCATTCGCGGGCGTCATGCTGGTGAACTTCGTGCTCGCCCTGATGGGCATCGACACCGGCCTGCGCGGCATGGGTGGCCTCGGCCTCGTCGCCGCCCTGCTGGGTGTCGGCCTTGGCGTGTCCAACCTCGTGGTCGACTTCGACTCCATCGAGCGCGGTATCGCCGGTGGTGCGCCGGCCAGCGAGTCGTGGCGCGCGGCATTCGGCATCACGGTCACCATGGTGTGGCTCTACACCGAGATCCTGCGCCTGCTCAGCTTCTTCCGTCGCGACTGACCCGCGACTGCAGGACGACGAAAGCCCCCGCCAATGGCGGGGGCTTTCCCGTGTTCTGGGGGTGATCAGGCCGTCAGTGGACTGGCACCTGGTCCAGGTGCTTGTCCAGCAGGGACCGGGCACCCGAGGTCCAGGGCAGCGAACGCCACTGGCGCAAGGGCACCCAGGCCGCGCGCTCGGTCGTCCCGTCGATGTCGATCACGTTCGGGGTGGTGGGTTCCAAGCAGGTCGCGGTGAAGATGATCCGCAGGGCGTGGAAGTCCTCCAGCACGCCGTTGGGCGCCCGTCCGATCCAGTGGTCAGACTGCAGGTCGATCAGGCGGTTGATCCGCACCTTCTGTCCGGTCTCCTCGGCAATCTCGCGCATCAGCGCGTCCGATGGGGACTCCCCGGGGTTCAGTCCGCCGCCGGGCAGCTGCCACAGACCGGGGACGGCCGTTCGGTTCGAGCACTCGGTGCCGAGCACCCCGCGCGAGGATCGGACGATCGCATAGGCCGCGAGGCGCTGGTTGAGCACGGGTTCCTCCCCGTCGGCGACCAGCAGGTCGGGGTCGGCGCCGCGGTGCTTGACCCGCGGTGGACGCGAGCCTGGTGCGCGGGGGCTCACCCGCACGGTGAGCACCACCTCGCCGCCCTCCAACCGGGCCGACAGCAGCTCATTGAGCACGAAGCCGCGCCGCCACAGCACCTGGTGCGGATGGGCGCCGTGGTCGACGTGGAGCCGGACGGCCTCACCCTTCCCCGGCTGTCCCACTCCCACGATGCGCATTCCTCCATCATGGCATCCGTTGCGGCACTGACCAGTGCGGCGACCCGTGGGGGCTGTTCGCCGATCGCAATATGGCCGAGGCGTGCGACAACCCGACGCGCCGGTTCGCTACGCTGATCCCGCGCGCAGCAGGGCAGTGCAGCCGCGTCAGCAGTGCTCAACCCAGCAAGGGGGCCCCTCGGATGGACTTCAACCAGAATGCCCAGCTCGACCCGTCACAGGTGATCAACGCCGGTGGCAGTGGCGGTAGCGGTGGCGGCGTCGCGATCGGTGGTGGCCTCGGCATCATCATCGTGATCCTGGGGCTCATCTTCGGCTTCAATCCGGCCGACGTGCTGGGCGCCACGGGCGACTCCGGTACGCAGACCACCTCCGCCTCTCAGAACAACTGCACCTCGGGTGCCGACGTCGCGACGAACCGGGAGTGCCGCTGGACTGCCTACGTGAACTCGATCCAGTCCTACTGGGCCAGCCAGTTCGCCGATGGCCAGTACACCAAGAGCCCGACGATCGCCTTCTCCGGCCAGGTCAGCACCGGCTGCGGCACGGCCAGCTCGCAGGTGGGCCCCTTCTACTGCCCGAGCGACAAGAAGGTCTACATCGACACCGAGTTCGCCGACCAGCTGCTGCAGCAGCTCGGCGCGCAGGGTGGGGACGCGGCCGAGGCCTACATCCTCGCCCACGAGTACGGCCACCACGTCTCCGACCTCACCGGTCAGCTCGGCAAGGTTCAGGCCGCCGGCAACCAGACCGGCCCCACCTCCCCGCAGGTGCGTCTGGAACTGCAGGCCGACTGCTACGCGGGCGTCTGGTTCAAGAACGCCGCCTCCGGCAACGACGCCATCATCTCCGGCATCACCAAGGACGACCTGATACGCGTCGCCGATGCGGCCGAGGCCGTCGGTGACGACCGCATCCAGGAGTCGTCCAGCGGTCGCGTCAGCCCCGAGTCATGGACCCACGGCTCGGCCAAGATGCGCCACTACTGGGTGAGCCGCGGTTTCGACTCGGGTGATCCCAATGTCTGCTCCGAGACCTTCACCACGAACAACCTCGAGGGCTGACCCAAGCCATCGAAGGCATGGGCAAGGCCTGGGCTGCGTCTCTCAGGGCAGTTGGTCGCTGATGTCGGTGCCCGACAGCGTCGTGATGACGCGCCGACCCCCCACCGTCCACTCGATGACCGGTGAGACCATCCGGTCGACGCGGTGGATGGTGAACGAGATGTCCTGCTCGTCGGCCTGGTAGCGCTGCGGCAACTGGACGGCCAGCTTGGCCAGCACCGCCGCATCCACGATGGACGCGGGGAAGCGCAGCCCCGTCGCGCTGGCCTTGCGGCTGGAGGTCCAGGCCGGCACCTTGGCCTGGCGCGTGGTGCGCACCACCACGCCCGCCTCGCTGGCGGGTGCGTCGGACCACAGGCCCTCGCTCGGGGACCAACCAATCGCCAACACCCGGTCGTCGCCCGCGGCGTCCCGGATGGCCTCGGTGAAGCCTGCCGTCGTGGTGAAGTCCAAACGGTTGATCGCCGTGCCATCGCGACGGAAGAAGACCGGCATGGACTCCGGACGGGTGGTCACGGTCATCAGCACCTGGCCCGCGTTGTAGTCGACGATCTGCAACCCCTGGTTCGACGAACTGCCCGAGATCTGCGCGGCGGTGCGGAACAGCGAGCCCAGGTCACCCAGTGCGAAGTCGGCAGGGGTGAAGCTGGCCTGCTCCACGTACTCAATGTCGCTGTCGGTCGGCGTGACCACGCCGTCCTCCCACTGCCACGCAACGACCTTGCCGTCCTTGACCGCACTGAGCGACGCGGTGGTGGCGCTCAGGTCCACCTTGATGATGGGCAGCGTCCCTGCCTGTTGGGCCAGTTTCGCCACCGCTGCCTGGGCCCGCCCCGGGCGGGTCAGGTCCGAGTTGCCGGACGCGCTGGCCGCGGGCTGCACAGTCGACGGGCCGGCACTGCTGCTCGGTGACAGGGCAACTCCGCTGGCAGTACACGAGGACGTGAGCAACACCACTGCGCCGCACAGACCGGCCACCAACCGCACCGCGCTGGGACTGGGGTCTGTGCTCACCCGATGAGCCTATCCCGGCGGGGCTTTCGNNGGTAGGTGATCGACCTGTCCCGCTCGCCGCTCCAGGTGGCGCCACTGCTGCTGGGGGCCGTGCTGCGCCACGGCAAGGTGGCCGTCGAACTCACCGAGGTCGAAGCCTATCTGGGCCCGGACGACCCGGCTTCGCATGCCTTTCGCGGCCCCACCGCTCGCACCGAGGTGATGTTCGGGCCGCCGGGGCACCTTTACGTCTACCTCTCCTATGGCGTGCACCTG
>DGKN01000175.1 GCA_002387005.1 Propionibacteriaceae bacterium UBA4569
CTCGGGGGCCTTGGCGCCGAGCCCACGGACGGGACGGGGGACGATCTCCATCAGCGGCACGCCAGCGCGGTTGTAGTCGACCAGCGAGTAGTCAGCGCCGTTGATGCGTCCGGTGGAACCGCCCTGGTGGCTGAGCTTGCCGGCGTCCTCCTCCATGTGGACGCGCTCGATCTCCACCCGGAAGGTCTCCCCGTCCACCTCGACGTCGACATGGCCGTCCACGCAGATCGGCTCGTCGGACTGGCTGATCTGGTAGTCCTTGGCCATGTCAGGGTAGAAGTAGTTCTTGCGAGCGAACCGGCACCACTCGGCGATGTCGCAGTTGAGCGCCAGCCCGATCCGGATGGCAGACTCCACGGCCTTCGCGTTGACCACCGGCAGCGATCCGGGCAGGCCGAGGCAGACCGGGCAGACCTGGGTATTGGGTGCCTGTCCCGGCTTGGTCGAGCAGCCGCACCACATCTTGGACGCGGTGTTGAGCTCGACGTGCACCTCCAGGCCCAGGACGGGGTCGTAGGCCGCCATCACGTCGTTGTAGTCGAGCAGTTCGTCGCTCATGCGCGTGCCTCCTGCTGGGTGTTCTCGTCAAGAGCGGTGATCTGGTCGAGCAGGGTGATCTGGTCGAGCAGGGGCCCGCCCCACTGGGTCTGCAATGCCTGCTCCAGAGCGGCGCCCACCTGGTAGAGGCGGTCGTCGGCCAGCGCCGGGGCCATCACTTGGAAGCCGACCGGCAGGCCGGCCGAATCCAGGCCACAGGGGAAACTGGCGGCAGGCAGCCCGGCCAGGTTTGCCGGGATGGTGCACAGGTCGCCCGCGTACATGGCCACCGGGTCGTCGAACTTCTCCCCCAGCGGCCAAGCGGTGGTCGGGGCGACCGGGGAGACGAGCACGTCGCACTGGGCAAAGGCGGCCTCGAAGTCGCGGGCCACCAGCGTGCGGACCTTCTGCGCGGAGCCGTAGTAGGCGTCGTAGTACCCCGACGACAGGGCGTAGGTGCCCAGGATGACCCGGCGCTTGACCTCGTCGCCGAAGCCCGCGGCGCGCGAGAGGCGCATCCCCTGCTCGACCGAGCGGGTGCCGTCNNCGCCCGAGCGGGTGCCGTCGTCCCCGACGCGCAGGCCGTAGCGCATCGCGTCATAGCGGGCCAGGTTCGAGCTCGCCTCGGCCGGCATCACCAGGTAGTAGGCGCCGAGCGCGTAGTCGAAGTTCGGGCAGCTGACCTCCACGACCTCGGCACCGGCCGCGGTCAGGGTCGCGACGGCCTCGTCGAAGCGGGCGCGGACGTCGGGTGCGAAACCCTCCCCGCCCAGCTCGCGCACGATGCCGACCCTCAGGCCGCGAACATCCGCGGAGCTGGCCGCCGCGACGACGTCCGGGACGGGTGCCGGAACCGACGTCGAGTCGTTCGCGTCGTGCCCGCAGATGATCTCGTGCAGGGCAGCGGCGTCGGCGACCGTCCGGGCGCAGGGTCCGGGCTGGTCGAGCGAGGAGGCCATCGCGATCACGCCGAAGCGGGAGGTGCCACCATAGGTCGGCTTCACACCCACCGTGCCGGTCAGCGCGGCGGGCTGGCGGATCGAGCCGCCGGTGTCGGTGCCGATGGTCAAAGGGACTTCGAAGGCGGCCAGCGCCGCGGCTGAGCCGGAGCCTGAGCCGCCGGGGACGCGGTCGGTGGCCCATGGGTTGCGGGTGGGTCCGTAGGCAGAGTTCTCGCCTGACGAGCCCATCGCGAACTCGTCCAGGTTGGTCTTGCCCACGATCACCAGGTCGGCGTCCAGCAGGCGGCGCACGATGGTGGCGTCGTAGGGAGGGGTCCAGCCCGTGAGGATCTTCGAGCCGGCGGTGGTCGGAAGTTCCTGCCAGCACAACAGGTCCTTGACACCGATCGGAACGCCGGCCAGCGGGCCGACTTCCTCACCTGCTGCGACCTTGGCGTCCACCGCTGCGGCGGCGGCCAGGGCGGCCTCACGGTTGGTGGAGATGAAGGCGTTGACCTTCTCGTCCACCGCCTCGATCCGGTCCAGGTGGGCGGTGACGACCTCTACAGAGGTGTGCTCACCGGTACGAATCCATTCGGCCAGCTGCAGCGCGGAGGCGTGCAACAGGTCGTGGCTGATCGTGCTCATCATGCCTCCTCGTCCAGGATCCGGGGAACGCGGAAACGATCGTCCTCGCTCGCCGGCGCCCCCGCCAGCAGCGCCTGCACCGGGAAGGAGGGACGCGTCTGGTCGGCGCGGAAGACATTGGTCAACGGCACGGGGTGCGAGGTGGGCGGGACGCCGTCCAGTGGGGCCTCGGTCACCCGGCCCACGGACTCGAGGATGAGGTCGAGCTGTGGGGCCAGGTGG
The DNA here is from genome assembly GCA_002387005.1 of Propionibacteriaceae bacterium UBA4569. Taxonomy (GTDB): domain Bacteria; phylum Actinomycetota; class Actinomycetes; order Propionibacteriales; family Propionibacteriaceae; genus Luteococcus; species Luteococcus sanguinis. The sequence goes on from DGKN01000175.1 coordinate 2,349, forward strand.
TCGAGTTCGGCATCGCCGAGCTCGATGCGGGCCAGCGCCGCGAGGCGCGCCACGTCATCTCTGGTGAGGGCCACGATGTGCACTCCTGTGATGTTGGATTGGGTACTGCGGGCGCACGAACCTGGGTCGGGACGTACGCCTCGCCATCGTAGTGGACTGGTGCCGGGCACCTGTCCGCCGTGGTGCGCCCGGGCGATACGGATGTCGACATGGTGCAGGATGTCAGGGTGCTGTTGTTGCGAGTGAGCCTCCCCGACGTTCCCGGTGCCCTGGGAATGGTCGCGTCCGCCATGGGTGCAGTGGGTGCCGACATCAGCGCGGTCGAGATCGTCGAGAAGGGTGGGGCCCAGGTCGTCGACGACTTCATGCTCGACCTGCCGCCCTCGGTTCCGCACGACGAGTTGGTCAGCGCATGCACCGCTTTGGAGGGCGTACGCGTGCTGTGGATCTCCCGCTACCCGGAAAGCTGGGGCATCGAGTCCGACATCGAATTGATCGACCACATGGTGGCCGCTCCTGCCCGCGCGGCAGAGGTGCTCGCCACCGAGGCGCCGGCGGTCTTCCACTGCCAGTGGGCTGCGGTGGTCGACCTTGCTGCCGGTCGCGTCGTCGCGGGCAGCGAGCAGGCACCCGAGCTGGACGCTGCATCGCTGGCGTTGATGGGTGACCTGACCAGGCCTGGACGGGTGGAGCTGGACTCGGGCTGGCTGCCGAACTGGGGGGACGCTGTGTGCGCCCACGCCCCGGTCAGCGGTGGCCGGGCGGTCGTGCTGGGGCGAGTGGGTGGTCCCGAGTTCCTGGACTCAGAGGTCCGTCGGCTGCAGCACCTGTCCGGCCTCGTCTAGGCCCGAGACGTCCTCACGACACCGACCCGAACCGGTCAACCACGCCCTGAGTCTGGGGGCGAACGGAGCTTTCGACCGCCAAGGCCGATCGCGTCAGAGCAGCCCGTTGAGCGCGCGGTAGAAGAACCAGCCGAGCAGGCACAACGCGGTCAGCACCGCGAGGAAGACGACGACCGAGAGCACGCGCTGACGCTTCTTCGCGCGGGTGGTGGGCACATTTTCCGGCCCCCACTCCCCCAGCCGGGGGTGGACCCGGACCGGCGTCGCCTGCCCCAGTTCCGACGCGCGGGGCGAGGAGCTGTTCAGGTCGAGGTCGGTCAGGATGCGCACGGGGCCAGCTTAGCCGGGCTGACAGCGGGTGAGTTGTTCGGGCAACAACTCCACGGCGCGCTCCAACTGTTCGAGGAGACGTCCAGCGCCCAGCTCTGACCACCCGGCAAGACCACAGTCGGGGGACAGGTCGACCTTCTCGATCCAGACGGCTGGGTCCAGGCCCAACGGCNNGCCGAGCGCGAGCCGCCGTCCTGATTCCAGCCAGGGGCCCAGCTGGTCCCACTGCGCTGCGGTCAGGTTGGAGGACGGCAGCGCCAGCACGTCAACACCTGCCTTGTCGGGCACGTCCAGGTCCAGTCCGGGAGCGCAGCAGTGCATCGTCACCTCGTCCACGACGGCCTTGACCGGCTGCACGACGCGGGCCAGCAGGTCGACCGCCATTGGCACGTCCACGCCGCGGTGCCGGGAAAAGCCGGACGCGGTGGGCACCCGACCGGCCAGGACGGCCGGCAGCGAGGGCTCATCCAGTTGGGCTGTAAAGGAGACCGCGGGCAACCGCCTGCCCAGTTCGGCGAGCAGGTCAGCGAACCCGATCCCCAGCGACTCGGCCAGCTCGCGGCGCAGGCCATGGTCGGCCAGCACCCGGTCTCCACGGGGACGTTCGACGCAGGCAGCCATCGTCCACGGGCCGCTCATCGTCACCCGCACCGGGCCCGCATGGCCTTGGGCAGCCTCCTCCAGGTCATCCAGGTCATGGCGCAGCGTGCTGCGCGCCCGTGCGTGGTCAACGCCAGAACCGTCGATCAGCCGCCAGCCCTGCGGCTGAAGGTCTGCCCCGAGACCTTCGAGGACGGCCGTGGTACGCCCGATCATGCCGGCGCCGGGACCACGGGCTGGCAGTTCCGGCAACCACGGCGAACCGGTGCCGAGCGCCATCCGCAGCGCAGCGGGCATGTCGGTGCCGGGCAACGAACCCAGACCGGTCGCGCGCATCAAGACACCCCGTCGTCACGAGCCGAAACCGCCCGGGCATGGGCAATGGTGGCAGAGCCGACGACGCGGTCACCGTCGTAGACGACGACTGCTTGGCCGGGCGCGATCCCTCGCACCGGCTCGTCCAGTTCGATCAGCAGCGAATCCTGGTCCGGGCTGGAGACCCGGCATGCCAGCGCATCGCCGTGGGCGCGCACCTGCGCGACACCACGCCAGGAGCCCTCGACACGGGACTGCGCCCAGATGGGCCGGATCCCCTCGATCACCCGCACCGACAATGCTTCCTCCGGCCCGACGACCACCCGCTTGGTGACCGGCTCGATGTCCAGCACATAGCGCGGACGTCCGTCAGCCGCGGGGACGCCGAGGCGCAGCCCGCGCCGCTGGCCAACGGTGAACTGGTGGTGCCCGGTGTGCTGTCCGACCACGACGCCCTGCGTGTCGACGAACTCACCCGGTTCCGTGCCGATCCGGCCGCGCAGAAAGCCGGCGGTGTCTCCGTCTGCAATGAAGCAGATGTCATGGCTGTCGGGTTTCTTGGCCACGCCCAGCCCCAGTGCCGCAGCCTCGGCGCGGATCTCGGTCTTGTTGGTGTCGCACAAGGGGAACAGGGAATGGCGCAACTGGTGCTGGTCGAGCACGCCGAGCACATAGGACTGGTCCTTGGCCGGGTCGGCGGCGCGGTGCAGGCTCACCTCGTCGCCGTGGTTTTCCAGACGGGCGTAGTGGCCGGTCGCGACGGCGTCGAAGCCCAACGCGAGGCCGCGTTCGAGGACGGCTGCGAACTTGATCTTCTCGTTGCAGCGCAGGCAGGGGTTGGGGGTGCGTCCTGCCGCGTACTCGGCGACGAAGTCATCCACGACATCGGACGCGAAACGGTCGCTGAAGTCCCAGACATAGAAGGGGATGCCGAGCTTGTCGGCGGCGCGCCGTGCATCGTGCGAGTCCTCCAGCGAACAGCACCCACGAGCGCCGCTGCGGTAGCTGGCCGGGTTCTTGCTCAAGGCCAGATGGACGCCGGTGACCTCATGCCCGGCCGCCACCATCCGGGCAGCCGCAACGGCCGAGTCGACCCCGCCCGACATCGCCACCAGCACCTTCATGCCAACCACCTCACGCCCTACACCTCACGCCCTACACCTCANNTCACGCCCTACACCTCACGCCGCGTGAGCCTACCCCGCGTGCGCGACCCGGGCTCTGCTGACGAGTTCGGGCAGAACGTCAGCCAGGCGGTCGATGTCATCGTCGGTCGTGCCGGGGCCGAAGGAGAAGCGGATGGATCCCAAGGCCTCGTCCAGGCTGCGGCCCATCGCCAGCATCACCTCGGACGGCTGGTGCACCCCTGCTCGGCAGGCAGATCCGGTGGAGCAGTCGAAGCCCGCCTGGTCGAGCAGCAACAACAGGTCGTCGGCTCGCAGGCCTTCGAAGGTGGCGTGGCAGATGGCCGGCGAGACTGTCTCTCCCCCATTCAGCCGGACCCCTTGGACGTCCGATCGCAACCGTCGGACGAGGTCCTCACGCAGGCGATGCAGGCGTGCCGATTCAGCGTCCAGCTGTTCGACCGCTTCCNNAGCAGCGGCCGCGAAGGCGGCAGCCAGAACCGCCGGCTGCGTGCCGGAACGAACGCGTGCTTCCTGCCCCCCACCGAGCCCGTAGGGAGGCAGTTCGAGGCCCCGACGAACCAGCAGCGCACCGATGCCGACCGGGCCGCCCACCTTGTGCGCGGACAGGCTCGCAAAGTCGACGTCCAGCGCCGCGAAGT
>DGKN01000030.1 GCA_002387005.1 Propionibacteriaceae bacterium UBA4569
CCGAAGACATTGCCGAGGTGGATGCGCCAGGCCTCGGTCTCGATGCGCAGGGTGACGCTCATCTCACTTCCCCCGGTTCAAGCCGCGGGCAGCGAGGTTCTTTGGACCGGCCGCCAAGTCGCGGGCGCTGGCGGTGATGTGTCGGGCGCGGGCGATGTGCTTGTCTCGGTTCAACAAGCGACTCTGGAGCTTGTCTCGATTCATGTACGCGTCGAAGGCCTGATACAGCGGACGGTTCAGTGGCAGGTCCCACTCTCCGAGGTAGCTGACTGCCTCGCCCCCGGTGCCTACCTTGAACTGGATCAGGCCGATCTCGGGATCATCGGCGGCCACGCCCTCGGTGATGCCGCGCAGGTCGTAGGTGGAGCAACCGGCCACTATCGAGTCGCGAATCATCCGCCACTGGATCGCATTCGACCCGCGCACCTCCCGCTTCTCGTTCGACGAGGCGCCGTAGGAGTACCAGGCATGGCGTCCGACCCGGATCCAGGTGGTGGCCGCCACGACCTCGCCCTCGTGCTTGGCCAAGTAGACGCGCATCCGGTCGGGCATCTCGGTGTTCAGCGCGTCCCACATCGTCTCGAAGTACGCCAACGGACGCGGGGTGAAGTGGTCCCGCTCGGCGGTGACAAGGTAGACCTCGTGGAAGGCGGCCAAGTCGTCGCGGGTGCCCTGGACCACCTCGACGCCGGACTTGTCGGCCTTCTTGATGTTGCGCCGCCACAGCTGGTTCATGCCCTTGAGGATGACGTCCTCACCCAGCGGGTTGCCGTGCTCGTCGGCCAGCGGCAGCTGGAAGTTGAACTTGGGCTGTCCGGCGGCGAAACCCTCGGCGTCCTTGGGCGACCTCCAGCCCAGACCCTCCAGCGTGCGGCGCAGCTGGTCCGCGGCTGGGCTGGTGCGGTCGGGGGTGGCCTGGCTCAGCGCTGTGACGGCTTCGTCGCTGACGGCATGCTTGATCGTGTTGTGGCCCCAGGCCCGCTCGACGAGCGTCGGCCCGATCCGCAGCCCGAAGGCACCACGCTTCTTGACGTGCTCGGCCAGCGCGGTGAGCACCTGGTCGATGTCGGGTCGCGTCCAGTCGACCACCGGACCCTCTGGCAGGTAGGCGAGGTAGCGCTTCAGCCGGGGGAGCTGGCGGTAGAGCACCAGCCCGGTGCCGATCAGCTCGGAGCCGTCGAAGAATCCCACCGAGTCGGAGCCCCACTCGGGCTTGACCTTCGCCCAGGCGGGGAGCTGCAGGAAGCTGACGGTGGTGGGGTAGTCGGCCTCGGCAGCCCGGGCCTCGACGAAGGCGAGGTGCTGGTCAGCCGTGATGCGGCGCGCGTGGATCGTCACACCGCCAATCTAGCGGGAGGCTGCGGTGCACAGGCTGGNNGGGTACGGGATGCGCGTCGCTGGCGAGGGCTCAGGCGTCCGAGGAGTTGGACGAGACCCCCGGACGTCCGTCGTGGACGATCTTGCCGGGGTTCAGGTTGCGGCCCGGGTCGACGCCCTCGAAGAGTTTGCGCTGCATGTGCACCCCGGCGGGGGAGATGTCCTGGTCGATCCAGGGGGAGTGCTCCTCGCCCACGCCGTGGTGGTGGCTCACGGTGCCTCCACAGTCGATGAAGGACTGCTGCACCGCGCGCTTCACGTGGTCATAGGTGTCCATGCTGGTTTCAGATCCATCGGCCACCGCGAAGGTGAAGTACTGGCAGGCGCCCGCGTGGTAGCTGTGCGAGACGTGGCACATGATGAAGCCGCGGTGACCGGTCTCGGTGAAGGCCTTCTCGGCTGCCGCGACGGTCTTCGTGTGAATCTCCTCCGCCCGGCTCCAGGGGGTGGCGGTCTCCGAGACGTCCGCCGGGATCCCGATGTTGAGCAGGAAGTCGCGGATGTAGGGGATGTCGTACTTCTTCTGGTCGAACAGGGTACCGGGGCCCTTGCCGACGCCCAGGCCCCCGTGGGCCTTCACGATCTTGCTGACGACGCTCTTGGTGTAACGAACGTGCGTCGCCGAACCCTCGAAGCCGACGAAGCTGATGCAGATCTTGTCGAGGTTCCAGCCCTTGGCCAGCATCACGCGCTGGACGGCCTGGTTCATGTAGTGGCTGACCTTCGAGCTCTTCTTGCCGTTCGCCATCGAGAACTGGGTCTCGGCCGCGTCGGAGACGCGCAGCATCATCGGCTCGGCATCGGAGTGCGCGATCGCCTCCGCGGCTCGCAGCCCGTCCTCGTAGGTCGGGTAGAAGTAGGCCTGGATCTCGCGGACCTCGGCCAGCTTGTGCACCTGCATCCAAGCCTCGGTGATGATGCCCAGACGCCCCTCCGAGCCCAGGACCATCTCCCGAACGCTCGGGCCGGACGAGTACGACGGCAGCGGGTGCAGCACCAGGACGTCCGTGCGTTCGGCGGAATCGGGAGCCGCGGGCATGACCATCCGCACCCCGCGGGTCATGTCGGCGATGTCGCCGTACTTGTCGGACTGTGAACCGGTGGAACGGGTGGCGATCCAGCCGCCGACCGTCGACCACATGAAGGAGTCTGGGAAGTGGCCCAGGGTCCAGCCCTGCTTGTTGAGCTGCTCCTCCATGTCGGGGCCCAACGCGCCGGCCTCGATCCGGGCCAGGCAGGAGTGCTCGTCGATTTCGAGCACCTTGCCCATCCGTCCCATGTTCACGGTGACGACCTGGCGCTGCTCACCCTTCTCCGGCTCCAGCGCAGCGACGATGTTCGAGCCGCCGCCGTAGGGGATGACGACGGCGTCAGCCTCGAGCACGGCGTCCATCACGGCGCGCACCTGGGTCTCGTCGGCTGGGTAGACGACGACGTCTGGGATGCGGTCCAGCTGCCCACGACGGACGCGGACCAGGTCACGCACGCCCTTGCCGAAGGCGTGGATCACGCGCACCTCGTCGTCGGTGGCGACGTACTGCTCACCGATCACCTCGACCAGCTTGGCGCGCAGATCATCACGGAGCTGGGAGGCGGGGACGTCGAGGTCGTCGAAGCTGGGGGTCTCGAGTTCCTTGGACAGGATGTCGACGCCGAGGTTCTCCATCGCGAAGGTCGGGAACTTGGGCTTGTCCGCGACGGCATAGGGCTTGGCGGCCTCGTTGCCCCAGCCCCACCACTTCTGGAACTTCACGGCCACGCTGTTCTTGTTCGGCTGGCCCGTCTGGTTGGGGCCGGCCTGTTCAGGGGTGCTCACGACTTCTCCTCGGGTGCTTCGGCGGTGCGCGCCTTCTCCAGCGCGGCGGTGTGGGCGTACTCGGCGAGCGTCTTCATGCCGTAGGCGCGAGCCGTCGAGTCGTGCAGCTCGAGCACCTTGCGGCGGATCCGCTCGTTGAACTGGTGGGCGATCTCCCCGGGCTGGGGCATCATCGGGCGGCCGAAGACGACGTGCACCTTGGGACGGTTGAGCGGCGGGTGGGCCTGCTTGTGTGGCCACGCCGCGTAGGCGCCGACCAGGGCGACCGGGACGGCCGGGACGTGGCGCGAGATGCACAACGCCGCGGCGCCGGGCTTGAAGGGGGCCATCGCGCCGGTGCGCGAACGGGTTCCCTCGGGGAACAGCAGCAGCGGGACGCCGTCGGCCAGCAGTTGGCCGCCCATGCCCTTGCGGGCACGCGTCCCCTTGCGGTCGACCGGGAAGGCATTGAAGAACAGTGCTGTCGGCGCGGCCTTCCCCCACCCNNTCCACCACCGGTCGAAGAAGTAGTCGGCCGCAGCGCCGGTGGCCAGGAACTTCGCCAGCCGGCGCGGCATCGAGCCGATGATGAGCGGTGCATCCAGGTGCGATGAGTGGTTGCCGACGACCACGAAGGGTGCCTCGAGGTTCTCCAACAATCCCTGGTTGTGCACCTCGATGTCCACCAGCCGCCAGACGGCAGGCTTGAGCAGCAGGATCTGTGCGCCCGTGCGGGCCAGTGCGGTCGACTCGGAGGTGTAGCGGCCGCGCTCACCGAAGCTGGGGCTCACTTCTTGGTCCTCGTTCCCGAGATCTTGCGGCTGGCCCAGCGAATGGTCGTGCGCGGCAGCATCTGGGCCACGCCGATGACGGCCTTCCACTTGGTGGTGGGGATGCTGACCGGCTTGCCCTTCTCGGCATCGGCCAGGCACTCGGACACCAGCACGTCGGGGTCGACCCAGACGAACTCGGGAAGTGTGGTAGTGGCGATGCCGGCGCGGTCGTGGAACTCCGTGTGCACCCACCCGGGGCACAGCGCCGTGGCGGTGACGCCCGTCCCGCGCAGCTCATTGGCGAGCGCCTGGGTGAAGCTGAGGCACCAGACCTTGATGGCCGAGTAGTTGCCGGAGTAGTACCAGGCCGAGGTGGAGGCCACGTTGACGATGTGTCCGCGCCCGCGATTCTTCATCGCGCGCCCTGCGGCGGCGGAGATCTCCAGGACGGCCCAGCACATCACGTCCATCGCCTGACGCTGGGTGGCCAGCTGATCGGCGTCCAGCAGCTTGGCGTGCAGTCCGAAGCCGGCATTGTTGACGACCCAGTCGAGGTCGTGGGCCGGGTCCTCGATCCAGGTGGCGATGCGGGTGACGTCCTCGGCCTTGGAGAGGTCGGCGGCGATCGTCTCGACGTGCACCCCGTGCTGGGCCGTGATGTCGCGAGCGATGGAATCCATGCGGGCGGTGTCGCGGGCGACGATCACCACGTCCAGGCCGCGGGCCGCGAAGGCCCGGACGAAGGCGTTCCCGATGCCGGACGTGCCGCCGGTCACGAGTGCTGTTGCCATGGGCACAAACTTACGGCACCCGGCAACGGCGATGTGCACGCCTGCCCCAGGACGACTGCCGTTGATGGGACACA
>DGKN01000048.1 GCA_002387005.1 Propionibacteriaceae bacterium UBA4569
GCACCAGCCGGAAGGGGTAGTGGTGGGTGCGGGAACGGATCGTCCCGATCACCTTCTCCGGCTCGGTGGTCGCGAAGATGAACTTCACGTGCGGCGGGGGCTCCTCGACGAGCTTAAGCAGCGCGTTGAAGCCCTGCGCCGTCACCATGTGCGCCTCGTCGATGATGTAGATCTTGTAGCGGCTGTGGACGGGGGCGAAGAAGGCCCGTTCCCGCAGGTCGCGGGCGTCGTCGACGCCGCCGTGGGAGGCCGCGTCGATCTCGATGACGTCGATCGAGCCGGACCCACCGCGCGCCAGTTCCTGGCAACTCTGGCACTTGCCGCACGGCGTCGGGGTCGGACCCTCGACACAGTTCAGGCAGCGGGCGAGGATGCGCGCGCTGGTGGTCTTGCCGCAGCCACGCGGGCCGCTGAACAGATAGGCGTGGTTCACCTTGTTGTTCTGCAGGGCCCGCTGCAGGGGGTCGGTGACGTGCTCCTGCCCGATCACCTCGGCGAAGGTCTCGGGACGGTATCGCCGGTACAGCGCCAGCGGCGCACCTTCGGCGTCCCGCGAGGCCCCAGAAGCCCCAGAAGCCGGAGCAGCCGGAGCAGCCTCGGACGAGGCGGTTGCGGCGACAGCATCCGGGGCGGTTGCGACTGGCTCGTCCCCGATCTCGTCCGGATCATCGATGTCCACGTCGGGAACCTCGTCCCCCAGGGTTATTGCTTCGTCGTCCCCGGAACGGTCGGAGCCGTCGTCGCCATCACCGGACTCGTCCGGGTCGTCCGATGGGTCGTCGAAGAGCGGGTCGTCGGGGTCGTCGTCCGAAAGTTCCGCCAGTTCGTCCTCGCTCAGACCGGCCTCATTGCGCGCCAGACCGGGGACGACGACGACCTCCTCGGGCTCCGGATCGGGCTCGGGCAGGTCAGCATCAACGGCAAGTCCGCCAGCCGGCAGCGGGGACGGCGCGACGGGCTCCGGCTCATCCACCGCCAACAGACCGGGGCCGTCCTGCTGGAAGAAGTCGTCGCTCTCCCCCTCGTCGAGCAGGGGTTCGATGGTGTCGTCGCTCACCCGAGTGAGCCTAGACGAGCCCACCCACAGTTTCCGAGGCGCGGATGGCCGACAATCTGCACCATGGCCACCCCCGAGTTCGCCGACCAGCTGCATACCGAGAAGCCCGACCTGCGCCGGTACATGACGCGGTGGCGGCGCTGGATGGAGCCGTCCGGTAGGTCTACGAGGAAACGGCTGATGCAGCGGGAAGTCCCCAGGGGCGCAGGCCCAGAGGACATGAAGGGGCCCCCGCGCACCCGACAGAGCTCACTTGCCCTTGCTGTCTCTCGACCCTGGGGGGATTGGGCGAGGTGCCGCCGCGCGGAGGCCTTGGGTGCACTCTACCGGGTCGTGCGGAAGCCCACGAATCGGGCGCTTCGCCGAGGTCATCGCCAACACCTCACCCGGACGGGTCCAGCGCGGCGCGGCCCTGCAGCGGAGCCTGTCGTGCCGGCAGATACAGCTCATCGCCATCGGTGGCGCCGTCGGCGCGCTACTCCACGTCCCGGATGCTCTACGGCCTGGCGCACCCAGAACGAAGCCCACGAAGGCTTCGGACGTCTGTCGAGCAAATCGGTGCCGGTGCACGGGCTGCTGGCGTCGGTGTCGCTGTCGTTCCACGGGCTGGGTGTGGCGTGGAGGTTCGGCAAGGCGCGGATCGCGCCCGACGCGGGCGAGCGACCCCACGCGAACTCGGGATGTGACCTTTCGTCCGATGGGTCTGGACCCGTCAGCGGGGTCTGACAGACTCGCGAGCATGGGATTCCTGGAGCACGTCGGCATCAGCACCGACGACGCGACGACCACCGCGCACACGGACCAGACCAGCGAGAACGTCTCCGGTGGAGTGCACGGCGGGTTGCTCGCGACGATGTTGGATTCGGCGATGGGTTCGGCCTGCCGTGCCGAACTCGACGACGAGGACGCGAAGGTCGTGACGGTGCAGTTGTCGGTCACCTACCTCAACGGCGCGCAGCCTGGGGACGACCTGCGTGCGGACGCGACGGTCACGAAGGCGTCCAAGGCCTTGTGTCTCGTCGATGGTGAGGTGCGACGGGTCTCAGACGAGGTGCTGGTCGCCCAGGGGCAGGCCACCTTCGCGGTGCTGCACGAGAGCTGAACGATGGGTTTCAACGAGCACAACGGGATCACCGTCGGTGAGGGTCCGACGGTGCACATGGTCGCGGACGAGCGGGTGCGCAATGCGTCCGGCTCGATGCACGGCGGGATGTTCGTCGCGCTGCTGGACTCGGCGATGGGACGGGCGATCCGGCTGCAAGTGGGCGAGGGCCCGGTGATCCTGACGATGCAGCTGTCGAGCACCTTCCTGCACAAGGCTCATCTCGGGGACGAGCTGGTCGCGACCGGGGAGGTGGTCCAGCTGTCTCGGCGGACTGCGTTCGCGAACGGTGAGCTGGTCCGGGCCTCGGACGGTCAGGTGCTGGCCCAGGCCCAGGGGACGTTCGCCCTTCGGCACCTGGGAGGTGTCGGCGGGAGCGTGGACGACCCTGCGTGAGCTGTTTTGGGAGCCGCTCGGACGCTTCGATTGGCGCCCTGACAGACGGTGACTATAAGCTGCCCCACGGAGGATTCGCCTAGAGGCCTATGGCGCTCGCTTGGAAAGCGGGTTGGGTTCACGCCCTCACGAGTTCGAATCTCGTATCCTCCGCGGCCCTGACCAAGGGAAACGCCCCGAGTTCGTATTTGCGAACTCGGGGCGTTTTGCGTCCTAGTTTCACGTCTAGTCTCAGTTGTCGCGCTCCGAGCCTGCCCGACGGGGTGGTGCAGCCTCATTCGGGATGCCTGACGAGCGCCGTTTCGCGAGCCGGTCTTTGATAAACACGAAGAGCAAGGCACCACCTGCGAGCGTCATGCCCAGCGCAACGACGCCGGCCACGCCCCCCAACATGACGTCGCGTGACAGCGCGTAGTCGACGGGGTAGATCATCCCGCTCGCCGGAAAGTACTGAGCTGCCACCTCGGTGCCCAGTGGTAGCTCCCGCTCCAAACCACCATGCACAGCAGGCACCCCGTCCGCAGTGAAGGATCCCACCGACGTGCAACCAAGTTTGTCGCAGGACAGCTGCTCGACTCGGAAAGTCCCGTGAATCCCTTCCGCCCTGCTGGCAGCAGACATCTCGGGGTAGTCCATGAGAGTCACCGCAGCCAGGGCACAAACCACGACATAGATGCCGAGAGCAGTCGCTGCCCCGCGAATTCCCATGGGCTCCGCCACCGCCCGCCGTAGCCATTCCATGCACCGAGTATGGACCGACTGTCACCGGTCGATCCGATCCATCCCTCGTCGGGCTCTACAGCAGCCCGCCCACCTGATTGGCGACGGTCGCACCGAACCTCGTNNCGATCAAGATCTGCTCCATCGTCGACGAGCACACCCGCGAATGCATCGGCGGGCTCGTGGAGCGGTCGATCACCGCCGACCGGCTCACCGCCCACCTCGAAGAGCTCGTCGCCGTCCGCGGAGCACCGGGTGTGCTCCGCAGCGACAACGGGCCCGAGTTCATCAGCGACGCGATGGCCGACTGGGCGGGTACCCGCACCGGCCTGTTCTACATTCCGCCCGGCTCGCCCTGGCACAACGGATACGTCGAATCGTTCAACAGCCGCCTCCGCGACGAGTGCCTCAACATCAACAGCTTCTACTCACTGCTGCACGCTCCGGTCGTGATCGGCGACTGGAAGACCGAGTACAACCATCAGCGTCGGCACTCATCGCTCGGCTACCTACCCCCGGCCGAGTACGCTCGGCAGTGCACCCATCAAATCGAAAGTGACGACTCACAGAGCGACCGGACCGAATGAAGGGGGCGGCCCATTCGGATCCTGCCCATGCCCCATCAGCCGACGCAACTGCGCCTCACCCACCGAAGTACCAGCCTTGATCCCACCGGCGAGACCCGGGAGGCCGGTTCCGAGCCACACACCGGGAGGGGTTCCCGCTTCGAGGTAGTACCTTGTCAACGCTGCAACAGCGTCACGGTCGCCGTCGCCGATGACCACCGAGTTCAGCAGATACCGATACCCGTCACCGGCTGTCATCACTCTGATCGACACGGTCACATGCGTCAGGTACGCCTTCTTGCCAGCCTCGCCTTCCTACGAGCCGTGGCCCCGGCCCTGGCGGGACGAGCCATGCGTACAGAGTCAGAAGGATAGGGGGTCTGTCTCTCGCGATGGCAGGGCGGGCGATCGTGTCGAGCGATGGGCGCTATGCGCGAGCTTGACGTGCGGGAGTATCGCGCCCGGCGGTTTCGATCTTTTGGTTGAGCTGGTTGGCGTAGTGCTGCTGGGCAAGGAGCACGAGAGAGTCCAGGAGTGGACGCCGAAGCACGCTGCCCAGGACGACACCGCGGATCATCGTTTCGAGATTGTCGGCCTCAGCGACGGCCTGGACGTCTATGCGTCCAACCGCGTCGGCGGCGTCGGCATACTCGTCGAGGCGATCCAGAAGGAGGGTGAGGTCTTCTGCCTGCAGCTCAGCTATCGCATGAACTGCTGCGGCGTGCGCGGGCGACCCCTCCTGGCATCGCCAACCGCGTGCGGCGAGGAGCTCCGAGAGGAGCTGCGACGCAGCCTTCTCGCCTGGGGCGGCTCCAACGTCGCCAACGAGTGCGTCTTGCGTGATGCCCATCGCGTCAAGGACGGAGGACTCGACGCTGACCGCCTGCACGACTTCTCGAACCTTGTCTAGCGGCATCCCGGCGACCTTTACGAGCGCTCGGATCAGTCGGAGGCGTTCGAGATGGGCATCGTCGTATCTGGCCTGATTCACGCTCGTCCGTCGCCCCGGCTGCAACAGCCCCTCCCGCAAGTAGTACTTGATCATGGGCACGCTGAGCCCTGACCGCCGCGACAGCTCCGCCATCCGCATCTCCATGTCGCACCTCGTTCTCCTCCAGCTTGCGCGTTCAGATGGATAACACTACTATCCATAAATAGATAATCACACTATCCATGAGGGGATGAGGGTGGCACGCATAGCTGTCGTAGGAGCAACCGGCTACCTCGGTGGGTACGCCGTGACCCGCCTGCGGGCGGACGGCCACACGGTGCGCGCGGTCGTGCGGTCGCCGGATCGGGCATCGCTACCAGAGGGTGTTGAGACCGTGCGGGGTGACGTGACGGCTCCCGACACGTTGGTGGCCGCGTTCGCTGGCGCTGATGGCGTCGTGCTGACCCTCAACGGTGGGAGTGACCCTGAGCGGGTGCGACACGTCGAGGAAGACGGTGTTGCGAATGTTGCCGCCGCCGCTGAAACGGCTGGGGTGCGGCGCGTGGTGCTGATCTCTGGCATGTTCGCGCAGCCCGCCTATGCCGACTATCCCTGGGAACATTCCAAGGCCCGTGGCGAGCAGCTGTTGATGGCCAGCCCGGTGGCATCCACCGTGTTCCGTGTCGGGGTCATCAACGAAACGCTCGCGAAGTTCATCCGAGGCGGCCGCCCGGTCCTCATCGGCAAGCAACCGCACCCGATCCGCCCCGTGGCCGCTGACGACATCATGGCCGCTGCCTCCCGCGCGTTCGAGATGCCCGAAACAGCGAACAAGGTCTACGACGTGGCCGGAGAACAGACCATGACGCTGCGGGAGGCGACCGCCGCATACGCGGGCGCGATCTCCGGCAAGCCAGTTGCACCGAGGGCGGTGCGGGTCATGCCACTCGGATTCATGCGCGCCATCAATCGCCTGTTCCTAAAGGGCGAAATGACCCGGCCCCTGGGCATCCTCGCCAGCATTGACCGCTACGGCGACGTGGCCGACACCACCGCGTGGTTCCAGGACTTCGGCATCCCTCCCACCCCGTTCACCAGGTGGATCGCTGGGCAGCATGACAACACCACCGAAAGGCCAACATCATGAACTGGCTGGAGACCGCCGCCATCCTCGTCACCGGATTCGTCGGGCCAGCCGAGTTCGCCTCTGTCGCCCTCGTGCACCCCGTGATCCGCAAACTCGCCCCCGACGACCAACTCACCTTCGAGAAAGGGCTGCTCAAGACCTACGGACGCATCATGCCCATCGGCATAGGAACGTGTTTGAG
>DGKN01000015.1:0-5750 GCA_002387005.1 Propionibacteriaceae bacterium UBA4569
ACCATCCGTCGTGCGCGCCGCCGCCATGGGTCTGGTTGCGCTGGCCGGTCTTGGCGTGGCCGGGGGGAGGGCCCGCGGTCTGCGGCACGCATGCGTCGCCGTCGCCGTCCTGGTGCTGCTCGACCCGTGGCTGGCGCGTTCGCTCGGCTTTGCGCTGTCGACGCTGGCCACCGTGGGGATCCTGTGGTGGGCCGGAGACTGGACCCGGGCGATGGGCTGGGCGCCCCGCTGGCTGGCCGAGAGCATTGCCGTTCCGTTGGCGGCCCAGTTCGCCACCCAGCCGGTGGTCACGGCCATCAGCGGACAGCTCAGCGTGGTGGGTCTGGCCGCCAATGCGCTGGCGGCGCCGATGGTTGGACCGGCGACCGTGCTGGGTCTGGTGGCTGCGCTGCTTGGACTGGTGCACCCATGGCCGGCTGCCGCCGTCGGCTTCATCGGCGGTTGGTGCGTGCAGCCGGTCATCTGGATCGCCCAGGTCGGGGCAGCGCTCCCGGCAGCTGCCTGGCGCTGGCCGACCAGCCCGGTGGCGCTCATCCTGCTCACGGTGATCTGCCTGCTGGTGCAGGCATGGGTGCCTGGGTTGCTCTCGCGGCGCTGGGCATGTGTGGGTCTGGCCGTGGCGTTGGTGTGGGGCTGCTGGCACCAGCCGCGTACGGCGGGCTTCCCCGGACCATGGCGGGTGGCCTTCTGCGACGTGGGCCAGGGCGACGCCACCCTGCTGCGCGCGGCGCCCGGCCAGGGTGTGCTCGTCGACACGGGCCCGGATGGCGATGGGGTGGTCCGGTGCCTGCGCGCGCTCGGCATCACGTCCGTGCCCTTGCTGGTGCTGACCCACTTCCACGACGACCACGTCTCGGGTTTGGATGCGGTGCTCGGGGCCGTACACGTTGGACGACTCCTGGTGAACCCCGTCGCCTCTCCGGGTTCTGCGGCTGGCCGGGTGCGGGCCTCAGCAGCCGCTCGTGGCGTTCCCGTCGACGTGGCAGCCATCGGGCAGCGCTGGGAGATCGGCCAGGCGCACCTGGAAGTGGCTGGGGTTGCGGCTGGTCAGGTGCTTGCCGGCAGCGGGGAGGGGGAGTCGTCGGCGGAGAACGACACCTCCATCATCGCGGCAGCATGGGTTCAGGGCGTCGGCGTGGTGATCCCGGGCGACGCTGAGCCCACGGCCCAGCAGGCCGTCGTGGCGCGGGGGTGGTCGCCCGGGCTGTCGGTGCTGAAGATGCCCCACCACGGGTCGTCCCGGCAGGACGAACGTTTCTGGTGCGCTTCGGGCGCGAGCCTGGCCGTTGCCAGCGCGGGATTGCGTAATGACTACGGGCACCCTGCGGCCGCGGCGCTGCGGTTGGCGTCGCGGTGCGGGATGGCGGTGGCACGAACCGATCTCGAGGGGACGATCACGCTGTGGCGCTCAGGAGACCGGCTCGAGGTGCGCACCGAGAAGGCCGCCCCATGAGCGGGACTGACCGGCCGGGGACGCGGCGGAAAGCGTGGGTGGCAGCTGGCATGCTTGTGCACATGGCTGCACAACCCGTCTTCGGAACCTGCGCCCTGGTGCTCGGCCCCGAGGGCCTGCTGGCGGAAAGGGCCGTCGCAGCCAGGGTGCATTCCGCCCGCCGAGAGCGTCCCGACGCTGAGCTCTCACGCGTCGATTCCGGCCAGCTGGAGGGCCACCGCTTCGCCGAACTGACCGGTGGGTCGCTGTTCAGCTCGTCCAATGTCGTCGTCGTGGACGACCTGGCCAACCTCTCCCAGGACCTCTTCGGCATCGTGCTCGCCACCGCCTCTGCGCCGCCCGAGGATCTCTGCCTGACGCTGGTGCATGGCGGCGGCCAGAAGGGCAAGGGACTGCTCGACAAGCTCAAGAAGGCAAAGGTCCCCGTCGTGGAGGCCATCGCCCCCAAGACCTGGAAGCTGCCAGAGTTCGTCACTGATGAGGCCCGCCGGCTCAAGGTGCAGATCGACCGGCCCGCCGTCGAGGCACTCGTCGATGCCCTCGGTAGCGACCTGCGCACCTTGGCGGGGGCGCTGTCCCAGCTCGCGAGCGACAACGACGGCCAGCCCATCACCGTCCAGGTGGTTGGGCGCTATTTCGGCGGTCGCGCCGAGGTGACCAGCTTTGCGGTCTGCGAGGACATCATGGCCGGCAACCGCGGGCCCGCACTGCAGAAGCTGCGGTGGGCTCTGGACACTGGCGTCGCACCAGTGCTGGTCACCAGTGCGCTGGCAGGCAGCCTGCGCAGCCTGGGGCGCTACTTCGACGTCCGCTCTGCCCGGATGTCGGAGGGGGAGATGGCCCGGGAGATCGGTTGCCCACCGTGGAAGGTCAAAGACCTCTCGCGCCAGTCGCGCAGCTGGTCACCAGACGCCGTCTCGCAGGCCCTACAGGCGGTGGCGAAGGCCGATGCGCAGGTCAAGGGCGCCGCCAGCGACCCCGAGTTCGCTCTCGAACAACTCCTGCTGGCGGTGGACCGGGCCCATCTGGCCGGGCGCCGGTGACACGTCTGGTCGCAGCGGGCCTGGTGCTCGCGCCGCTCACCACGGACGTGGTGGCGCAGCGGCTCGCCGAGGACGACTTCACGATCGACGTGGACGGCGTTGGGCCGGTGCACTTCGGCGCCGAGTACCCGGGCGACCTGCTGGTGCTGTTCCCCTTCTACCTGGCCGCTATCCCGCGCGGGATGCCGGTGGAGGGCACCTGGACGATCATCGACGCGGCTGCCCGAGAAGCGGTGGGGGTGATCGGGACCAAGGGCCCACCCGACCAGGACGGCGCCGTCGAGATCGGTTACGTCGTGAACCCTTCGCACCAGGGCAGAGGGGCGGCGACCGCGGCAACCCGGGCGCTGGTGGATGAACTGCGCAATCAGGGCGTGCGCACCATCACGGCCGAGACGCGCACCGGCAATGCCGCATCCCAGGCCGTTCTGCACAAGGCGGGCTTCAAGCCGATCGGTGAGCGCATCGACGAGCACGACGGGACTTTGGTCACCTGGGAACTGGCGCTGTCCAACGCTGTTCAGCGACACACCTGACGACAAAAGCCAGCGGCCCGCCCCCCAGTCGGGACGAGTCGCTGGCTGTATGACCGACCGGAGCTCACGCCCCTGGGGCCGGAATGTCGTTGTCACCCCAAGGGGAACGGTTCAGAGAGCCGCAGCCTTCTTGGAGATCGAGGACTTGCGGTTGGCGGCCTGGTTCTTGTGGATGACGCCCTTGGAGACGGCCTTGTCGAGCATGCGGTTGGCGGCCTGCGACAGCTCGGCAACCTTGGTGCTGTCGCCCGCGGCAACGGCGTCCTCGAAGCGGCGCACGGCGGTGCGCAGACCCGACTTGACGGCCTTGTTCCGCTGGCGCGCCTTCTCGTTGGTCTTGATGCGCTTCATCTGGGACTTGATATTCGCCACGTGAAAATCCTTAGGACTGGACTGGATCAGAAAGATCGAAACAAAATCTGGTGCGCCCTGCGGACGCGACTGCACACACTACCAGCGAGCCGGGGCGCAGCCCAAATGCGCAACCGAAGTGCGCACCGGGCACCGCCCAGATGCCCCGGGAGCCGCCACTGTCACACAGATGGCGCAACGAACCACGCCGCCTGAAGGGGCCAAAGCTTGAACTGCCCGGTGGTCAGGTCGTAGTGGTCGCCGCTGATCAATTCCTCGGCCACGGCTCCGCAGTGCGCGCCGACCGTCCCCGCGGGGACCCACACCTCGTCCTCACCGAAGTTGTACATCTGCACCACCGGTCCGAGCGGGTGCTGGCGGAGCACCAGCAGCACCCGGTGGTCGGGGCTGGGCAGCACCGTCGACTCCACGCTGGCGTGCAGCTGCGGAGTGCGGCGGCGCACGCCGACCAGGTGCCGGATGCCCTGGAAGACCCAACCTGCGGGCTGGTCCGGCTTCTCGTGGACGTCATCCACCAGTTCCCAGGGCATGGACGGGCGATGCACCCACCGGTTGTCGGCGGCATGGGCCGGATCGGCAGCGAAACCATCGTCGTTGGGCAGCCCGAGCTCGTCGCCCATGTAGAGCAGCGGCACGCCGCCCCAGCCGAGGATGGCGGCGTGCAGCAGCAAGATGCGGTCCACAGCGAACGAGATCGCGCCGGGGTCACCGGACTCGACAGCGGTCTCAAGACCCGCCAGTGAGGCGAGCGAGCCGCTGATCCGACGGTCACCGGTCGCCGGGTTGGCCTGGAAGACCAGACCGCGCGCGAAGCTGCCCGGGAACTCGCCGGAGTAGAAGTCGGACAGGAAGTGCCGGTGGGCATGGCCGTTGAGGCCGACGGCGGCAGCGTCCTCGTCCATCACCGCCCAACCGATGTCGTCATGGCAGCGCACATAGGTGCCCCAGGTGGTCGAGGGGGGCTTGGCCGGCAGCCGGCGCAGAGCGGTCTCGGCCAGCCTTGCGTCGCGGCTGGCCAGCGAGCTCCACAGCTGCACCATCAAGGTGTTGTGGTAGGCCATGTCGCTGACCTGGCCGGTGTGGCGGCCGGTACCCAGATAGTGGATCAGGTCGTCAGGGGCGACGATCGCCTCAGCCTTGAAGGCGAGGGCAGGGGCGACGATGCGCGCGGCGGCGCGAAGTGCCTCGGTCAGGTCGTGAACGGTCGGCAGGTTCTGGCAGGTGGTGCCCAGCTGCTTCCAGATGAACGCTATCGCGTCCAGACGCAGCACCTCGACGCCCCGGTTGGCCAGGTCGAGGATGATCGCCAGATACTCGCAGAAGACGTCCGGGTTCGCCCAGTTCACATCCCACTGGTAGGAGTTGAAGGTCGTCCAGACCCAGCGCTGCAGCGCCTCGTCGAAGGTGAAGTTGCCCGGCGCGAAGTCGGGGAAGACCTCCGGTAGGGTGCGCTCATATTCGTCCGGCTGGGTCCGGTCGGCGAAGGTCAGGAAGTAGTCGAAGTAGCGCTGCTCGCCGGCGCGGGCCCGCTCGGCCCACTCGTGCTCCTGCGCGACGTGGTTCAGCACCAGGTCGACCACGAGCGAGATGTGCTCCCCGCGCAGCGTCCGGGTGAGGTTCTCCAGGTCGTCCATCGTGCCGAGGTCGGGGCGGACGCGCGTGTAGTCGGCCACGGCGTAGCCGCCGTCGTTCTCCCCCTCGCGGGGCATCAACAGCGGCATCAGGTGCAGGTAGCCGACGTTCAGTTCGCGCAGGTGGTCCAGGTGTCCGGTGATGCCGGCCAGGGTCCCGGCGAAACGGTCCGTGTAGCAGACATAGCCGATCATCTCGGGGCGTTGCNNCAGCCAGTCGGGGTTTAGCAGGCGCTGTTCGTCCAGCACGCGCAAGTCGTCCGGACGTCGCGCTGCGGCAGCGAGCGTCAGCTCGAGGACGCGCTGCAGCGTCTCCTCGGGGTTGCCCGGGTAGGCGGCGGCGAGGCACTGCGCCAGCGCGGGCGACCAGCGGTTCCACCGGAGCCGGAAGGTGGTGGCCTCCGGGCCGGTGCCCAGGGTCTTGGTGATCAGCTGGTCGATTTCGTCCTCACGCATGGTGAAAGCCTAGGGCTGATGCTGCGCGGTGTGGTCCGGGTCTGGCCTCGTCCTTGTACAGGCATGCTCCTTGTACAGGCATCGTTTCGAACAGGCACCGTCGGAGGCGAGGCCTAGCGTCCGGGGCATGTCGAGCAGAGTCCGATCAGAGCTGGGGGCCTTGGGCCAGCGCGCCGACGCCACCCGTGGGGCAGGGCGTCATGTCGAGGTCGACGACGATGCCGCAGAGCCGTGCGCGGGGGGGTTGGTCGGTTGGCAA
>DGKN01000015.1:5762-6026 GCA_002387005.1 Propionibacteriaceae bacterium UBA4569
GCGGGCCGGTGAAGTTGTGCGGGCATGAGAAGATGTGTCGTCCCATCGGGACGACCACCGCAGCAGCCTCGCCGCGAACACCTGCACCACGACGAACAGGAGTGCTTTGAGCGCGCCACAGCCGGGTTCGACCGCACCTGGGATCATCCGCAACTTCTGCATCATCGCCCACATCGACCACGGCAAGTCGACCCTCGCCGACCGGATGCTGCAGCTGACCGAGGTCGTGGACCCCCGCGCGATGCGCGCCCAGTACCTCGACCG
>DGKN01000058.1 GCA_002387005.1 Propionibacteriaceae bacterium UBA4569
CAGCGAGGCCAGGTCACCGACCGCATTGGCGTCTGCGACGGCCTTGCGATGCGCCTCGATCGACTTGCGGGCCTCCTCGGGGCCCAAGGCCCCGGACTTCACGCGCGATTCGAGCAGACCAACCTCCGTCTCGAGCGTCTGGTAGCGCCGGACGTAGAAGGCCATCGCCTCCTCCGGTGTCACGTCGGGCACCTGGCCCACGCGACGTTCACCCTCGGCGGTGATCACGTAGACAGTTCCANNTCTTGCCCGATAGTCTTCGCTGCGTGCTCATCGCCTCATTTCCAGCCGGACCCTTCCAGGCCAACTGCTACCTGGTGGCCGAGGCCGAGAGCGCCACGTGCGTCGTCATCGACCCCGGCATGGAGGCCGCTGCTGGTGTGAAGCGGGCGCTGGAGCAGTATCGGTTGACTCCTGTCGCCGTGGTCGCCAGCCATGGCCATCTGGACCACGTCGCCGAGGCCGCACTGGTGGCTGACACCCACGACATCCCCGTCCACATCCACCCAGACGACCGTGAGCTGCTGACTGACCCCTCCCTCGCTGTCTCTTCTCAGATGATGCAGCTGATGCTCGAGACGATGGGGAGTACGCGCCTCGCCGAGCCGCGCCGGGTGGAGGAGATGATTGGCGGCCAGCGTCTTGAGCTCGCCGGCATCGGTTTCGACGTGCTGCATGCCCCCGGCCACACCCCCGGTTGCGTCCTGCTGGGCGCCCAGACCGAGGAAGGTCCGCTCACCTTCACCGGAGACGTGTTGTTCGCGGGGTCGATCGGACGCACCGACCTGCCGCGCGGCAGCATGGCGACGATGGTGCGCACCCTGAAAAATGTGGTGCTCGGGCTGGACGATGCGAGCTACATTCTTCCGGGTCATGGCCCGGCCACCCAGATGGCCCACGAACGGGCCAACAACCCCTACCTGCAGCCGGACACCTTGGCCCAGCTCATGGAAAGCGACAACTGATGGCACGCCCCAAGCCGATCTCCGGCTTCCCCGAGTTCCTCCCCGCCGGCCGGATCGCCGAGCAGTACGTCCTCGACATCCTGCGCGAGACCTTCGAGCTGCACGGCTACGCGCCGATCGAGACCCGCGCGGTTGAGACGATGGAGCAGCTCACCCGCAAGGGCGAGATCACCAAGGAGGTGTACGTCGTCCGGCGCCTGCACGCCGACGATGCCGCCTCCGAGAAGTCGGACGACCTGGGCCTTCACTTCGACCTGACCGTGCCCTTCGCGCGCTATGTGCTGGAGAACGCCGGCCACCTCGCCTTCCCCTTCCGCCGCTACCAGATCCAGCACGTCTGGCGTGGTGAGCGTCCGCAAGAGGGCCGCTACCGCGAGTTCTGCCAGGCCGACATCGACATCGTCGGGCAGGACACCTTGGCCGAGCATTTCGACGTCGAGGCGCCGATCGTCATGTTGGCCGCGCTGGAGCGGATGCACGCCGAGCTCGGACTGCCCCAGGCGCTGATGCACGTCAACAACCGCAAGCTTGCCGAGGGCTTCTACCGTGGGCTCGGCATCGAGGACACCCTCGAGGTGCTGCAGCGGGTCGACAAGTTCGACAAGATCGGTGGCGACGCTGTCGTGGAGCTGCTGACCGGTGAGCTGGGGTTGGCCGAGGATGTTGCGCGCAAGTGCGTCGCGCTGGCCGGCATCTGCACCCCGGACGACGGTTTCGTCGACCAGGTGCGGGCCCTCGGCGTCGAGCACCCGATGCTGGAGGAGGGTCTGGAGTCGCTGCGCGCGGTCGTCCTGGCCGCCAACAGGCGGGTTCCGGGGCGCATTGTCGCCGACCTCAAGATCGCCAGGGGCCTCGACTACTACACGGGCACGGTCTACGAGACCGAGCTGGTGGGCCACGAAAAGCTCGGCTCGATCAGTTCCGGGGGACGCTATGACTCACTCGCCAGCGACGGAAAGATCACCTTCCCGGGCGTCGGCATCTCACTCGGTGTGACGCGCCTGCTCGGTCCGCTGATCACCAAGGGGCAGCTCACGGCGAACCGTTCGGTGCCTTCCGCCGTGCTGGTCGCGGTGGACGACGAGGCGACGCGCCAGGTGGCCGATGAGGTGGCTGCGGCGCTGCGTGAGCGTCGGATCCCGTGTGAGGTCGCGCCCAGGGCGGACAAGTTCGGCAAGCAGATCAAGCACGCCGACCGGCGCGGGATCCCCTTCGTCTGGTTCGGTGGGATGTCCGGCCAGGTGAAGGACATCCGCTCCGGCGACCAGGTCGACGCCGACGCATCCTCCTGGGAGCCCCCGCGCGAGGACCTGCGTCCGACGGTAGCCTTCACCGGCTGACTCACCAGTCGTGGTCGACCTGGATGGAGCCGACGGCCTTGGCGAGGCTGACGAGCTGGGTCACCCGCGACGAGTCGTCCGTCCCGGCCGCGGTGACGATGGCGAGGACGACCGTCCAGTCGCGCAGGCGTCGCTCGTCCGCCTCGACGCCAGCAGCACCGAGGGCGTCGACCAACGCCCAGAAGCGCTCCTGCAGGAGGGCGGCGCTCCCGGGCGCAGCGTCGAGCACGCCGAAGGCCTCCGCGTCGGGATCCCCGGCCAAGCCCAGCGGTGCAAGGGCCACCGTCTCTCCCGCCCGGCGCCGTCCCAGGTGCTCCGCGCGCAAGGCACCGTGCAGCGCCATGGCCGCCG
>DGKN01000025.1 GCA_002387005.1 Propionibacteriaceae bacterium UBA4569
TCGGAGTTCCAACGTTGGCTGACCACCGGCGACGCCGACCACCCACCGCAGGCGCCGGCCAGCGTCGCGCGGACCATCGTCGCCGTCCGCAATCTGCACCAGTTCGCGTTGTCCGAGGCGCTGCTGCCCACCGATCCGACCGCGAACACCACGGTCCCCAAGCTCGGCAAGCGCCTGCCGAAGGCGCTCCCGGTCGCCGACGTCCAGGCACTGCTGGAGACCCCCGACCCGGAGACCGTCGACGGCCTGCGCGACCGGGCCCTGTTGGAACTGCTGTACGGCACTGGCGCGCGGATCAGCGAGGTCTGTGACCTGGACGTCGATGACCTGACCCGTGCCCTGGCCGACGAGGACGCCGGCCTGCGCCTGATCGGCAAGGGCAACAAGGAACGCATCGTCCCGCTCGGGTCCTATGCCCGCGCCGCCGTGGACGCCTGGCTGGTGCGCGGCCGTCCCGCCTGGGCGGTCAAGGCGACTCGTCCGACGCCTGCCCTGTTGCTCAACACCTTGGGCCGGCGGTTGTCCCGGCAGAGCGCCTGGGCCGTCGTGCAGTCGGCGGCGGGAGCGGCTGGCCTGCACGACGTGTCGCCGCACTCCCTGCGGCACTCCTTTGCCACCCATCTGCTGGACGGGGGAGCCGACGTCCGCGTCGTCCAGGAACTGCTGGGCCACGCCTCGGTCACCACGACGCAGGTGTACACCATGGTCAGCGTTGACCACCTGCGAGAGGTGTATCTGACCGCCCATCCACGCGCGTACTAGGCTGTGCAGGATGAATCGCAGGACCGGAAGGGCCAACACGTGAGCAACGAGCAGCTCGGCGAGCACGAGACGCCTGGGGGAGGGGACACCCTCTTCGAGGTGCCCACCACCCTCGACCGACCGGGCAACGACGAACAGACCGCGCCGGGTGAGATGGGCCCGACGGGTCGTCCGTTCCCCGAACTGCCCACCCCGCAGCCCCCGGCCGACGGGCCGAAGCACGCGATCGTCATCGCCATGTGCAACCAGAAGGGTGGGGTCGGCAAGACGACGACCACCATCAACCTGGGTGCCGCGCTGGTGGAGACCGGACGCCGGGTGCTACTGGTCGACTTCGACCCCCAGGGCTCGCTCTCGGTAGGCCTGGGCGTCAACCCGCACACGCTGGAGACCTCGATCTACAACCTGCTGCTCAGCCGTGAGCACACCGTGGACGAGGTGATCCAGGAGACCTCCGTGGAGGGGCTGGACATCCTCCCGTCCAACATCGACCTGTCCGCTGCCGAGGTGCAGTTGGTCAGCGAGGTCGCCCGCGAGCAGATCCTGTCGCGCGTGCTCAATCAGGTGAAGGACCGCTACGACGTCATCCTGATCGACTGCGCCCCTTCGCTCGGGCTGCTCACGATCAACGCGCTGACCGCCAGCGATCGCGTCATCATGCCGCTGGAGTGTGAGTTCTTCGCGCTGCGCGGCATCGCGCTGCTGACCGACACCATCTCCAAGGTCACCGACCGGCTGAACCCGCGCCTGAAGGTGCTGGGGATCCTGGGGACGATGTATGACGCCCGTACCCTGCACTCTCGCGAGGTGCTGGAGCGCGTCGTCCAGGCCTTCGGTGAGACGGTCTTCCACACGGTGATCCGGCGCNNGCGCACCATCAAGTTCCCGGAGACCACGGTCGCCGGTGAGCCCATCACCACCTACGCCAGCTCCTCGCCCGGCGCTGCGGCCTACCGCTCGCTGGCCAAGGAGGTGTACGCGCGATGCCTCGCCGAGTGAACCTCCCCGGTTCCGCTGAGCTCTTCCGTGCCTCCGGGCCGGCCGAGGCGGACGACTTCGACGACCCGACCGCCATCCCCGCCGAGCAGGATGCGCTGCGCACCACGCCGCGCGTTGCCCCGGCCCCGGTGAAGGCCCCCGCGACGGGGCGGGTGCGCCACGACGAGAAGATCACCGTCTACGTGAGCCGCGACGAACTGCTGGCCCTTGAGCACGGACGTCTTGCCCTGCGTAGCGACTTCTCGTTGGCCGTGGACCGTGGGCGGCTGGTCCGTGAGTCGGTGGCGATCGTGATGGAAGACCTCGTCGCACGCGGGGAGCAGTCGGAGCTGGTGCGCCGGCTCCGGTCACAGTGAGCCTGCCCCAGAGCCAGCTGGTGGGTGCCGAGGAGTCGGCCCAGACCGGCTTCCGGGTCNNTGATCACGCGGCACAAGATGGATGTGACCGAGGTCGCGCTCAGCAGGGTCACCGACGAGTTCATCGCCCACGTCAAGGCAGGCGGCGCGGTCTGGGACCTGGAGCAGACCTCCAGCTTCCTGGTCGTCGCGGCCACCTTGTTGGACCTGANNCACTGCTTGAGGCGCGGGACCTGCTGTTCGCGCGGCTGCTGCAGTACCGCGCCTTCAAGCTGGTCAGCGCCGACTTCGACCAGACCTTGGCCGGCGAGTCGCTGCGGCTGCCCCGCCCCGGCGGGCTGGAGCCCGTCTTCGAGGGCCTGCTGCCCGAGGTGACGATCCCGGTCTCGCTGGACCGTTTCGCTGCCATCGCCACCCGGGTGCTGACCCCGCCAGCGGTGGTCGAGGTTTCGTTGGAGCATCTGCACGGGTCGCGGGTGAGCGTCCAGGAGCAGGCTGGGGTCATCGTTGATCGCATCCGTCGTGCGGGGCGGATCAGCTTCCGCGCCCTGACCGGGGACGCCGACAAGCTCACCACCATCGCTCGTTTCCTTGCCCTGCTGGAACTCTTCCGCAACCGGGCTGTCACCTTCGAGCAGCTCTCCCCGCTGGGGGAGCTGACCATCGCCTGGGCCGGCGACGAGGACGCAGACCTGACGGTCTCCGACGAGTTCGACGGGACCGCCCCGGAGGCACCGACCGACCAAACCGCACAGGAGGCACGCGATGAGTGACGATGCCACGATCCCCGCACCAGACCCCACGATCCTCGAGCCTGACGCGGGGTCCGTGACCCCGCAAGAGCTGGGCGCGCCGCTGGAGGCGCTGCTGCTGATGGCGGACGAGGCCATGCCCACGGAGTCGCTGGCCGAGGCCGTCGGGGCCCCCACCGACCTGGTGCTGGCGGCCCTGCGCGAACTGGCAACCTTCTACGACCAGACCGGACGCGGTTTCGAGCTGCGCCACGTCGGCGGTGGCTGGCGCTACTGGACCCGCGCCGAGCACCACGAGCTGCTCAGCCAGTGGGTGGTCAGCGGCCAGCAGAACAAGCTCACCCAGGCGGCGCTCGAGACCCTGTCGGTGATCGCCTACCTGCAGCCGATCTCGCGGGCACGCGTCTCGGCCGTCCGTGGGGTCAACGTCGACGGTGTCGTGCGCACATTGTTGGCCCGTGACCTGGTCAGNNCTTCCTGGAGCGGATGGGCATCGCGTCCGTGGACGAGCTGCCACCGCTCGCGCCCAACCTGCCCGATGCGACCGCGCTGGAGGAGGAGCTGGCCCAGCTCGCGGCCCAACCGCCCCTGCCACCCGAGGCCTTGCCTTCCGAGACCCTGCCTTCCGAGGCCGTGCCGTCCGCGACAACCGATGGAGTCTCAGGAAGCGATGCGAACGATTCGTCGATGGCGCGCGACAATGGACCAACGGGCGGCGACGAGCCGGACGATGACGAGCCGGACGA
>DGKN01000197.1 GCA_002387005.1 Propionibacteriaceae bacterium UBA4569
CGTCGGTTCTTGCAAACGCAGATGAGGGGCCCGGGTCTTCCCGGGCCCCTCATCTGCGTCTTTGGGCTGAGTTCCTACTCGTAGCCCAGTTCGTGCAGGCGGTCATCGTCGATGCCGAAGTAGTGGGCGATCTCGTGGACGACCGTGACGTGCACCTCGTCGACCACCTCGTCCAGCGTCGAGCACATCTCCAGCGTCGGCAGGCGGTAGACGAAGATCCGGTCGGGAAGCACGCCGCTGTACATCGAATCCCGCTCGGTGATCGGGATGCCCTCGTACAGGCCCAGCAGGTCGGGCTCCTCCTCATTGCGGTCCTCGACCACGACGATGCAGTTTTCCACCAGGTCGAACAGCTCGTCCGGGATCGATGACAGGGCCCGGTCGACGAGGGCCTCGAAGTCTTCGGGCGTGACCTCCACCGTGCTCACCTCCACCGTGCTCACCCCCATCGTGCTCAGCCCCATCGTGCTCACCTCCATCGTGCTCAGCTCCGCACAGGTGGCAGCGAGGCGCCGTCCTCGACCACCCAGGTCACGAAGTCACGCAGGTCCTTGCCGCGCTGGTTCAGGTGCCGGTATCCAGTCGGCTCGTCCGGGCGCTCCCGGGCGCGCAGAGCGTCGGCGGCCAAGGGCTGCCAGCGCTCGTCCAGCTGCTCCAGGATGTAACGACCGGCACCCGACTTGGACGTCGCGTGACCCGTGTTGAGCAGGTGGTGCAGCCGTGCGACGCCGAGCGTGCACCAGGCCACCACGTCATCACGCCGTCCGGCGACCATCCAGCCCACCTTGAGCTCCTTGGCGGTCCGTCCCCAGTAGCTCGCCAGGTTCTCGTGGGTGTACTGCCACAGCTCGTCCGCATCGTCCTGGATCGACAGCACGCCGGGTTCCCGTCCGGTGATGCGGATGCCGCGGGTGGCCAGCTCATGCCAGGCGATCGGGTTCACGTCCAGGTCGGCGGCGGCCACGAAGCGTCCGTTGTGGGAGCAGGGGACGGGCGGGCACTGGGACGGAGGGGCTTGCAGGTCGTCCAGCACGACGTGGTGGCCGTCGAAGTTGTGCTGGGGGAACTCGAACCAGATCTGCGTGTGTGCGGCCTCGAGGGCCTGCAGGTCACTGGGCCCGGGTCGCTGGGCGAGAACGGCGGTGAAGTCGACGTCCGAGCCAGGGAAGAACTCCCCCCAGCCCAGGGAGCCGCGCAGGTAGAAGCCGGTCAGCAGGCCCTCGGCGGTGTGGTTGAGCGCGTGGGTGAAGGACGAGCACATCTCGTGCACCGCCGCCGGCAGTCCCTCCCCCATGGCCGAAGCCTCGCTTCCGCGAGTTCCGCTGCCGTGACAGGAGAGACTGGACGCGTGACGAACCCCGAACTGGCCCGTGGCCTGGTCACGGCCGCCGCCCTGATCGGCCTGGTGCCGGCCGGCTGGCTGCTGCGAGCGGGGCTCGACTGGTTGTCGCGGCCCCGATACCCCGGGCGGCAGCTGCTCGGCGCGGGTCTTGGCCTGCCGGCGTTGCTGATGGCCGGGGTCGCCGTCGTCTGGCTGCGCCCGAGCTCGTGGCTGGCAGTTGTGTCCCTGTTCTGTTGCCTGCTGGTGGGGTGGACGTCCGCCCTGTTCCTCGGCTGGCAGGCGTGGTCGCTGCGGCACGGGACGGGGGGCGTGGGCCCGGTCGACTACGTCATCGTGTTGGGTGCCGGCCTGTTGGGCGACCGGGTGCCGCCGGTGCTGGGCTCGCGGATCGACACCGCAGTCGAGATCCACCGGTCGCAGTCGACGGCCGACGGGGGGAGACGTCCGCTGCTGGTGATGAGCGGTGGCAGGGGGTCGGATGAGCAGGTCAGCGAGGCGGCGGCCATGGCGCGGTATGCGATGGCGTGCGGGGTGCCCGCGACCGACGTGGTGCTGGAGGACCGCTCAACGACCACCTGGCAGAACCTGGAGTTCAGCTCCAGGTTGGTGTCCGAGCGGCTGGGCNNGGGGTGTCGTGGTCAGCAACGACTTCCACACCCTGCGGGCTTCGTGGATGGCCCGGGCCCAAGGTCTCGACCTCGGTTTCGTCAACGCGCCAACGGTGGGCGTGTCTCGGGCCGCGGCGCAACTGCGTGAGTTCTGCGCCGTCGCCTACCAGTGGCCGCTGCGATTCGCGGTGGCGAGCGGCCTGCTGCCGCTGCTGCTCACCGCCCTGGTGTTGGCCTGAAGGGCCCGATGGCGCGAAGACCGCGGCGAGCACTGAGGCGCTCCGGGGCCCTGGCCCGGCCCAGGGCGCATCAGCCGACAGGTCAGGCGGGGATGGTCCCGGGGGAGCTCACGGCGTCCTCAACGCGTCGGCTCGAGCCTTCCGGGCGGTCGTAGCCGTCGGCGTCGAAGCCGTCGTTCAAGAGGATCGAGTCGATGGCCTGGCGCGCGGTCGAGGCGTCGGCGACCCACACGACCGCGGCGACGATCCAGAGGATGACAACTGCAGCGGCGACGAGAATCATGACGTTCTCCAATCAGGACATGTGGACTTCTCAGTCCTTCCGTCCCCCGACTGGAAGGTACCCTCCATCCCCATGGAGGGCCTTGATGGCAGCAACCCGGCTGACCGATAAGCCCAACGGTACACGTGTCTGGGACGAATGTCCTATCCCCATTGGGGTGTGGGCTTCCGCCAGCGGTGGTAGGGGTGGCTCCAATCCCTCGCGGGCTGCACATCCGTCCCTCGGCCCGGCGTCCTCAGGTGGACGGACCCCAATGTGTCGTGGCTCGAAACCTCGCTGGGGAAGTGTTGTGAGGTACTTGTGATTGAAGGGGAGCTTGGTGGCCGACTGCCCGCGGGTGAGGGCGCGGGGGCCCATTGCTCGGTATTCATCGAGCTGCCAGCTCGACGTTGTAACGTGGCCCAGCCATGACCAGCTCTGCCTTCGAGAACCTCTCGCCAGCCTTCCCGGGACGTGCGCCGTGGGGCACCGCGTCCCGGTTGCGCGCGTGGCAGGCGGAAGCGCTGGCGGCTTACCTCGCCGATGAGCCGCGTGACTACCTGGCGGTCGCCACCCCTGGCGCCGGCAAGACCACCTTCGCGCTGCGCGTCGCCACCGAACTCCTGCACCGGCGCATCATCCAGCGGGTCATCGTGGTTGCGCCCACCGAGCACCTCAAGGTGCAGTGGGCCGAGGCCGCGCACAAGGTCGGCCTCAACCTGGACCCGGGGCTTGGCGGGTCGAGCCGCAAGGGACGCAGCCGGGAGTTCGACGGGGTGGCGGTCACCTACGCGGGCGTCGCAGCCCGCGTCCACCACTACCGGGCCCGGACCGAGGGCAGCAAGACGCTCGTCATCCTGGACGAGGTGCACCACGCCGGCGACGCGCTGAGCTGGGGTGATGCGATCAAGGAGGCCTTCGAGCCGGCCACTCGTCGGCTCGCCCTGACCGGAACCCCCTTCCGCAGCGACGAGAACCCGATCCCCTTCGTCACCNNAGTCGCGCGCCGACTACACCTACGGCTACGCCGACGCCCTGCGTGACCACGTCGTCCGGCCGGTGCTGTTCATGGCCTACGGCGGGCCGATGCGCTGGCGCACCAAGGCCGGGGACGAGCTGGGCGCCAACCTCGGTGAGGCGCTCACCAAGGACCTCACCGCGCACGCCTGGCGCACCGCCCTCGACCCGAAGGGCGAGTGGATCCAGGCGGTGCTGCGGGCTGCCGACACGCGCCTGTCGGAGGTGCGACGTCACGTCCCCGACGCCGGGGGGCTGGTCATCGCGACCAACCAGACGATGGCGAGGGCCTATGCCCGCATCCTCGAGGGCCTGACCGGGACGAAGCCGACGACGGTGCTCTCGGACGACCCCGGGTCGAGTGCGAAGATCGACGACTTCAGTGGGTCCGATGCGCGGTGGATGGTCGCGGTGCGGATGGTGTCCGAAGGCGTCGACGTGCCGCGGCTGGCCGTCGGGGTGTACGCGACCGCGACGTCCACGCCGTTGTTCTTCGCCCAGGCCGTCGGACGCTTCGTCCGCACCCGCCGTCGAGGGGAACTGGCGACGGTCTTCCTGCCAACGGTGCCGGTGATCCTCAGCCATGCCTCGCTGCTGGAGCGCCAGCGCGACCACATCCTCGGGCGCAAGAAGACCGAGGAGGACGGGCTGTGGGCCGAGGAGGAGGGCCTGCTCGAGCGCGCGAACCAGGGTGAGAAGGCATCGGACGACCTGCTGGGCCAGTGGGAGGCGCTGGAGTCGCAGGCGCAGTTCGACCACGTCATGTTCGACTCGCACCAGTTCGGGCTGACCGCAGAGCCCGCCTCTCAGGAGGAGCAGGACTACCTTGGCTTGCCCGGCCTGCTGGAACCCGACCAGGTCGGTGACCTCTTGCGGGAACGTCAGCGTCGCCACCTGCAACGGCGCCAGCGGA
This sequence comes from Propionibacteriaceae bacterium UBA4569, assembly GCA_002387005.1. Classification (GTDB taxonomy): domain Bacteria; phylum Actinomycetota; class Actinomycetes; order Propionibacteriales; family Propionibacteriaceae; genus Luteococcus; species Luteococcus sanguinis. The sequence continues at coordinate 4,382 of DGKN01000197.1, forward strand.
CCGAGAAGAAGGAGAAGGTGCCGCCGGAGGTGAGCCTGCACCGGGCGCTGGAGACCAAGCGCAAGGAGCTCAACTCGCTGGTCAGCCAGTACGCCCGGCACAAGGGGATCCCGCACTCTCACGTCCATGCGGAGCTGCGGCGCCAGGCTGGGGGGCCGCCGCTGGCCAAGGCGTCGACCGACCAGGTCGACCAACGGATCCAGTTGATCCGCAAGTGGCACACGGGACGCTGAGCTGGCGACGTCGAGCGGTGGGAGCACCTGCTGCGGCTGGGTCACCTCGTCGTCCAGGCCACCCGTGCGGACCTGCGACACCCGTGGGACTTCGTGGAGCGAGTTGCCGAGGCCCTTCGATGGACCCGCACCCCCAACGTTGGGTCAGGGCTGCTGCTGGATGATCGGGGCCATCGGCGTCGACGAAGCCGTCAACGCGGGGACGGCGATCAGCGACGCGAACACCACGAGTGCGGCCGTGACCACGCGGGTGCGGAGGCGCTTGCTCCCCCGAGGCGCTGCTGGTGTCATGCGAACAAACTAGGCCCGGCGGTCAAGGTCCTGCAACGGGCAGCATCTTCGAACAATTTCGGACGGGGGCATGGCGCGGCTGTGGCTACGAGACTCGCAACCACAACATCGTTGGGGGCCGCCACTACGGCCCCCAACGGGCTCAGCCGAAGTTGACCTGCCGGCCCAGCGTCCCCTCGAGGGAGCGCAGCCAGGCCGGCGACTGGACCACCGCGAGGCGGTGCTGCAGCGCGTCCAGACGCGCGTCCAGGGCCAGGCGTCCGACCGGGGCGAGGTTCCCGCCCTTGCTGACGAAGGGGGCGAGGTCGGCGACGCCCTTGCGCAGGTGGGCCACCTCGGCGCCCTGCTTCGCGGTCAACCGCTGCGCGTACCAGCCCGAGCCCAGGATCGTGCGCCGGTCGAACAGCGCGCGGAACTCCGGGGTCTCCAGCGTCCAGCCCTCGGCCGAGGCGCCCTTGGCCATGATCTCCAGCAGCGCCCGCAGCGGCGGGATGGCCAGCTCGACCGTCTGGTCGTCGAAGTAGGCCTGCGCCACGCGCTGGTGGGTGGTGACGATGACGTCGATGCTCTCCGCGAAGGTGTCCAGGCCCTGTAGTTCGGGGCGCAGCATCTCGTCGGTGAACACCACGTCGGGGTGCAGGAAGATGCGTCCGAAGTAGGTCGTCGCGAAGGCCGCATTCATCCGGTAGCCCAGCCGGCTGGCGCGCACCGTGCGTCCCTGGTGCTCGAAGTCGGCCAGGCGTTCCAGGTAGCCGCCCTCGACCAGCGTGGCGGCGCGACGCTCGTCCGGCCACATGCGGCTGAAGAGCTCGGGCACCAGCAGCGAGATGTCGTGGTCGACCCGCACCTTCGGCCCGATCACGCCGGCCGAGCTGAGCCAGCCGTCGGTCTCGGTGAGGGCATAGCTGAGCAGCGCCGCGTTCAGGTCGATGATCGCGGGCAGCGCGTTGAACGGACCCTTGGTCATGGCGCCCTCGGAGCCGGCACCGGTCGTCGACGGGGACTTGCCGGTCATGGAGCTGATGAACTCCATGAACAGCTCCGGCAGTTCCATGTAGTGCAAGGGGTTGTAGGCGCACAGCGGCGGCACCCCGGCCTCGGCGGCGTTGTTGCGACGCCCGGCAGCGACCACGTCGACGGGCATCCGCAGCGGCTCGTCGACGGGAACCTTCCGGAGCAGGTGCGAGGCGAGGTCTGCCGCCGCGGTGGCTTCGGGGTTCATCAGGTCGGGACGCTTCTGCAGGTAGCGCGGGTTCTTGGACCGCTTGCCGTCCGCGACGATCCGGGGTTCGGACGAGACGACGAGGTAGGACCCCTCGAGAGGTTCCTCGACAGGCTCGGGGATGGTGGTGGGGGTCGTGGCAGCAAAGTCCCGGAGCAACGTGGCCATCGGCTCGGTGAACCGGCTCATGGCCGGGGCATCGGCCACCAGCTCGCGCGCCGTCTCCCGGGTGATCGGCTCGAAGTTGGAGATGAACGAGTCCGAACCCGCCAAATCCTTCTCGGTCTGCTTGTCGTAGCCGCGGTGGATCGCATCGTCCGGACGCTGGAAGAGCAGCGCCTCGCAGTTCTCGACGTACTTCTTCGAGACCGGGTCGGACGTGTACTCGGCGGGCGGGGCCACGACCGAGGCGGTGATGTCGTCCTCGGTCTGCACCTTCGCGGCGGGCGAGAAGTCCGGACGCAGACTGAACAGGCGCCACGACCCGTCATCGTCGAAGCCGACGCGCAGCATGTTGACCACGATCTTCTCGCCGTCCAGGCGCAGCGCATTGCCCTGGCGGCCGTTCATGATGCCCACGGAGAAGTGGGATCGCCAGTCGGTGCCCCACTCGGGCCGGTAGTAACGCTTCACGGTGAACAGCAGCTCGCTGACGTGCGCTGGGATGGCGCCGAGCCACTCGTTGTAGGCGTCGGTGTAGTCGTCCCGCCTTGTCAGCAGCTTGATCACCGAACCCAGGGAACGATCCGCGGACAGGATCGGACGGTGATCGGTGCGCGCCGGGTCGCGGAAGCGGTCGGAGTAGTCGCGGGCCAGCAGTTCGGAGACCTGGTCCATGTCATGGTCGAAGTCGGCCACATAGGCATTGCCGAAGACGAAGGCGTCCAACAGGCTCTTGGAGATCTCCGACTTGCCGCCGCCGGAGACCGTCGCGGGCTTGTGGCACTGCGTCGAGCTGGGCGACGTGCCGATCAGGTGCCACTGGGTCGGGTCGGCGTCGCGGGGCTTGGTGTGGACGCGGTAGCCATTGGGCGCCAGGTAGGTGAGACCGGCACGCAGCGGGATCTGGTGGGTGCCGTCCGGGGCCTCCCAGCTGACCGTCTGCGTGCGCATCGAGTAGGACGACTTGCCCGGGACGATGACCAGGTGCAGCTGCTCCAGGTCGAGCGCGTGGCCCTCGGGCTGGGGGTTGAAGCGCTGCGGATCGCGGGCGACGACGTCGGCGACGGTGTAGTCGTCGGGGGTGTAGGTGTCGGTCCACTCGGCGCCGAGGTTGTAGGCGGGGAAGGCCAGNNGGAGTGCTCCTCCTCGGCCAGGCCGAAGAGGTTCGCGGAGTAGGAGATCTGGGTCTTCACCTCCTTCTTGCAGTAGCCGTAGTAGTTGTCGGCGATGAGGGTGACGATGACGCCGCGCTCGTCGCGTGCACAGACCTTGAAGGCCTGCCCGCCGTTGTAGCGCTCGTCCTCGGAGCTCCAGCACATGCCGTCGCGCTTCTGCCGGTCCGTGGCCTGGTCGAAGTGCGGGAGGCCGAGTTCCTTCTTGGTCATCGCGGTCAGGTGCGGTGCCAAGATCACGGCGCCGGTGGTTCCGGTCCAGCCCTCCGGGTCGAGCGAAGCGTCGTTCTCGGGCAGGTGCGGGTCGCCGCCGTTGCCGAAGATGCCCTCGACGAAGTCGAGGTTCGAGACCAGACCGCCGGGGACGATGAACCGGACCTCCATGGTCCGCTCGTCGGTGAACCCGGGCACGGCGGGGACGACCAGTGGGCGCAGCAGCAACGAGACGAAGCAGGCAGCCTGCTCGGTCTGGTTGGCGGTGAAGGGGACGACCATCGCCTCACGCGGCGGGTTCATCGCGCCTTCCATCAGCCGGGCGAAGACCCCGCGCGGGACCGCCAGTTTGTCGTCCGGGATCGGCAGCCCTCCCTCGACCACGTGGAAGACGCCGGCGGTGGTGCGACGGTCGTTCGCGGGGTTGTGCAGCACGCCGTTCGCGACGCGGTAGGAGCTCAGCAGCTCGGAGTGGAACTCGTCCCCGTCGTGTGGCAGAGACAGCGCGCGGGCCATCCCGGGGGTGTCGAGGACGAGCGTCTGGCGAGGCAGTTGCGGCTGCACGTCCAGGCCGGAGAGGTAGTCGTCCACGAAGTCCTGGATGCGCTGGTCGGCGGCGCACAAGCGCTCACCGAGGCGGCGGGAGAGCTCGCGCTGGCGCGAAATGATCGGCTCGAGCAATCGCTGACCCTGTTCAACGGACGCGTCTGCGGCGAGCGGCTGGCCGATCAGGGCCAGGCGCAGGTTGATGGCGGCGGTGAGGTCTTGCTGCGTGGAAGCCATGGGTCCATTCAAACCCGGGCGCCTGGCGCCTGGACGGGCGGGGTCGCTTTCGGTCGATGGATGGACATTCCAGGTCGGGTGGCGGGCCGTGCTGCTGGGAATCGGACGCCAGCAGGCCTGTTCGGCGATTGGACCGTGCAAATGGCCCAATCCGTCCGGTTTTCAGCCGCTGGTTCAGCCCAGGACGTCCTCCAGCTGGCTCAGCGGCAGGTCGAAGGCCTCGGCGACACCGGGGGTCGCGAGCTTCCCGTCGGTGGTGTTGACGCCCTTGGCGAGCGCCACATTCTCGCGGCAGGCCCGCTGCCAGCCCTTGTCAGCGAGCTGGACGGCGTAGGGCAGCGTCGAGTTGGTCAGCGCCCAGGTGGACGTGTTGGGCACCGCGCCCGGCATGTTCGCGACGCAGTAGAAGATCGAGTGGTGGACGCCGAAGGTCGGGTCGTCGTGGGTGGTCGGACGGGAGTCCTCGAAGCAGCCGCCCTGGTCGATCGCCACGTCCACCAACACCGCACCGGGCTTCATCTGCGCCACCATCTCGTTGGTGACCAGCTTGGGGGCCCGCGCTCCCGGCACCAGCACCGTGCCGATCACCAGGTCGGCCTCGCAGACGTGCTGGCGCACCGCCAGCGACGAGCTGGCCAGGGCATGCACCTTGTTGCCGTAACGCCAGTAGGCGTGGCGGAGCTTCTCCAGATCGACGTCCAGCATCGTCACGTCCGCCCCCATGCCCATCGAGATCTGGGCCGCATTCTGGCCCGCGACGCCAGCTCCGAGGATGACGACCTTGGCCTGTTGCACGCCGCCGACGCCGCCCAGCAGGACTCCGCGTCCGCCGGCCGCCTTCATCAGCTGCGCCGCCCCGACCTGCGGCGCGAGACAGCCAGCCACCTCGCTCATCGGGTACAGCAACGGCAGCGCACCATTGGCCGACTGCACCGTCTCGTAGGCGATCGCCGTGGTGCCGGCTGCCAGCAGGGCGTCGGTCTGCGGCCGGTCGGCGGCCAGGTGCAGGTAGGTGAACAACACCAGGTCGTCGCGCAGGAACCCGTACTCGGCCTCCACCGGTTCCTTGACCTTCATCACCATCTCGCCGGCCTGCCAGGTCTGCTCGGCGTCGGGAAGGATCGTCGCGCCCTGGGCGGCGTACTCCTCGTCCGTGATGGACGAACCGGCCCCGGCTCCGGCCTGGACGAAGACCTCGTGGCCGTGCTGGACGAGTTCGTGCACCCCGACGGGCGTGATGGCGACGCGATATTCGCGGTTCTTGACCTCGGTGGGCACGGAAATCTTCATTGAATTCGGCCTTTCTCGACACTTTCTGGTGTGTGACACGAGGCTAGGACTGCGGCGCGGCGGCGGTCAATGGGCCCTTTCCCAGGCCTCGACCCCGCCGGGAACGCTGGTGAACAAGGGATGTGGACGTGCGTCGCGCTCGGGCAGCTTCGCGCGCCAGTCAGGCTGGCGGACGATGACCTTGGCGCGGAGGTGCTCCAGCTCGAATTCCAGCTGCCCGGTGGTCACCTCCAAGGCCGGGGCGAGAATCGGCTCCGAGAACACCCGGGAGCGGTCGAAGCGATAGCCCCGGGCGTCGGCCTCGTCGGCGAGGGCCAGCAACCAGGCAGCGACCGCCTGCGGTGGCTGGGGGTGCGCACGGAAACGGTCCAGCTGGGGATGGTTGCGGTAGCCCTTGGTCCGCTCCAGCAACACCGCCTGTGCCAGCAGGCCCTCACGCCAGCCGGCCACCAGCGCGGCTCGGTCGAGCAGTTGTGGGTGCAGGCTCCACAGCCGCACCCTCAGACCTCGTTGTTCTTGCGGGCGGCGCGGTCTCCCAGAGTCGTCAGCCGGTCGACCAGCGGGGACGAGAGGCGCTCCCGGGCGACCGATCCGGGGACCACCTCGGGATCGTCACCGGTGGGCAACAGGCGACTGGCCAACCCCATCGCCCGCACGGTCAACGACGGGGCGAGACCGTGCACCCGCGAGCCGACCTGGGCCAGCGGTGAGATGTGCACCACCGGACGTCCGCGCACCACCCCGTCCACCATCTTTTTGGTGGCGCGCTCGGCGTCCATCGAGAGCAGCGGCAGCGAGGCCGAGGGCCCGAACCAGGCGTACTGCTTGGCGGGATCGCCGTAGAAGGTGGCCTGGGTGTGGGAACCGGTTCGCATCAGGCCGGGCACCAGCGTGGTGGCGGTGACGCCCGTCCCCGCGAGTTCGGCCGACAGGCCCTCGACCAGGCCGACGGCACCGAACTTGGCGACGTTGTAGGGCAGCAGGCGCGGCGGGGAGACCTTGCCGCCGATGGAGGTGACGACGCCGAATCGGCCCGAACCCCGCTCGACCATCTTCGGCAGCACGGCCAGGGCCAGATTGATCGGACCCCACAACATCACGTCGATGGCCTGCTCGAAGTGTTGATGGGTGGTCGCCTGCCAGGGCCCCACCTGGATGATCCCGGCGACGTGGACGGCGGCGTCGATCGCGCCGAACTCTCTCCACGTCCGTTCGACGAAGGCGCTCACCGCGTCCTGGTCGGCGACGTCGCAGGGCTGGGTCAGCACGCGCGTCCCGGGGACCTCGCCCGCCAGGTGCGCCGCGGCCTGATCCAGGCTGGCCTGGCTGCGGGCGCACAGGGCCAGGTCATAGCCCCGCCGGGCGAACTCGGTCGCCATCAGCAGCCCCAGACCGCGGGAAGCTCCGGCGACCAGGGCAACGGGTCGCGTAGTGGTGTCGTCGGACAACAGGACTCCTTTGGCGTGAGCGGTCCCTCCAGAGTGACCATTCTCGCCCGCCAGCGCAAGGGCACCTTGTGGGTGACGACCGCCCGCGCGGCCACCGGACGCTGAACGTACGTGCAACACCACTGCGCAGGGGTGCACGAGCGCCTGAATCCCCTACTGGGTGGTGCAATGGCGGGGGGTGGTGCCTAGGCTCTCAGTGACTTCGGTGGGCACTGGGGCCCATCACAGAGGGGAGACCAGCATGAGCAGGTTGCAGGCCGACGTGGTCGTGGTCGGCGGCGGCGCGACCGGCGCTGGCGTCGTGCGCGACGTCGCGATGCGCGGCTACAAGGCGATCCTGGTGGACCGCGCCGACCTGGGCCAGGGGACGACGGGCCGCTATCACGGCCTGTTGCACTCCGGCGGACGCTATGTGGTCTCCGACCCCCACTCGGCCACCGAGTGCGCGCAGGAGAACGCGATCATCACGCGCATCCACGCCGACGCCGTCGAGGCCACCGGGGGCCTGTTCGTCGTCACCCCCGAGGACACCGAGGAGCACGCCGACAAGTTCCAGGCCGCCTCCGACGCGACCAAGGTTCCCTGCGAGGAGATCTCGATCGCGGACGCGTTGCGCCGCGAGCCCCGCCTGAACCCCGGCATCAAGCGAGCCTTCGCCGTCCAGGACGGCACCGTCGACGGCTGGCAGATGGTCTGGGGCGCGGCACACTCCGCGATGGACCATGGCGCCACCGTGCTGCCCTATCACGCGGTCGAGAAGATCACCCGCGACGGTGATCAGGTCACCGGCGTCATCTGCCGCGACCTGAAGAAGAACGAACAGGTGACCATCGACTGCCGCTTCGTCATCAACGCTGGCGGTCCATGGGCCGGCCAGATCGCCGCCATGGCCGACTGCCCCGGCGTCGAGGTCGTGCCCGGCCGCGGCATCATGATCGCGATGAACCACCGGCTGGTGAACACCGTCGTCAACCGGTGCATCTACCCGGCCGACGGCGACATCCTCGTCCCCGTGCACACCGTCTGCATCATCGGCACCACGGACGTGAAGGTGGATGACCCCGACAAGCTCGCCATCCCGCGCGACGAGGTGCAGCAGATGCTGGACGCCGGCGAGGCACTGATCCCGGGCTTCCGCCAGGCGCGCGCGGTGCACGCCTGGTCGGGTGCCCGTCCGCTGGTGAAGGACTCCCGCGTCGCGCTCACCGACACTCGCCACATGAGCCGCGGCATGAGCATCCTCGACCACGAGGAGCGCGACGGCGTGAAGGGACTGCTGACCATCTCGGGCGGCAAGCTCACCACCTACCGCCTGATGGCCAAGAACATCACTGACATCATGTGCGAGCAGCTCGGCGATGACCGTCCGTGCACCACCGACACCGAGGCGGTGCCGAAGTCGGAGAGCGGCAAGAACTACGTGGTCACCCACCGGTTGGAGGAGCGCGAGCACGACCGTCTCGAGGACCAGATCATCTGTGAGTGTGAGCTGCTCAGCAAGAAGATGCTGACCGGTTTGATGGACGACCACCCGGAGGCCACCTTCGACGACCTGCGGCGCCAGCTGCGTCTGGGCATGGGCCCCTGTCAGGGAGGTTTCTGCTCCACCCGTGCGGCCGGCATCGCCGTCGAGCACGGCTTCGCCGACACCGCCGGTGCCACCGAGCAGCTGCGGCTCTTCCTCAAGAACCGTTGGATGGGCCTGTGGCCGATCCTCTACGGAGACCAGGTGCGCCAGACCGCGCTCGACAACTGGATCTTCAAGGGAACGCTCGACATCGAGCACCTGCCGGAGGGCGCGGCCGTGATCCCGGGTGAGGACAAGGAGCAGTTTGCCGTCCCGGACACACAACCGGACGCAACACCACCCGCCGACGAGACCGGTTACGCAGAGACGATCGAGGCCAACACCTTCCAGGAAGGAGCCACGCGATGAGCGACGTGGTCGTCATCGGGGCCGGGCTCGCGGGACTCTCCGCGGCGCTGCGCCTGCGCCAGGCCGGACTCACGGTGACCCTGCTCACCAAGGGCCTCGGGGGCATCCAACTGGGCCAGGGGACGGTCGACGTCCTCGGCTACACCCCCACCCGGGTCAACGAACCGCTGCTAGCGCTCGACTCCTTCGTCGCCGACAACCCCGAGCACCCCTACGCGGTGCTCGGCGTCGAGGGCGTCCGCACTGGCGTCCAATGGCTCGCGGACGTGCTGGGTGCCGAGCAGCTGACCGGATCGGTGGATCGCAATGTGCTGTTGCCCACCGCCGTCGGTGCGCTGCGTCCGACCGCGTTGGTGCCGCCGTCGATGGCCGCCGGCGCCGCTGAGGCCGGCAAGAAGTACTGCTTCGTCGGCATCCGGCAGCTCAAGGACTTCTACCCACAGCTGGTCGCCGACAACCTGAACCGCACCGAGTTGCCCGACGGCGGACGGGTGACTGCCCGCCACGCGATGATCGACTTCGAGGCGCGCGCCGAGGCTGACTCGTCCGCACTGACCATCGCCCGAGCCCTGGACGACCCGGCGCAGCGGGAACGCTTCGCCAAGGCCGTCCGGGCGGTGGTCTCCGGAGCCGAGACCGTCGGACTTCCCGCGGTGCTGGGCACCACGCCCGAGCTGTGGAAGGACCTGGCGGAGCGGATCGGCGCGCCGGTCTTCGAGGTCCCGCTGCCCCCACCGTCCGTGCCGGGCATCCGGCAGAACACCGCACTGGTGCACGCCGTCAAGGACGCACGGGTCCGCTTCGTCAACGGCACCAGGGCCTTCACCGCCCGTTACGAGGGCGACCGCCTGGCCGGGGTGACGATCGAGGGCACCGGACACCACCAGGAGTACACCGCCGACGAGTTCATCCTTGCCACGGGCGGTTTCGAGTCCGGCGGGCTGCTGCTCGACTCGTACAACACGCTGTCCGAGACCGTGCTGGGTTTGCCCGTGCACGGCGGTTCGGTCGCCGACATGGTGCATGGCGACTACTGGGGCCACGACCAGCCGCTGTTCAAGGCCGGGCTGCGCGTGGACGACCAGATGCGCGTCCTCGGCACGGACGGGCAG
>DGKN01000253.1 GCA_002387005.1 Propionibacteriaceae bacterium UBA4569
CATCCAGTGGTGGGACTTGCCGTGCTGGTGGGAGTTGCCGTGCTGGTGGGTGGTGCTGGTGGGGTCCTGGTCGGTCATTGGGCCGGTCAGGGGCTGGCGGGGGGCCTCGCCGAAGGAGCGGGGGGCCTGGTCGGGGCTCGTGTACATGGCGTGTCCTTGTCTGCTCGGGGAAGGGGTTTCCTTCCACTTCCACGGTGACGGGGCGAGGTCAATGAGCTCGCGAGGTTTGGTGAAGGTCTGGTCAAGCTCTGCAGACGGCGATGGTGAGGCTGCCGCAAGGGGTCAGCCGCGCCATCAGGGCAGGCGTGGGTGGCCGACATCGGCCGGGAGATGTCAGTAGCGCAGGGTCGTCATCATGCCGAGTTCGGCGTGGTAGATGTTGTGGCAGTGCAGCATCCAGGTGCCGGGGTTGTCGGCCTGCAGGTCGGCCTCGACGGTCTCCATGGGGCGGATCAGGACGGTGTCCTTGCGCAGCCCGTCGCTGCCGGGCAGGGCCCAAGTGTGGCCGTGGATGTGCATGGGGTGGGCCATCATCGTCATGTTCGTCATCCGCAGCCGCACGCGCTGGCCGCGGCTGAGCGCCAGTGGGGTGTCCTCGCCGAAGCGTTTGCCGTTGAGGCCCCACGCGTAGGGCTTCATCTGGCCGTTGAGTGCCACGTCGAGGGTGGTGTCGGGCTTGCGGTCGGGCAGTCGGGCGCTGTCGGCGGGCTTGAGCTGGGTGGTCAGGAGGGCCTTGCCGTCGAGTTCTGCGATGCGGGTGTCCGGGGCCGGGACGTTGCCGGAGCCGGTGCGCACGATGGCGCGGGCCGGGGTGCCCTTCTTGCCCTCGGGCGCGGCCTGCAGCACGAACACGCCGTCGCCGGGGGTGATGGTCGCATCCAGTCGTTCTCCCATCGCGAGGTAGACGGCGCTGGCCTGGGTGGGGGTCACAGGGAACCCGTCGGTGTGGGTGACGGTGAGTCGATGGCCCTGCAGGGCGAGCTTGAAGATGGTGTCGGAGGAGGCGTTGACGACGCGCAGTCGTACCTTCTGCCCGGGCTTGGCGGTCAGGGTGCGGGGGGCGGCGGGGACGCGGCCGTTGACGAGGTAGTGGGGGTAGGTGACGTCCCCGGCGTCACCCAAGGGTGACATGCCGTGGTCCATGCCGCCCATGTCGTGGTTCATGCCGCTGGACACGGTGCCGTTCTGGGCCTTGAACGCGGCGAGGATGTCATCGGGTGAGGTGCCCACGCCATCGGCCCAGTCGTCGAGGGTGATGATCCACTCGTGGTCGTAGCGGCCGGGTTCAGCGGGGTCGTCGATGACCAGCGGCCGGTACAGGCCGCGGTCGATCTGCACCCCGGTGTGGGGGTGGAAGAAGTAGGTGCCGGGGTCGGGGGCGACGAACTGGTAGGTGAAGCTGCTGCCGGCCTCGATGGGTTGCTGGGTGACGCCGGGCACGCCGTCGCTTGGCTGGCGCAGCGCGATGCCGTGCCAGTGGACGGAGGTGCTGGTGGGAAGCTTGTTCTCGACGCGGACCTGCAGCAGGTCTCCGGCGCGGGCCCGCAGGACGGGGGCGTCGAGGGTCTCGTCGTAGGCCCAGGTCCTGGCCGTGACGCCGCCCAGGTCGAGGGTGACCGGCCGGGGCGTGAGGACGTGGTTGACGGTCTTCGTGCCGGGGGCTGCGACCAGCGGGGTCTGGCTGGGGATCGTCAATGGGGAGTTCGGCGCGGCGGGTGTTGCGGCCGGGGTGTTCTTGGCGCCGCAGGCGCTCAAGGCCCCTGCCGAGGCCAGGCCGAGACCGGTGAACAGGACGTGGCGGCGGGAAAGTGTGTTCATGTCCTTGAGCCTGTCGGGCCCGGATGAAGCCCCCGGCAGGGGTTGGTCAAGATCTGGTCAAGAAGTCACGGTGGGCAGGGTCAGCGCGAAGGTTGCGCCGTGGCCGGGGCCGTCGCTGCGGGCGGTCAGGTCACCGCGGTGGGCGCGGGCAATGGCCCTGGAGATCGCCAGGCCGACACCGGTTCCACCGTCGACGTCGCGAGTGCGGGTGTCCTCGACGCGGTAGAAGCGTTCGAAGACGTGGGTGAGGGCCTCGGTGGGGATGCCGACGCCGTTGTCGGTGACGCGGACCACGGCCCGGTCGTGCTCGTGTCTCATCGCGACCTCGACCCGGTTGCCGCCCACCGTGTGTTGCAGGGCGTTGCGCAGCAGGTTGTCCAGGACCTGCCCGATGCGAGCGGCGTCCACGTCGACGCGCAGGCCGGGAACGGTCTGGGCGTGCAGCGTCACCCCGGCGGCGTCGTAGGCGTGCCGGGCTGCGGCGACGCTGGCCGTCACGATCTGGTCGAGGTCCTGGTGGCTCAGCGACAGTGGGATGCGGCCTTCCTCGGCGCGGGAGACCTCAGAGATGTCGGCGGCCAGGGCGGCCAGCCGCTGGTTCTGCCGTAGCAGGATCTTGACGGTTGCGGGGGTGAAGTCGACCACACCGTCCTGCAGTCCTTCGAGGGTGACCTGGGTGGCGGCCAGCGGGGTGCGCAGCTCATGGCCCAGGTCGGTGAGCATGCGTCGTCGGGTCTGCTCCGTGGAGGCGATCTGGCTGGCCATGTGGTTGAAGGCGTCGGCGACCTGGGCCAGCTCGGGGCTGGCCGAGGTCATCATGACGGGTTGGTCGTAGTGTCCGGCGGCGACATGTTGGGCGCCGTCCACGAGGGCTTCGACCCCGCGCGACAGGTTCCGGTTGAGGACGGTGGCGACCCCGAGGGCGGCGAGCATCGCGGTGCCCAGACCCACGGCCAGTGACACCAGGCCCGCGTCGTGGAAGGCCTGCTGAGCGTGCTCGACGACATCGGGCTGGGCGTGGCCGGCTTCGAGCATGTGCATCCGGAACCATGCCGGGCCGACCAGCAGTGCCGTCAGCACCATGGTGGCGGCCATCGCCGCCACCACGGCCATCTGGGTCCACAGCAGTCGGCGTCCCCAACTGCCGCGCGGGTTGCGCGGCATCACTGCCCTTGGCCCATCCGGTAGCCGACGCCGCGCACCGTCTGCACGAACCGGGGCTGGGAGGGGTCGTCACCGAGCTTCTTGCGCAGGTGCGCGATGTGCACGTCGACCAGGTGGTCGTCGCCGACCCAGTCCTCGCCCCACACGGCGTCGGTGAGCTGGCGGCGGTTCAGCACCCGGCCGGGGTGTTCCGCCAGGGCCTGCAACAGGTCGAACTCGGTACGGGTCAGCTCCACCGGTGACGCGTCGAGCTCCACCCGACGCGACGACGGGTCCAGGGTGAGGGCGCCGATGCGGTGCACCACCGCGGCTGTGGCGCCCGTACTCCCGGCGCGGGGGCGTCTCAGCAGCACCTGGATGCGGGCCACCAGCTCACGCGGGCTGAACGGTTTGGTCATGTAGTCGTCCGCGCCGACCGACAACCCGATCAGCTTGTCGACCTCGTCGGCGCGGGCCGTGAGCATCAACACGTAGCAGTCGCTGAAGGTGCGCAGCTGGCGGCACACCTCCACCCCGTCCATGCCCGGCAGGCCCAGGTCCAGCACCACCACGTCGGGGGCCGTGGCCCGGACAAGGTCAAGCGCGGCCAGCCCGTCCCCGCAGGTCTGGGCCGACATGCCGGCCCGCTCGAGGTAGTTCTTCACCGTGCCCGACAGCACCGGCTCGTCGTCGACGACCAGGACACTCGGTACAACCGCACCAGAAGCGCTGTTCATGACACCACCTCACCACGGACCCGGCCGGGGATCACTTCGACGGGGCGGAGCTGGGCATCATCGTCGAGTGGTCCATGTCCGTCATGCCACCCATGTCGTGGTTCATGCCGGACATGCTGCCCATGTCGTGCTGCACCGAGGCCGGCGCCTTCGGCGAATAGCCCATGACGGCAGGGTCGAGCATGCCGAAGATCATCGCGACGTGGGCCACCACCAGGAACACGGCCACCATCGCCACGTGCAGGCGCAGGCGCCCGGTCTCGTCGCGGCCCAAGAGCTGGGCCTCCAGCAGGCTGATCACCAGCATCGGCACGCCACCGGCCAGGTACGACAGGACAGCGATCACGTCCGCGGGGCCACGCCAGCCACCATTGACCGTCAGCGGAACCACGGCAGTGATAAGCAGGTGCAGGCCGATGAACACCCACACCGGCCCGGCCAGCAACCCGGCCCAGTGGCCCACCTTCGTCACCCATCCCGGCGCCGGACGCTCACCCCGACGAGCCAACAGCATCACCAACTCGGTGATCGCGAGCGTCTCGGCCAGCACGACCGGAAGCGCCATGAACAACAGCAGGTTCCACGGCTGACGCACGGCCAACAGCCCCATGTAGTGGGTCATCGGCATGCCCTCCATCCCCGACCCGGAGGTCAGGTCAGGGGCGGCCAGGGCCAGGGCGGCAGCTGCGATGGTGCCGACACCCAGGGCAACCAGCGGCACGGTACGGGAAGAGTTCTCGTTCGAGGTCATGGCCACAAGCCTCGAAGCCCCACATCGAGGTCGGGGCAAGGGAATGTGAAGATTCGGTCAAGCCGGTCTCCGCTTAGACATGGGGCCAGAACAGACCGGGCGCATTTTGGTGATCG
>DGKN01000055.1:0-3356 GCA_002387005.1 Propionibacteriaceae bacterium UBA4569
CGCCCGCTCGAAGGCTTCGGGGGTGTTGGTGTGCAGGGTCATCAGGGTCTGGCCCCTGGTCACGCGGTCGCCCGGCTTGGCGTGCATCACCACGCCGGCTCCGGCCTGCACCGCATCCTCCTTGCGCGCGCGTCCCGCGCCGAGACGCCAGGCCGCGACGCCCACCGCCATCGCATCAAGGCGGGTCAGAACGCCATCGGTCTCGGCCACGACGTCGTCGGTGTGCTTCGCGACGGGCAGGGTCGCGTCCGGGTCGCCGCCCTGGGCACGGACCATCGCCTTCCAGGAGTCCATCGCGCGGCCGTCGGCCAGGGCCTCGGCGGGGTCGACGTCCGAGCCGGCTGCCTGCAGCATCTCGCGAGCCAGGGCCACGGGCAGCTCGACGACGTCGGCGGGGCCGCCACCGGCCAGCACCTCCACCGACTCGGTGACCTCCAGCGCATTGCCGGCGGTCAGTCCCAGCGGGGTGTCCATGTCGGTGAGCAACGCAACGGTGTTCACGTCGGCCGCCTTGCCGAGCGCCACCATGCGACGGGCCAGTTCGGTCGCGTCCTCACGGCTCTTCATGAAGGCACCCGAGCCCACCTTGACGTCCAGCACCAGCGATCCGGTGCCCTCGGCGATCTTCTTGCTCATGATGGAACTGGCGATCAGCGGGATCGCCTCCACGGTGCCGGTGACGTCGCGCAGCGCATAGAGCTTCTTGTCCGCGCGGGCCAGACCGTCGCCAGCGGCGCAGATCACCGCGCCGACCTCCTCGAGCTGGCGCATCATCTCGTCGTTCGACAGCATCGCGCGCCAGCCGGGGATCGACTCCATCTTGTCCAGGGTGCCGCCGGTGTGGCCCAATCCCCGTCCGGACAGCTGGGGGACCGCGACCCCACAGGCGGCCACCAGCGGCGCCAGCGGCAGGGTGATCTTGTCGCCCACCCCGCCGGTCGAGTGCTTGTCGGAGGTCGGACGCGAGAGGGACGAGAAGTCCAGCCGGTCGCCGGTGTCGATCATCGACTGGGTCCAGGTGGCGAGCTCACGGTCGTCCAGGCCGCGGAAGAGGACGGCCATCGCCATCGCGGACATCTGTTCGTCGGCGACCGTCCCGTCGGTGTAGGCGTTGATCAGCCAGCGGATCTGATGGTCGTCCAGCTCACCACCGTCACGCTTGGTGCGGATCAACTCGACTGCGGAAAAGGTCTTGGCCATGGCGACGAGTATTCCAGTGCGGGGGCGCCGATACTGTGGGCCCCATGCGTATCGCTCGATTTGCCCCCGATGGCGCCGAACCCCGCTTCGGCATCGTGGAACTGGCCGCCGACGGGGGGGACAACCGCGACACGATCGCGACGATCAGTGGTGACCCCCTGGCCGGCCCGGTCAACTACACCGGGGAACGTCTGGCGCTGGACGACGTCCGGTTGCTGGCGCCCGTGATCCCCCGCTCCAAGGTCGTCGGCGTCGGTCGCAACTTCGCCGCGCACGCCGCAGAGATGGGCAATGAGGTGCCCACCACGCCGCTGATCTTCCTCAAGCCCAATACCTCGGTGGTCGGGCCCTACGACCCGATCGTGCGTCCGTCGGCCTGCAAGGACCTGCACCACGAGGGTGAGCTGGCGGTCGTCATCGGACGCATCTGCAAGCAGGTGCCCGCCGAACGTGTCGCTGAGGTCATCTTTGGCTACACCGTCGCCAACGACGTCACCGCCCGCGACCTGCAGGCCACCGACGGGCAGTGGTCTCGCGCCAAGGGCGCCGACTCCTTCTGCCCGCTCGGCCCGTGGATCGTCACCCACCTCAGCCTCGACGACGCCGCCAAGCTCGACATCACCACCGCCGTCGACGGTGAACTGCGCCAGCAGGGCAACACCGGCCAGATGGTGCGCGGCATCGCCGAACTCGTCAGCCACATCAGCTCCTTCACCACCCTGCTGCCCGGCGATGTCATCCTCACCGGCACCCCGGCCGGCGTCGGCTCGATGGAGCCCGGCCAGCGCGTCACCGTCACGGTCGAGGGCATCGGCGACCTGACCAACACTGTCGTGGACGAGGACGAGGACGAGGACGAGGACGCGGAGTGAGTCTGACCCCCGTCTCCACGCTCGACCCGCCCGCTGGCGTCGACTACGCGCAGGTCACGACCGGGCCCGACGCACAGCCGGCGAGCTCCATGGTGGGTGCGCTCATGGGTCTGGCGGGCTACTTCGTCGTCGTGCCGTTGGTCGCCCAGCTGGTGATTGCGCTCGGGTGGTACGCAGTGGGACGTCCGTCGACGCTGGCCTCCTACACCGCCGAGGCGCTGCGCTTCGAGCATCCGATCGGCATGTTCGCGAGCCACCTGGCGCTGGCGCTGCTGATCCCGATCGCGATTCTGGTGACCCGCTGGATCGCCGGACGGCACCCCAAGTGGCTGGCCAGCGTGCAGCCNNCGTGCAGCCCGGCGTGCGCTGGCGCTACCTGCTGGCCTGTTTCGTCATCGCGGCGGTGCTACTGAACGCCGTGCTGCTGGTCGGACGGATCGGGACACCTTGGCAGCCCGATCCACAGGCCAATGTCTGGGGCTGGCTGCTGCTGGTGCTGCTCACCTCGCCATTCCAGGCCGCCGCCGAGGAGGTCTTCTTCCGTGGCTTCCTGCTGCAGTCCTTCGGGGCGCTTGCCCGCAACCGCTGGGCGGGGGTGGTCGCGTCCGCGCTGATCTTCGCGTTGATGCACGGGACGCAGAACCTGCCGCTCTTCCTGGACCGGCTGGGCTTCGGTCTGCTGGCCGGCTGGCTGGTGCTGCGGACGGGGGGGCTGGAGGCCGGGATCGGTTGCCACGTGGCCAACAATCTCTTCGCCTTCGGCTGGGCGGCCTTCTTCGGCGGCATCGCCACGGCACGCACCACGCAGGTCATCGGCTGGGGCAATGCAGCCAGTGACCTGTTCGGCTTCGCGCTCTTCGCCGCCATCGCGTGGTGGCTTGCCGGACGCATGAACCTGGCCACCCGAACCCCCGGTTTGGAATCACGGGCCTCGATCGGGTAGAGTTCCACGTCGTTGCCCCTCGGGGCAGCCAACCAAGGGGTATAGGGTAATTGGCAGCCCGACTGATTCTGGTTCAGTTAGTCTAGGTTCGAGTCCTAGTACCCCTGCTGAGGGTCAAATTGCTCGTCAGGGCATGTTTCGCTAGACTCTCCTCGCTCGCAAGAGCACGCTAGGGCCCCGTTGTGTAGCGGCCTAGCACGCTGCCCTCTCAAGGCAGTAGCGCGGGTTCGAATCCCGTCGGGGCTACCAGTACCAAAGACCCGGATCCTCTCCAGGATCCGGGTCTTGGTGCATTTGCCCGTTTGAGGTGCCCCCTGGCGCCGGTCTCCCGGCACCGGGGC
>DGKN01000055.1:3474-3713 GCA_002387005.1 Propionibacteriaceae bacterium UBA4569
GAGCGGACCGGGGCCGACACCGATGCGACCCCCGCCTCGCGCTCGCCGACGCTCTGCGCCCAGCCAAGACGACGAACGCCAGCCAGGGCCACGGCCGAGAAGGACGACGAGCTCAACCCGCGCTGCAGCCGTTCCGGCTCGTCCCAGGCCAGCAACACCTGCGCGGCGGACCCGGCCGTCATCGTCAGCTGGGTGCCGATCGGGATGGTGTCACGCAGCCCGCTCGGACGCTCCGCGGC
>DGKN01000213.1 GCA_002387005.1 Propionibacteriaceae bacterium UBA4569
GTCGGGGTCGGTCGCCTCGAAGACGACGGTGCCCTGCTCGGCGGCTGCGAAGCCGTTGACGACCTGTCCGTCGAGCGTGGTGCGGTGCAGCTCGAAGCGCGGCGCCCAGCCTGCGCCCCGCCGGGAACCGCTGATGCCGGGGTGGCCGGTCCACGAGGCCCACTGTTCGGGCAGGATCGACAGCCGGTGGCCGTGCTCCTCGGGGATGCCGTTGCCAGCGACCGGGGGCTGCGCGACGGCGCGCAGGGTGGCGACGGCGTCGGCATCAAGNNGCCAGCCGTCGCTGAACAGCACCAGCGAGGTCGAGTCGTTCTGCAGCGCGATCGCGAGGGTCACGATGTCCTCCATTGGACGGGCTCGGGGAAGGAATGTTTGTTTCACGAAGAAAGTAACTTGCGAATACTCGACCAGTCAAGGAGTCTGCGAGAGGAAATTCCGCGTGACCGCACCGTTGACGGCGGCCCAAGGCGGTTCTAGCGTGGAGCGCGCATCTGCCCCACGCACCCCTGACAAGTGAAGAAGGATTTCGATGAAGAAGTCCCGTGCGGCCCTGTTGGGCCTGCTCAGTGCCACCCTCGCGTTCCCGCTGGGCGCGGTTTCGCAGCCCGCCCACGCCGCCTCCAGCACCTCGTTCACCCTCAATGCCGCCGTGCTCGACGGTGGCCAGCAGGTGACCTCGATCACGTTGGAGACCACCAGGTACCGCATCAACCCGAAGGGCCTGTCGGTCAACACCTTCCAGGTGAGGGCAAAGGGCACGAACCCCTTTGCGGAACTCGGTTCGGCGGTGCTGGGCACCTACGACCAGTACCGGACCGTCACCGGCGTCTCCCTCAATTCCGACGGCGACGTTGTCATCGAGCTCCTCAGCGGCCCGGACGCGCCAGCGGCGTCCACCCTCGGCTATGCCTACGCTGCGGATGCCGCCACCAAGATGGCCGGGCGCAATGTCCAGCTCGACCTCGAATACACGCTCACCCAACGCCAGCCCTTGCGGGCAGCTGGGCGCCCGCTCACCTTCTCGTCCTTCACGCAGGGCGCGGTGGTCGACCCGGAGGTGGACGACTACTCCACCGGCACCTCGGACAGCGGCCTCAACTACCGCCTCTTCATCCCGCGCGAGGCCAAGAAGTCCAACCGCCGCCCCCTGATCGTCTGGCTCCACGGTGCAGGTGAGGGTGGCTGGTCGGGGGCGCAGGACTCCGCGCTCCCCCTGCTCGGGAACCGTGGCGCGCTCGGCTTCAGCACCCCCAAGGCCCAGCGAATCTTCGGCGGAGCCTATGTGGTGGCCCCGCAGGCGACGGACTTCTGGATGAATGACCCAGCGATGGGTTACGCGGCCAAGCTCAAGTCGTTGCTGGATGAGCTGGTGGCCCAGTACCCCGTCGACGCCGATCGCATCTACGTGGTGGGCGCCTCCAATGGTGGGTACCAGACCCTCGCACTGGAGACCCGCTACCCCAAGTACTTCGCGGCGGCGGTCCCCATCTGCCCGCCGCTGAAGCTCGGGGACACGGACCTGCTGCCCGAGGCGCAGCTGCTGGCAGCACGGCGCACCCCGACGTGGATCGTCCAGGCGAAGAATGATCCCGTGGTTCCCTTCGAGTCCAATGGTCAGCGCGCGAGCGACGTCATCGGAAATGCCCACCTGACCGCCTACCCCGACGTCGTATGGGACGGCACCACCTACAACGGGCACTGGTCGTGGATCTATGTCGCCCACAATGACCCCCAGCTGCCCAACGGCAAGCATCTGTTCCAGTGGATGGCCAGGCAGCACCGCTGAAGCACCTCCAGACAGCAGACGGCCGGCACCCCGATGGGTGNNACCTGGTCGAGCGCCACGCGCTCCTGCGACATGGTGTCGCGCTCGCGGATGGTCACGGCATTGTCCTCGAGGGTGTCGAAGTCGACCGTGATGCAGAAGGGGGTGCCGATCTCGTCCTGGCGGCGGTAGCGCTTGCCGATGGCCTGGGCGTCGTCGAAGTCGACATTCCAGTTCTGGCGCAGCTGCTTGGCGAGGTCACGCGCCTTCGGGGAAAGGTCCTCGTTGCGCGACAGCGGCAGCACGGCGGCCTTGACCGGCGACAGGCGTGGGTCGAGCTTCAAGACGGTGCGCTTGTCAACGCCACCCTTGGTGTTGGGAGCCTCGTCCTCGGTGTAGGCCTCGACCATGAAGGCCATCAGCGAGCGCGTCAGGCCCGCGGCAGGCTCGATGACGTAGGGGATGTACTTCTCACCCTTGGCCTGGTCGAAGTAGGACAGGTCCTGGCCCGAGTGCTCCGAGTGCGTCCTGAGGTCGAAGTCGGTGCGGTTGGCGATGCCCTCGAGCTCGCCCCACTCGCTGCCGGCGAAGCCGAACTTGTACTCGATGTCGACGGTGCGCTTCGAGTAGTGCGACAGCTTCTCCTTCGGGTGCTCATAGTGGCGCAGGTTCTCGCGCTGGATGCCCAGGCCCGTGTACCAGTTCGTCCGCTCGTCGATCCAGTACTGGTGCCACTCCTCATCCGTGCCGGGCTGGACGAAGAACTCCATCTCCATCTGCTCGAACTCGCGGGTGCGGAAGATGAAGTTGCCGGGCGTGATCTCGTTGCGGAAGCTCTTGCCCGTCTGGCCGATGCCGAAGGGGGGCTTCATGCGCTGGGTCTGGACGACCTGCTTGAAGTTCACGAAGATGCCCTGCGCGGTCTCGGGACGCAGGTAGTGCAGGCCGGACTCGTCCTCGATGACGCCCAGGTGGGTCTTGAGCATCATGTTGAAGTCACGGGGCTCGGTCCACTGGCCCTTGTTGCCGCAGTTGGGGCAGTTGATCTCTTCCTTGCCCTCGGGCAGGCGCCCCTTCTTGGCCTCGAAGTCCTCCTCGAGGTGGTCGAAGCGGAAGCGCTTGTGGCAGCTCAGGCACTCGACCAGGGGGTCGGTGAACACGCCGACGTGGCCCGAGGCCACCCACACCTGGCGCGGCAGGATCACCGAGCTGTCCAGGCCGACGACGTCGTCGCGGCTGGTGACCATGTGCCGCCACCACTGCTNNCCACTGCTTCTTGATGTTCTCCTTGAGCTCGACGCCCAGGGGTCCGTAGTCCCAGGCGGCACGGGTGCCGCCATAGATCTCACCGCAGGGGTAGACGAAGCCACGCCGCTTGCACAGGCTGATGACGTTGTCGAGCGCGCTGGTGGGTGCCACTTGTTCTTCTCCAAGTCCTCATTGGCTCCGGACACCAGGCTGGTGCCGGACGACGCGCCGGTTCCGCAGACGTGCGGGGCCTTCGGCGCTGGTCCCAACCCTATCGGCTGGTCGAGAGCCCACCGCCAACCGAGGCCAGACCAGCCACGGCGAGCGGTCGGTCGCTGGGTCGTCCGGCGCGCTGGAAGGGCAGGGAGCGCGCCAGTCAGTTGTTCGAGCGCGGAATGTTCTCCCCCACGTCAGTGGGGTGCAGGTAGGCGGAGGGCTCGTCAACCATCCACGCCAGCAGGCCGACGAAGGCCTGTTGCGCCGCGAACCCGAACAGCGCGCGGCGATAGCTGCCGACATTCGTCCAGCGGGTGACCAGTGCCACGAGCTCGGGTTCATCAAGGTTCTGTACCAGTTCAACGGACTCGTTGCCAGCGGCAGCACGATAGACGTCGGCAAGCGCCCCGACCCCGATCAACACCCCGGTCGCGTCGGGCGTCTCGGAGCGGAAGCGGTTGATGACGAGCATGGGACGAATGCTAGGCGCTGCCGGCTTGCGTCGTGCCCACTGCTAATTGATAATGGTTTCCATGAAGCTTTGTCGACGTCTTGCCCCGATCGCCCTGACCTGCACCCTGCTGGCCACCGCCAGCGCCTGCGGGGGTTCCCAGAACTCCTCTGGGGCCCAGGACGCGTCCGGCAGCGGGCTCGAGGTCGTCGCCTCCTTCTACCCACTGGCCTTCCTGACCGAACAGATCGCCGGCGACCACGCGTCCGTCAGCTCCCTGACCACGCCCGGACAGGAGCCCCACGATCTGGAACTGTCCGCCAAGCAGGTGGCCAGCGTGGGCCAGGCGGACCTGTTCGTCTACCAGTCCGATTTCCAGGGCGCCGTGGACGATGCCGTCGAGACGACCTCTCCGCAACAGGTCGTCGACGCCACCGGCCTGGCCACCCTGCTCACCACGACCGAGGAGGAGCACGACCATGAGGGCGAGGTGGAAGGTGCGGACCACGACCACGGCAGCACCGACCCGCACATCTGGCTGGACCCCAAGAACATGGTGAAGATCGCCACCGGGATCGAGGCGAAGCTTGCCGAGGTGGACCCCGAACACGCCCCCGACTACGCCAGCAACCTCGCGGCGCTGACCGCGAGCCTCGGCAGGCTCGACGCCGACTTCAGCACGGGGCTCGCCACCTGCGAGCGCACCGAGTTCATCACCAGCCACGCCGCCTTCGGATACCTCGCGCACGAGTACGGGCTGACCCAGATCGGCATCAGCGGCCTCTCGCCGGACGAGGAGCCCTCCCCCACTCGGATCGCCGAGGTGCAGAAGTTGGCCACCGAACACGGCGTCACGACGATCTTCTACGAGACACTGGTCTCCCCCGACATCGCCACGTCCATCGCCGGCGACCTCAAGCTCCGCACCGCCGTCCTCGACCCCGTCGAGGGCATCACCCCTGACTCCCCGGGCACCAACTACTTCGAGGTCATGAACGCCAACCTCACCGCCCTCAAGACCGCGAACGGCTGCCAGTGACCACTGTTGATTCCCCCCCTTCCCGTCAGGCGGACTCCGTCCTGGAGACGCATGGCCTGGACGTTCGGCTGGATGGCCACCAGATCCTCCACGGCGTCGACATCACGGTGCACGCCGGCGAGACCGTC
>DGKN01000114.1 GCA_002387005.1 Propionibacteriaceae bacterium UBA4569
ACCAAACATGGAGACGACGATGATCGTGTCGATGAAGGTCTGAGTCATCGAGACCAGGCCCTGGCGAACCGGGTGCTTGGTCTTGGCGGCGGCGGCCACGATGGCGGCCGAGCCCATGCACGACTCGTTGGAGAAGATGCCGCGGGCGATGCCGAACTGGATCGCCTGCGCCATCGCAGCACCGGCGAAGCCACCCACGGCGGCGGTACCGGTGAAGGCGTCGGTGAAGACGAGACCCAGCGCCTCGGGGATGCCCTTGACGTTGATCAGCAGGACGATGAAGCCGGCCACGACGTAGAAGACGATCATGAACGGGACGATCGCGCTGGTCACGTTGGCGATGGACTTCAGGCCTCGCAGCAGGACGATGCCCGTCATCAGCGCGAGGACGACGCCGACCACCCAGTGGTTCACGCCGAAGGTGTCGTGCATGGCCGCGGCCACCGAGTTCGACTGGGTGAGGTTGCCGATGCCGAAGCTGGCGATGATGGCGGCGATGCAGAAGAAGATCGAGAGGAACTTGCCGAAGCCGTTCGGGATGGCCTTGTGCAGGTAGTACTGCGGGCCGCCGGAGACCTCACCATTGGCGTCGATGGTGCGGAAGCGGACGCCCATGAAGGCCTCCGAGTACTTGGCAGCCATGCCGAAGATGGCGCTGACCCACATCCAGAACAGGGCGCCGGGGCCACCGAGGTGGATGGCGGTGGCGACGCCGGCGATGTTGCCGACGCCCACGGTGGCGGCCAAGGCGGTGGCGAGCGCCTGGTAGTGGGAGACGTCACCCTCCTCCTCGGAGCCGTCGCTGCGGCGGACGAAGGCCAGGTGCAGTGCGGCAGCCAGCTTGGTGAACTGGACGCCACCCAGGCGCACCGTCAGCCAGATGCCGGTGCCGAGCAGCAGCGGGATGAGGACGAATGGTCCCCAGATGATTCCGTCGATTGTGTCGAGCATGTGTGGTGTCTCCAGTCGGGGCCGAGGTGGCGGGGGAAGAGCTGGGGATACACAAGCGGGTGAGGTGGGCGCACCGCAAGCATCGTGACCGGTTGATCCGCAGACTGTTGCATGGTCGTAACCGTGGCCGGTTCGCAAGAACTGTCGGTGGCCTGGTGCAGGATGGGCGCCGTGAGTGAACCAGAGATCAGCGACGTGCCCGACGCCACCACTGACGCCCGGCACCGTTGGCACGACCTGGCCGAGCGCATCAGCGACGCCCAGGAGGCCTACTACGGCGCCGATTCCCCGACCCTGTCGGACGCGGAGTACGACCAGCTGATGCGCGAGTTGCAGCGGCTCGAGGACGAGTTCCCGGAGTTGCGCACCCCCGACTCGCCGACCCAGCGCGTNNCCGAGCGGATGCTCAGCCTCGACAATGTCTTCAGCGCCGACGAACTGGGGGAGTGGCTGGCCCGCGTCGACCGGACCCTGGGAGCGAGCGTCACCGACTACCTCTGTGAGCTGAAGATCGACGGCCTGGCCGTCAACCTCACCTACGAGAACGGCACGCTGGTGCGCGCCGCCACCCGCGGCGACGGGCGGGTGGGGGAGGACATCACCCACAACGTCCGCACGATCTCGTCCATCCCGCACCGCCTGTCCGGGGACGACGTCCCCGAGCTGGTTGAGGTGCGCGGGGAGGTCTTCTTCCCCGTCGAGGCCTTCGCAGACCTGAATGCGTCCCTGGTGGAGCAAGGCAAGGCGCCGTTCGCGAACCCACGCAATGCTGCGGCCGGATCGCTGCGCCAGAAGGATCCCTCGGTGACGGCCACCCGTCCGTTGAACATGCTGGTGCACGGCATCGGTGCCCGGCGCGGCTTCGACATCGACCGCCAGTCCGAGGCCTANNCACTACACGGTGGTCCAGACACCGCAACAGGTGCACGACTTCGTTACGTACTACGCCGAGCACCGCCACGACGTCGAGCACGAGATCGACGGCATCGTCATCAAGGTGGACGACCTTTCGCAGCAGTCGCGGCTGGGTTCGACCTCACGGGCCCCGCGCTGGGCGATCGCCTACAAGTACCCGCCCGAAGAGGTCAACACCAAGCTGCTGAGCATCGAGGTCAACGTGGGTCGCACCGGGCGCGTCACCCCCTTCGGGATGATGGAGCCGGTCAAGGTCGCCGGCTCGACGGTGTCTATGGCGACCCTGCACAACGGATACGAGGTGAAGCGCAAGGGCGTGCTGATCGGTGACACGGTGGTGCTGCGCAAGGCCGGCGACGTGATCCCGGAGATCCTCGGCCCGGTCGTCGAGCTGCGTGATGGTTCCGAGACCGAGTTCGTGATGCCGACCCATTGCCCGTCGTGCGGCACCGAGCTGAAGCCGGAGAAGGAGGGTGACAAAGACATTCGTTGCCCCAACGCCCGCAGCTGCCCCTCCCAGTTGCGGGAGCGGTTGTTCGCTCTGGCGTCGCGGTCGGCCTTCGACATCGAGGCGCTGGGCTACCAGGGCGCGGACGGACTGTTGTCGAGCCAGGTGCTGGCCGACGAGTCGACGCTGTTCGACCTCACGGCGGCCGACCTGGTCAAGGTGCCGCTGTACACGCGTCTGGCGAAGGCGGCGGAGAAGAAGGATCCGGAGTCGGTTCCCTGGCCGGGCATCGTCAACGGACGGGTGCTCAGCCGGACGGGTGAGAAGCTGCTCGCGGAGCTGCAGAAGGCCAAGTCACAGCCATTGTGGCGGGTGCTGGTGGCGCTGTCGATCCGACATGTCGGGCCGACCGCCGCGCGGGCGCTGGCGACCCGCTTTGGGTCGCTGGACGAGATCCGGGGGGCGAGCGTCGACCAGTTGGCCGACACCGAGGGCGTTGGACGGGTGATCGCCGAGGCAGTGGTCGAGTGGTTCGCCGTCGACTGGCACGCCCAGATCGTTGACCGCTGGCGCGCCGCCGGTGTCCGGATGGCCGACGAGCGTGACGAGTCGATCGAGCGGACGCTCGAGGGGTTGACCGTGGTGGTCACCGGTGGCCTGCAGGGCTTCAGCCGGGACGAGGTGAAGGAGGCGATCATCGCGCGCGGCGGCAAGGCCTCCAGCAGCGTCAGCAAGAAGACCGACTACGTGGTGGTGGGGGAGAACGCCGGGTCCAAGGCCTCAAAGGCAGAAGAACTCGGTCGCCCAATCCTGGACGAGGCGGGTTTCGTCAAGCTGCTCGCCGGAGGCCCCGAGGCCCTGTAGCGCTCCTGGAGCTGTCGAGGGGTTCCCTCGGTGCACGCGAACACAACGCCTGCCGAGGGATCCCTTCGGCCACACCCGTCAGAACACGATCTTGTTCTGGGCAGGCTCCTGGGTGGTGAACATCTGCGCCACTCGTCGGACCGCCTCCGCATCACCTGTGATCCGACCAGCAGTGGCGAGCACGAGCGCATTTCCGGTGCCCAGATACAGCTCCGCCAGTTCCCGGACACCCAGCGACACCTCCGCCTCGCTCTCGTCCACCGCCACCACCTCGGCAACACCACCGGACACGACCACACGCCAGCACCCGTCCGTGATGGCCAAGGGGTCACTGACCAGCAGGGTCACCGTGCCGTCGACGTCCCACCCACGCGCCACCAGCGCCTTGGGGACGTCCAACAGCCGCAGCCAGATCTGGTCTGCTGTCGAGTCGGTGGACACGACCCGCTCGTCCACCAACGCCGCCCGCAGCGCGGAACCGGCCTGCATCGAGCCGTAGCTGCCCGACTCGACCAGGTCGAGGTTTGCGAGGTACTGCCACAACGCCAACTCGTCCCCGACGAGGTCCAGCACCTGCGCCGTGCCATCGCTGACCTTCCACGTCACCGCACCCACAGGCCCACGATCACCAATCGCCACCGCCGCCCGAATCTCGGTGTTGGGCGCCATCGTCCCCCAGTCCCACTCCCCGGAAAGGAACGACGTTCGCATCGCGACGCGCTGGTGCGCCCCGAGGTGGGTGCGCGCGAAGTCGTCGTGCAGGCGGTCCACAACATCCGCGATCGCTCGCGGATCGGCGAGCTCGACCCGCGACGTGGGGGAGTGCTGCAACTGGAACCGCGTCCCGAGGTCAACGCTCAGCCGCTCCACCCGGGTCGCGACGCCGAAACCGAAGCGTCCGTACAGCGTCGCCTCGGTGGCTGTCAGCGACGCGAGTGCCAGCCCCTCGTTCGCGGCCCTGCGCAGCGCGGACTCCATCAGCTCGCGCATAAGGCCTTGTCGCCGGTCACTCGCGCGGACCGACACGTCCAACACGAAGCAGCTGGGGAGCATCCGTCCGCCGCCGACGTTGACGTCGTGGTTCATGGTGGCGAAGGTCGCCACCGGCACCTCGTCCAGGCCCAACCCGGGCCACGCCGGCTCCCGATGGATCGCGTGCCAGCGCTGGCCGTCGATGGCGGCTCCGTCCCACCAGCGCCGCGTGTTCTCCTCGCTGGAGGTGCCCTGTGCGAAACCGATCCGGGAGGCGGCTATCCAAGCTCGGCCGCGCTCGTCCAGCTCGCCGGCGACGTCGAAGGTGGTGTGGGTGTAACGCTCGTCCATGCCTGCGAACGCTAGCCGCTGCACCGTGACGGCTGCATCTGGTTAAGTGCTGTCATGCGCGTTCACATTGCCACCGACCATGCCGCTTTTGAGCTGAAGCAGTACCTCCTCGCGGAGCTGCGCAAGGCGGGTCACGACGTCGTCGACCACGGTGCGGAGACCTACGACGCCCTGGACGACTACCCCGACACCTGCATCCCGTGCGCCGAAGCCACCGTCGCCGACCCGGGATCGCTGGGCATCGTGCTGGGCGGCTCGGGCAATGGCGAGCAGCTCGCCGCCAACCGCGTGAAGGGCTGCCGTGCGATCCTGGCCTACTCCAACGAGATCGCCGAACTCGGCCGCCAGCACAACGACGCGAATGTCGTCAGCCTGGGCGGGCGTTTCGTCACCCCCGAGCAGGGCCTCGACATCGTGAACACCTTCCTGGCCACGCCCTTCAGCGGCGACGAGCGCCACCAACGCCGCATCGACAAGATGAGCGCCTACGAGGAACTGCACCGCCACTGAGGCGGTTGGGGGTCTTGGGTCGACGGGCCGCGGTCGTCACCGACGGCGCCCTTGGACCCGGGCCAACAATGACTCCAGCACCCGCTCGGCAGCCTGGTGGTCGTCCGGGGTGGGCTTGGAGACCTCACGAGCCCGCAGCGCCCGGTCGGTGTTCACCAGACCGCTGACGCCGTCACGTCCGAACTCCCGGGGGCGGTCGTGGTGGGGGCGCTCGTTCATGGCTCGAATCCTAGACTGACAAGCACAACCCAACGATCCCCGAGCCTGTCGAGGGAAGAACCCAGGAGCGATGCCCGTGCCTGAAGGCCATGTGATCCACCGGCTCGCGATCGTGACCAACGAGCACTTCGCGGGACGTCCGGTGCAGGTCAGTTCCCCGCAGGGACGCTTCGCCGAATCGGCCGCCCTGCTGGACGGACGCGTCCTGGCCGGCGCCGAGGCCTGGGGCAAGCACCTGTTCATCACCTTCGAGACCGAGCAGCCCGAGCACATCATCCACATCCACCTGGGCCTGATCGGCAAGCTCTGGTTCGAACCCTTCGCTGCGCCCCGCGGCGCGGTCCGGTTGCGGATCACCGACGGTGATACCACCGCAGATCTGCACGGACCGCAGACCTGCCGGCTGGTGAGC
Organism: Propionibacteriaceae bacterium UBA4569; assembly: GCA_002387005.1. Taxonomy (GTDB): domain Bacteria; phylum Actinomycetota; class Actinomycetes; order Propionibacteriales; family Propionibacteriaceae; genus Luteococcus; species Luteococcus sanguinis. Next base: position 5,643 of record DGKN01000114.1, read on the forward strand.
GTCGGCGAGCAGGCCGCCCAGTTGGCGAAGCTTGGCCCCGACCCCATCCGTCCCGACGCCGACCCCGAGGTCGCGTGGAGGCGGGTGCATGCGTCCAACCGCTCCATCGCGGCGCTGCTGATGGACCAGAGGATCGCCGCCGGGGTGGGCAACATCTATCGCGCCGAGGTCCTGTTCCGGCACCGGGTCTCGCCCGATGCGCCCGGCCGAACGATCGACCGCGCGTTGTGGGACATGATCTGGGCCGACCTGGTGGAGCTGATGCGCCTGGGCGTCGTGGACGGGCGCATCGACACCGTGGAGTTCGACCACACCCCCGAACAGATGGGCCGCTCGCCGCGCGTCGACCGCCACGGCGGGGAGGTCTACGGTTACCGCCGCGCCGGGATGCCCTGCCACGTCTGCGGAACCGAGATCGCCACCCGCCTGCTCGAGGGCCGCAACCTCTACTGGTGCCCGTCATGCCAACGGTGATCGACTGGTCCGGCACCACCGTCGCGGTGCGCGAGGACGGGACCCTTGACCTCGCCGTCGCGGGTGAGCGGGCCTTCGTCCGCGCCCTGCGGGTGGGTTTCGACGAGCCTTGGATCTTCGACGGCCAGCGCTTGCTGGTCGACGAGGTCGAGCAGACCTGGGCCAACGGCCACGTCACAGCCACCGTGCGG
>DGKN01000241.1:0-131 GCA_002387005.1 Propionibacteriaceae bacterium UBA4569
GTGGTCGGCGCGGCGCATGCCGGACGGGTCGGCTTCGCCACCGGGGTGTTGGCCAACACGGTCGGGGCAATGCGGGCGCTCGGCGCCGCCGACATCACCGCTTGGATCGGCCCCCACGTCTGTGGTTCCTG
>DGKN01000241.1:146-2975 GCA_002387005.1 Propionibacteriaceae bacterium UBA4569
CGGCGCTCGATCTCGGCGCCGGCTGCGAGGCTGAGCTGGTGCGGCTGGGGGCACGCGTCGAACGGGTCGACCCCTGCACCCTCACCACTGCCAGCCTGCACTCCCATCGCCGCGATGGTGCAGCCGCGGGGCGTCTTGCTGGCCTGGTGTGGCTCCAGCCCTGAGGGGTCCAGGAATTCGCGTCTGCTTCGGATTCCCGCGCGTGTCGGCCACCGGGTGAGCGTGAGCCGGGCGCACCGTCGGGTAGCCTCGACAGCGACTGTTCGAGGAGGGGTTGATGAGCGAGAGCGTGTTCCGCAGGGCCGGGAAGTGGCTGGGCGTGGTCGAGGAGGCCCGCTACGACTACGAGGAGGCCGACGGCGAGCTGACGCAGGCTGTCTATGAGGACGAGGTCGAGTACGAGCCGTCCACCATCACCCAGCTGCCGGACCGTCGTCCAGCAGCACCGGTGTCTGCCGTTTCTTCCCATCAGAAGAAGGAGGAACCCGTGCAGCGCACTGCCGACCTGACGCGGATCATCACCGTCCACCCGCGCACCTACAACGAGGCCCGCACGATCGGCGAGCACTTTCGTGACAGCGTGCCGGTGATCATGAACCTCTCGGACATGGAGGAGGCGGACGCCAAGCGTCTCGTCGATTTCGCCGCCGGCCTGATCTTCGGCTTGCGCGGCACCATCGAGCGCGTCACCTCCAAGGTCTTCCTGCTGTCCCCGCAGAACGTGAACGTCACCGCGGAGGACAAGGAGCGCATTGCCGCTGGCGGCTTCTTCAACCAGAGCTGATTCGTTGGGTGGAGGTCTTCCTTCGTGCCGGGTTGGGGTGCAGTAGCCTGACGGGTAGTCGGCGCGACGGCGCCCCGTGCGCCCATCTGGTCCGGCTGTTGGTCCGACACCTGACGTTCCGCTGGGACGCACACAACTGGGAGTACTGAGATGACGTTGACCCTTGAGGACGTGAAGAACGTCCGCTTCCCGATCGCCAAGCGACAGGGAGAGGGATACCGGGCCACAGAGGTGGACGACTTCGTCGATGCCGTCGACCTGACCCTCGTGCAGATGTCGGAGGAGAATGAGCGCCTCCGGGCCCAGCTTGATGCGCTCGGCAGCGACCGCGAGACCGTTGGTGACACCACGAACACCTCCGCGCTGGCCGACGAGAATGCCCGTCTCCAGGCAGAGATCGAGGCGCTGCGCGCCCAGTCCGGCAATGCCGGCCCGGCCCTCAACCCAAGCGGCTCGGTCTTGAACGATTCCGTCTCGAACGATTCNNGAGCTCCAGCGCCTCCGCGAGGAGAATGCCAGCCTGCGCAGCGAACTGGAGTCGGCTCGCAACGAGGCCGAGCAGGCACGCGCCGAGGCCTCCCAGGTGCGTGGCGAGCTGGATGCCGCCCGTCAGGCCACCCCGCTCACGGTGGTCGACGGCGAGGGTGCCGGACGTGTGGAGAAGATCGTCGTGACCACCTCCGCGCAGGCCAGCCCCGCGGTCGTCCGGATGGTCCAGCTGCACACCGAGCAAGCGGAGACCGTGCTCTCCGAGGCCGAGGCAGAGGCCCAGCGCAAGGTGGCCGAAGCCGACGCCCGCGCCCAGCAGGCCGTCAGCGAGGCGGAGCGCCGCGCCCACGAGCTCACCGTCGACGCCCAGACCCGCGCCGAGCGGATCCAGTCCGAGGCTCGTGTCAATGCCGACCAGTTGGCCAACGAGGCAAAGGCCCATGCAGACCAGCTCACCTCGGAGGCGGCCGCCAACTCCGAGCGGGTGCACGCGGACGCCGAGGCCCGTCGGTCCGAGTTGTTCAGCGCGCTGGAGTCCGAGCGTGATGCACTCGTCGGCAAGGTGGACGCGCTGCGCGCCTACGAGGGCAGCTACCGTTCCACGCTCACCGAGCACCTGCGCGGTCAGATCGCGCACCTGGAGAACTCGACCTTCGAGCCCGAGGGCACGCCCGTGCTGCTCGGGGAGGAGCGACCGGCCATCGCCTCCCAGACCCCCCGTCTGGACGCCTTGCTCGCCGAGGGCAACAACTGATCCATCCCTGATGGCCTGATGGCCGGACGGACGCATCCAGCCCCCGCTCTGCCACCGGCAGGGCGGGGGCTGGTCAGTGTCAGAGGGGGGAATCATCGGCCGTGCGGTGAGCTGGCTCCCCGTCGTTGACAAGAGGTGTACCCTCATCGCTCAGACCAGAACTCCTCCGCGGGCCAAGGGTGCACCGCAGACCGGAAGGACGACACATGGCCACGAAGCCGGGCGGCGCTGCCGCCTCGACCGTCACGCTCCCCGTTCGTGAGGGCGAAGAGCCCTGGACGGCCGAAGAGATCGAGGAGGTGCGCGCCGAACTTGTGGACGAGGTCGACCGCTTGCAGAAGGCGATCGCGGTGCACCAGGCCGAACTCGTCGACCTGATGCGTGAGGGCCGTGACGGCGCCGGGCTGGACCCCGCCGACGTGGGTTCTTCCAACTTCGAGCGTGACCAGGAGATGTCGCTGGCCGCCAACCAGCGCGAGATGTTGGAGCAGGCACGGCTGGCGCTGGACCTCTTCGACACGGGACAGTACGGCCTGTGCGAGCGCTGCGGAGAGGCGATAGGCAAGGCACGGCTGCAGGCCTTTCCGCGGGCGACCATGTGCGTGACGTGCAAGCAGCGCGCGGAACGGCGCTGACCGGCGCGGCTGCCGGACGTGCGTTGCCCACGATGGGTCTGGTGGCCGCTCTCGGTCTGGCCCTGGACCAGTGGACCAAACACCTCGCCGTGACCCGTCTGGACCCCACGGACCCGCCGACCTACCTGGGCGGCTTCCTGAGGCTGCTGCTGGTGCGCAACCCCGGT
>DGKN01000240.1 GCA_002387005.1 Propionibacteriaceae bacterium UBA4569
CCGTCGCCGCCGATCACGACCAGCCGGTCGATGCCGTGCTCGACGAGGTTCGCAGCAGCCTTCAGCCGTCCTTCACGCTCCCGGAATTCCTTGGAGCGGAAGGTGCCGATGATCGTCCCGCCGCGGTGCAGGATCGAGCCGACATCGTCCCAGCCGAACTGCTTGATGCCGTCGCCGCCGTCGATCATGCCCTGGTATCCCTCGTAGATCGCATAGGGCTCGGCGCCCAACGTCAGGGCCGTGCGGACGACCGAACGCACCGCCGCATTCATGCCCTGCGCATCACCACCGCTGGTCAGGATGCCGATCTTCATCTTCGCGGGCGCGGGCGTCTGCTGCTGGGTCATGAGCTCCATTCTGGTGGCAGTGCTCGATGGACCGGGCACCGGGGACGGACTTTTCGCCGGGAGTTCACGCGCTGGTGAGGTTTCCCTGGGCGGTTGTGAGGTGCTGCTGGTTCTCGCTCATGGGCCGTCAGTTGCTCGAGGTGGCTGCTTTCTTCCTGGTCCTCGTGCCGGGCATGCCCAAGCAGTGCTGTGGATGGGGCGAAAACTGAGAATGCCTGCCAGCTCCGGTGGATAGTGTGACCTTCCGGTGGCGGGGGCCACCGGGACAGGGGACCAATCATGTTCAAGCGCTCCGCAGNNGCGGCGGGGGTCGGACGCGCCAGCCCGTCAGGGGTGGGTGGATCTCAGCACCAGCCTGACCCGGCACCTGCGTGACGGGCTTCGTCCCCTGCACCGCCGCATTGCTGGCAGCCTGCCGCTGTACTGGCGCCGGCAATACCTGTTCACGGCCGCCATGGGGCGTCCGGGTAACTTCACCCACCCGAAGACCTTCTCCGAGAAGGTCAACTGGCGCATCATCAACGACCGTCGCCCCGAACTGGTCGCGACCTGCGACAAGTTGGCGATGAAGGAGATGGCCCGCGCGAAGGTTTCGGATGCGGCTCGGCTGCGGATTCCGGAGACGTGGTGGGTGGGGACTGATGTCGAGCAGATCCCGGACGAACTGCTGGCCCGCGAGGCGATCCTGAAGCCGAACGACGGCAGTGGTGACGTGGTCTTCCTGCCCGCCAGCCGCGAAGAGCTGCGGGAGAAGACCGTCGGCTGGCTCACCGGTGAACAGCACGAGCGGCTGGGGGAGTGGGGTTATTCGGCCGCGCAGCACGTGATGCTGCTGGAGGAGAAGATCCCCTTCGACGCCGACCTTCCCGACTACAAGTTCTGCGTCTTCGACGGCCGGGTGAAGCTGTTGGAGATCCACACCGACCGCTTCACCGACCACCGCTGCACCTACTTCGACGAGCGCTTCACGCGGTTGGACGTGGCGTCCACCTATCTCCCGTCCAAGCCGCAGATCGAGCGTCCGGAACTGTTGGACGAGATGTACGCGCTCGCCGCCGAACTCGGCGCCGGCTGGGACTTCGTCCGGGTCGACTTCTACGTCGCGGACGGGCAGGTCTGGTTCGGCGAGTTCTCCCCCTACCCCGGTGGTGGGGTGAGCCGCTTCGTCCCAGGCAGTTTCGATCGCTGGCTGGGAGACCAGTGGAGGTTGCCATCGCTGCCCGGGGTGCAGCCGGTCTAGGCGCCGCCGTCCAACAAGCCGTCCAGGTAGCACCAACGCCAGGACTCGCCGGGCTCGATCGAGCGCATGGTCGGGTGGCCGGTCTGCTCGAAGTGACGCGTCGCGTGCATGCCGACCGAGGAGTCACAACAGCCCACGTGGCCGCAGGCCAGGCACATGCGCAGGTGGACCGGCTGGGTGCCCTCGGCCGTGCACTCGGGGCAGTCCAGGCTGGTGGGTGCGACCTGGAAAGGCGATTCGGCCAGGTGCTCGCACGGTGAGTTCGGTAGTTGTGGACGCAGTGGCGCCGAGCGCACCTCCTCGTTGACGCGCGTGTAGGGCTGCAGGGAGGCCTCCTCCACGTCCAGCCCCATCAGCAACCCGGACAGCACCTCGGCCTCGGTGTGGCCGCTGTCGCGCAGCTTGAGCAGCTTGTTGCGCTCGGCCTCGATGGACACCTGCCGCAGCCGTCGGTAGGTCTCCGAGGGAGTCTCGACGTCGTCCTCCGGACGGCCGAGGCGCTCCCAGATGGCATTGAGGCGGCGGTTGGTGAGCGACTCGATCCGCTGGACGATCTCCTCATCCCCGGGGTTGGCGGCGGCCCTCATCGCTGCACTTCCCGCGGTGATGGCGTGGGCGTAGGCGGTGGCCTCCTGCAAGGTGTCCTCGCGCGGGTCCGGGCCGTAGACCCCCGCGTGGCGGGCCAGCACCGGCAGCGTCAACCCCTGGATCAACAGCGTCCCGACAGTGACCACCAGCGCGATCAGGATCAGGATCGGACGATAGGGGGTGTCGGACGGCAGGGTCAGCGCGGCGGCCAGGGTGACCACGCCGCGCATCCCGGCCCAGGACTGGACCAGCGCCTCGCGCCAGGGCGTGCTCGCATCGCGCGGGCCGATGTGCACCAGGACTCGCGTCGCGAAGATCCACAGCACGCGCAGCACCATCACCGCGACCAGCGTCGCCACGCAGACGGCCAGCACCCGTCCGCCCGCAAGACCGACGGCGGCTGCATCCTCCAGGATCTTGCGCGCCTGCAGGCCGATCAGCAGGAAGACCGAGTTCTCCAGCAGATAGGAGATGGTGCGCCAGTTGATCCGCTGCGCCAGCCGGGTCTCGCCGGTCTGGATTCGCGCGGACTTGTGGCCGAGCACCAGACCCGCGACGACGACCGCAAGCACCCCGGAGCCGTGCAGTTCCTCGGAGGGTACATAGGCCAGGAAGGGTGTCATCAGGCTGAGGGCGGTGGACGTCGTCGCGTCCGGGACATACCGGTAGACGATCGAGACCAGCTTCGCCACCGCCAGACCGACCAGGATCGCGACGGCCACCGCGCGCAGGAAGTCGGCCGCGACACCGCCGAAGGAGACCGACCCAACCATGGCGGCGGTGGCGGTGTTCAGGGCCACCAGGGCTGTCGCGTCGTTGACCAGGCTCTCTCCCTCGAGCACGGAGACCACGCGGCGCGGTAGTCCGATCGAGCGGGCGACCGCGGTGGCGGCCACTGCGTCGGGCGGGGCGACCACGGCGCCGATGGCGAAGGCAGGCGCCCACGCCACGTCCAGCATCTCGTGCACGACCACACCCACCCCCAGCGCGGTGAAGATCACCAGCCCGATCGAGAGCCAGCCGATGGTGCTTGCGTCGCGGCGGAAGTCGACCAGTGAGGTGTTGATGGCGGACGCGTACAGCAGTGGCGGCAGCGCCCCCACCAGGATCAGCTCCGGCGAAAGGTTGGGTGGGTGGACGAACGGCAGGAAGCTGCCGACGATGCCGACGAGCATCAGGACCAGTGACTCGTTCAGCTCGAACCGGCGACACAGCGTGGTGACGGCCAGTACGACCGCCAAGAAGGCGACGATCCCGAGAACCAGATGCTCCATGGGTGGTGATTGTGTCAGAGCCTCTCATCGGCGGCCGTCTCTCATTCCACCCAACTGCCCGGCGACTGGTGGGTTTGCACCTGCGGTCTCCATGGAGATACTATTTCGATATAACGACAACGGGTCGTTGACGAAGAGCTAGCGGTGGGAGCCCCCAAAGAGGTGCTCCGGACTGATCCGTCGAGCTCACCCACCACAGGCCCACCGAGGCCACCACACGAGGAGAAACAC
>DGKN01000190.1 GCA_002387005.1 Propionibacteriaceae bacterium UBA4569
ATCGCCGTCCGCGCCCACGCGGCCGGCCACGGACTCCACCAGCACCGTCGTCTTGCCCGTCCCCGGACCACCCACCACCAGCAGCGGGCCGCCCCGGTGCTGGACCACGCTGGCCTGGGCATCGTCCAGCACCGGAAGCGCCACCTGTTCGCTGGCGGTGGGACCGAGGATGTAGCGGGTCTGTGTCACGGATGCCATGCAACCAGAGCCCACCGACAGTTTCCTGCACCGGCACCCCGGCCCGGCGGACGAGGGTTCGAATGGGTTGGTCCGGTTACGATCGCGGCATGCCCGAAAGCGAGCTGCGCACCGAGGTGGACGGACGTCCGCTCACCCTGACGAACCTCGACAAGGTGCTGTTCCCCAGCGNNCATGCTGCCCCATCTCCAGGGACGTTGCATCACCCGGTTGCGTTTCCCCAATGGCACCGCTCAGGCCTCCTTCTACGAGAAGAACATCCCGGCTGGCGCCCCCGAGTGGGTCGCCACCCAGAAGGTGCTCGCCTCGGACTCGACCATCAGCTATGTCGTCGCCGACTCCCCGGCCAGCCTGGTCTGGTTCTCCAACCTGGCCGCGTTGGAACTGCACACCCCGCAGTGGCGCGCCCAGGACTGCCTCGTCGACGGTCACCGTCCCACATCGGACGAGCCGATCAGCATCGAGGACCCCGAGCAGGTGCGCTGTGACCGGGTGGTCGTCGACCTCGATCCCGGCCCCGGCATCACCATGGTCGAGTCGGCGCAGGCCGCGATGATCTTCGCCACCGCGCTGGCCCAGGACGGGTTGATCCCCTTCGTCAAGACCTCCGGGTCCAAGGGACTGCAGCTGTTCGCACCCATCCATCCCGCGCGTTGGCGTGACGTGCTGGCCTATGTCTCCGACCTCGGCAAGCGGGTCGCGACGCAGCACCCGGACCGCTTCGTCACGACCATGGCCAAGGACGCGCGCGCCGGACGGATCTACGTCGACGCGCTGCAGAACCGTGCCGACCGCAACACGATCGCGCCGTGGTCGTTGCGGGGCAAGGACTTCGCCTCGGTGTCGACACCGTTGACCTGGGAGGAGGTCGCCGCGGTGGACGCGCCGGACGCCCTGCGGTTCGACTCCGCCACCGTCTTGGCCCGGCTGGAAGCCGACGCAGACCCCTGGGCGGACCTGCTCGACCCGGCCACCGCGGGCGAGTTGCCGCAGCCCCCGGCTTGAGGCACGTGAACCTGACGTGGTGAGATCACACCCATGAGCGAATCGGACGAGCCCACGCGCGACCTGAGGCAGCAGTCCGACACGCAGCTGCCCAGTGAGGCCGGCGCCCGTGACCACTACGTCATGCAACCGCTGCCCTGGCTGGCCGGAGGCAGCGACAAGGGCCTGCGCCACGAGACCAACCAGGACGCCCTGAGCATCGCGGGCCGCGACACCGCCGACGGCCAGGTGGCCGTGCTGGTGGTCAGCGACGGCGTGTCCACCTCCCTGGGTGCCGAGCAGGCGGCCCTGGCGGCCACCCGCGCGGCCTCCGCCCGGCTGGTGGAGACCCTCGCCAGCGAACCCGGCGACGACGCCCTCACGGTGGCGCTGACCTCCGCCTTCGAACTGGCCAACGAGGCCGCGCTGCAAGCCCCCTCACCCGGTCCCGAGCCGGGTTCCTGCACCCTGATAGCCGCAGTGTGGAACCACTCGAAGGTCATCGTGGGCAATGTCGGCGACTGCCGCGCCTACTGGTTCGGGAGCGACGGCGCCAACCTCCGTCTGACCACGGACGACTCGATGGCGCAGGTGGCGGTCGAGCTGGGGATGAGCCGCGAGGACGCTGAGAAGGGCATCCACTCGCACGCGATCACCCGCTGGCTAGGGCCGGGGGCGAATGACATCGCCCCCCGCCAGGAGACCTTCAAGCCCACCTCGCCTGGCTGGTTGCTGGTCTGCTCGGACGGCTTGTGGAACTACGCCTCCGAGCCGGGCGACCTGGCCGACGTGTTGCACGCGAACCTCACCGCCGAGCCGGCCGGCACCGTGGAGAACCTGCTGGCCTGGGCCAACGAGCAGGGCGGACGGGACAACATCGCGGTGGCGTTGGCCCGCGTCGACGTCCTGTCGCCATCGCAGGAGAGCCGTGCCTGAGGCGCGCTGGTACCTGGAGGTGCAGGTCGACACCGACTGGCACGAGGCCCAGGGCGCGCTGTTGGAGATCCCCGACGACCGCAGCGCCCAGCGCGTGGAACTGGACGGACAACGCTGCCTGGTGGGTCGCGCCTCCCGACACGCCACGACGGCACCGCAGGTGGACCTCGGTCTTGACGCGGGGGTCAGTCGTCGCCAGGCGGAGCTCGCCTGGTACGGGGACGGCTGGTGGGTCCGCGACCTGTCGAGCGCCAACGGCACCATCCTGCGCCGCGCGTCCGAGCAGGCTCCAGGACACCAGCTGGAGCGCGAGGAACTGATGGGCGACGGGGACGAGTTGTACGTCGGCTCCTGGAGCCGGCTCGTTCTGCGGCGCGCGAACGACTGAATGACCGCTGCTGCTCCACGGCCGGGTAGCTTTGGCCCCGTGGAGATCAAGATCGGTATCAACAACATTCCCCGCGAGGTCAGCCTCGAGTCCGACGAGAGCCCGGAGGTGGTGGAGCAGCGTCTCCGCGACGCGCTCACCAACGGCGAACTGCTGAGCCTCACCGACACCAAGGGGCGCACGGTGCTCGTGCCGTCCAACCAGATCGGCTACGTCGACCTGGGCAAGCAGAACACCCGCCAGGTGGGCTTCGGTTTCTGAGGCCTGACGGCTCCGTCAATGAACCCAGCAGGTCACAGGCCGAGCTCGGCCATCCGGTGCGCATGCGCGGTGGCGAGCTCGGCCATCATCTGTATAACGGCCTCGACGTCCTCACCTTCCGGCTTGCCGGTCAGCAGGGAGGCCAGCCCCGGATTGGCCGCCGCGACGCGCTGCACCTGGCTGAGCAGCTCCCCCAGCAGCCGACGCCCGTAGAGCGACACCGATCCGCGCGAGCTCGGGTCGGCGTCCAGAGCCTCTGACAACAAGGAACGCGCATCCGGACCCTGGTCGGCGCCCAACAACGAGCGGACGTCGTCGTCCAGCTGGAGCTTTGCGATGGCGTCGGAGAGCAAGCCGTCCAGCAACACCGCCCGGGCGCAGACCTCGGGCCACGAGGCCGGCTG
>DGKN01000218.1:0-1461 GCA_002387005.1 Propionibacteriaceae bacterium UBA4569
ACCAGGGCGCCATCGCCCTGTACGAGAAGTTCGGATTCACCGCGATCTCCCACCGCCGGGACTACTACGGCGCGGGAGCGGACGCGGTCGTGATGCAGGCGTCCCTGACGCCCGATGTGCTGGAGGTGTGAGCAATGGGTGAACCCCTGATCCTGGGGATCGAGAGCTCCTGCGACGAGACCGGTGTCGGCATCGTGCGCGGCAACGAGCTGCTGGCCAATGAGGTCGCCAGCTCGGTCGAACAGCACGTCCGCTTCGGCGGCGTCGTTCCCGAGGTTGCCTCGCGGGCGCACCTGGAGGCGATGGTGCCCGCGCTGGAACGCGCCGTGGCCGCCGCCGACATCGACCTGTCCGAGCTGGACGGCATCGCCGTCACCGCCGGTCCGGGTCTGATGGGCGCCCTGGTCGTCGGACTCTCCTCCGCCAAGGCCCTGGCCACCTACCTGAACAAGCCGCTCTACGGCGTCAACCACCTCGCCGGGCACGTCGCGGTCGACCTGCTGGACCACGGCCCGCTGCCCACCCCGGCCGGCGCGCTGCTGGTCTCCGGCGGACACACCGAGCTCTTGGTGGTCAATGACATCGCCACCGACATCGTCCAGGTGGGCTCCACCATCGACGACGCAGCCGGCGAGGCCTACGACAAGGTCGCGCGCGTGCTCGGCCTGCCCTACCCGGGCGGACCCGTGATCGACAAGGCCGCCCAGCAGGGCGACCCGACCGCGATCCGCTTCCCGCGCGGCCTGACGGCCAGGCACGATCTGGACAAGCACCGCTTCGACTACTCCTTCTCGGGCCTCAAGACCGCCGTCTCCCGCTGGGTCGAGACCCGCGAGCGCGACGGGCTCGACGTCCCGATCAACGACGTCGCCGCCAGCTTCCAGGAGGCGGTCTGTGACGTGCTGACCGCCAAGGCCGTCGACATGGCGACTGAGTACGGGCTCGAGCACTTCCTGATCGGCGGTGGCGTGGCGGCGAACTCCCGCCTGCGCGGCTTGCTGGAGGAGCGGATGGCCGCCGCTGGTGTCGAGCTGCGTCGCCCGCGTCCGGGCCTGTGCACCGACAATGGCGCGATGATCGCCGTGCTGGCCAGCGAGGTCGTCAAGGCCGGCGGCAGGCCCTCCAGCCTCGACATCGGTGCCAACTCCGGGCTTCCGGTCTCCACCATCCTGGTCAGTTAGCAGGCCCGACGTGGGCCTCGGATGACCGCCACGAGCCCGATCAGGGCAGTGAGGGCCACAGGGACGCAGCCACGTAGCCGAACAGGTGGGCGTGGGCTGCGGGGCTCTGCTCCACCGGACGCGACTGGTGCCAGCGTCCCGAAGCCACCATGTACGACGAGAACCACACCCAGGTGACGATGGTCGCGAGCACTGCCGAACAGGTGAGCACGAGCCGACTGCGGTCTTCGGCCCTGCTCTGCCGGTCACCGCGGATTCTGATAAGACCAATGTAGCGGGC
>DGKN01000218.1:1511-4117 GCA_002387005.1 Propionibacteriaceae bacterium UBA4569
GGCCATTGCGGTCCAGTCGCGCAGGGCGGCGTCGGCCAGCCACCACGATGCCATCACCACCAGGAACGCGGCGCCCTGGCGGGGCTGGCGGCCGTGGGACCTGGCATAGGCCACCGTCACCCCCAGTGCAAACGCCGCGAAGGCAAGCAACCTGGCGAGGTGCCCCCAGGTGACGTCCACCGACTGGCTCCACCCGGGCCAGGGCAGGAAGACCAGCAGGGCCATGGCGAGACCGGCTGCGGTGATGGGCACAACCGAGACCACGAATGCGCGCGCCAGACGTTGCGGTCCCTGCAGACTTGCCGCATAGCTCGTCGGATCACCGAAGGCCTGCTGGGTACCTTCGCCCGACTCGCGACAGTGCGACTCGACCACGGCGAGGGCGTCGCCGATCTGCTGGCCTGTCGCACCGCGGTAGCCCATCTCCTGGGTGAAGATGCGCCGCCAGTCGTAGTCGTCCAGGTGGTCACGGTCCCAGCCGGACGCGCTGGGGGGTGTCGAGGTCATCGCTTGTCTCCTGAGGGGTGACTGGCTGGTGGTGGGGTCAGTGGGTGAGGGGCATGGCGAGCACCCAGATGGCCAGCACGACACCCGCCACCGGGAACAGCCAGGCTGAGGTGTTGCGGCCCACGGTGAACGGGCGGCCCGTGGAGGGGTCGATCACCCGGTGGCGGGTCTGGAACCACCAGGCGGCTGCGAGGGTGGCCAGCGCGGTCGCGGCCATGGCCGTGGCGAACCACTGGGGCATCAGGATGGACAGGTTCACCAGCTGTGGCACCAGGGCGAAGGCCGACAGGGCAAGCACGAGGGTGATCAGGCGGGCCGGGTTGTCGTCCATCACGGTGCGCAGGCCCGCCATCACCAGCAATGTGCCCAGCACCACGAAGCTCACCCACGTCACCTCCCAGGTCATGGTGAACCGGCGCCCCAACAGGGCGGGGATGACGCCGGGGAGGGTGAATGCGGCGGTCAGGAACCCCCACTGAGAGGCTTGCTGCACGATGGTGTCGCGCGAGATGGTGGCGCGTGGACGCAGCTGCCGGGCATAGTCGCGGGCGTCCCCGAAGGCCTCCTGGGGTTGGACATCGGCCTCCAGGCAGTGGGTGTGGACTGTCGCGACCGCGTCGGAGAGCTCGCGGGAGTCGGCGCCTCGGGCCTGTAGCTCACTGACGAGGCGTTCGTACCATGAGCCGGCGGGCAGGAATTCCGGTTGTGTCGTGTTCATGCGTCCTCCTCGGCGCAGATGAAGTGGTGGGTGGCGCGGGTGAACTGGTCCCACCGCATGCGGTCGCGCGCGAATCGCTCGCGCCCGGCATCGGTGATCTCGAAGTACTTTCGACCCGGGCCGCCCTCTCCCGCGCGCCACTGGGTGGTGAGCAGGCCGTTGTCCTCCAGCCGGGTCAACAGGGGGTACAAGGTGCCGCCCTTGACCGTCCCCAGGCCTTCGGTGGTCAACCGCACACCCAGCGCATAGCCGTAGGTGGGTCCCTCGAGCAGGGCGCGCAGCACCGCCAGCTCCAGCACCCCGCGGAGCCATTCGGTGGGCCACTGCTCATCCATGGCTAGACGGTACGGCTGACTAGTAGGTGGCGTCAACTAGTCGTTTCGTGTCAACTCGGTAGGCTCCCGGTCATGGCGCTGACCCCCGTCCTGACAACCCTCGCCTTCGTCCGGCACCACGATGGCGAGCGCGTGTTGATGGTGCACCGCACCGCCAGGCCCGGAGACGACCAGCTCGGCAAGTACAACGGCCTGGGCGGCAAGCTCGAAGCCGACGAGGACGTCGTCGCCTGCATCCGCCGCGAGCTGCTCGAGGAGGCCTCGATCGAAGCCGTCTGCCTGCGGTTGCGGGGGACCGTCAGCTGGCCCGGATTCGGCCGCAACGGTGAGGACCATTTCGGCTTCGTCTTCGTGGTGGACGAGTTCACCGGCGAAGTGCCCCAGGCCAACGACGAGGGTCCCTTGGCCTGGGAGCGCATCGATGCCCTGAGCCGACTGCCCATGTGGGAGGGCGACCGGCACTTCCTGCCGCTGGTCTTCGACGAGTCCATCGCCCAGTTCCATGGCGTGCTGCCCTATCGGGACGGGGTGCCGCAGGGCTGGTCGGTGAGCACCCTGTGAGCCTGCACACCGAGCGGGGTCGGGCTGCGCTGGCCGCTGCGATGGCCGAGCCGGACCCATCGTCACTGGCTGCGGCGACCCGCTTGCGCAAGCATTTCGACGCCAACCTGGCCGCGGAGGCCCTGGGGCAGGCGGTGCTGCGACGCAAGGCACGCGCCAAGTTCGGTGAGGGAGCGGACGAGCTCTTCTTCACCCCACACGGGCTGGAACAGGCCACCCGTCCCGAGGTGGCCGACTGGCGGGCGCGACGACTGGTCGCCGCCGGGACCACCCGGGTCGTCGACCTCGGCTGCGGGATCGGCGCCGACTCGATGGCATGCCTCGATGCCGGGCTCGAGGTCGTCGCCGTCGAGCTGGACCAGACCACCGCGGAACATGCTCGCGCCAACCTGCCCGGTGCCACGGTGCTGCACGGAGATGCCGTCGAATTGGCCCCCGAGCTGCTGGCCGGGGCAGGGCCGGCCACCTGCGTCTTCGTCGACCCC
>DGKN01000154.1:0-230 GCA_002387005.1 Propionibacteriaceae bacterium UBA4569
AGGCCGTTCTGGCCTGCAACTACTCCTTCAGTGAGACCGCCACCGGCACGACCAACCTCACGAACTACGCCAAGACCTGGACCTGTACCGACGCGTCCGGCACGACGACCACCGCTCCCGCCTTCAGCGGTGGCAGCGACTCCGCCACGACGTCGCTGAAGGGCACCACCACCGTTGCGCTGGGCCAGATCATCACCTGCACGTTGACGAACACGCCCAAGCCGCGGATC
>DGKN01000154.1:433-3192 GCA_002387005.1 Propionibacteriaceae bacterium UBA4569
ACGACAACATCACCTGCACCTACACCAACACGCCCAAGCCGCGGATCACATTGGTCAAGAAGCTCATCCGCACCACGTCCACCGACCAGGCGACGGTGGCCATCAAGAACGGCACCACCACGCTCGGGACCGTGGGGACCACCACCGGATCCACGGTGGGCACGGAGACGACGGCCACGACCAGCACCGTCATCGTCCAGCCAACTTCGGGTACCACCTATCCGACGCTGACGCTGTCCGACACCATGTCGGCGAACGGCTCGGCCTACGTCTCCAGCTACTCGTGCACGAATGCGACCGCTGGCGGCACCACCGTCACGTCGGGGACGACGACCAGCTTCAGCCTGACACCGAAGCTGAACGACAACATCACCTGCACCTTCGTCAACACCCCCAAGCCGGCCATCAACATCACCAAGACGGTCAACACCGTCTCGCCGGTGGCGGCCAATGGCGACTCCACGGTCGTCTATGACGTCAAGGCCACCAACACCAGCGTGACGGCCGGCACCTACGGCCCGATCCTGGACACGCCCTCCTTCGCGTCCAACCTGGTCATCACCAAGGCCGAATGGACCCTCGCCGGCAGCAACACGTGGACGACCCTGAGCGGTGCCGCCCCGTNNCGGCAACCCCACCGACTCCTACCAGGTGCGCATCACCTTCCACTCGACGACCGACACCGCGATCACCGCCGACACCTGCTCGGCGACCCCGAAGGCGGGCGAGGGCCTGTTCAACTCCGTCACGGCGACGGGTGAGACGGGCGCCACGACGGACAACCAGGCTTGCGCGACGATCACGCCGCCCAAGCCAGCCATCGACCTGGTCAAGTCGGTGAAGTCGATCACCGACACCAACAAGAACGGCTTCAACGACGCCGGTGACGTGATCCAGTACAGCTTCACCGTCACCAACACCGGGCCGGTCACGCTGGCGCCCGTCACCATCAGCGACCCGCTGCTCAAGCTCACCACCATGGCCTGCGTGGCTAGCCTGGCTCCGGGAGCCTTGGCGACCTGCGATGCGACCGTCACCTACACCGTGACGGCAGCCGATGTCACCGCCGGCAAGGTGACCAACACCGCCGTCGCCACCGGCACCCCGCCCTACCCCAGCGCCGACAACCCGCCGGTGAACAGCCCCGAGCGTTCGGTCGACACCCCGCTCGCTCCCGTTGGCAAGGCGATCGTCACCAAGACCGACGCGAAGACGGGCGCGACCCAGAACGGCGCGGTGTACTCGCTGTACACCGCGACGGCCAACACCTGGGACGGCAGCACACCCACACCGGCGTCCAGCGTCTGCCACAGCGCCACGACGTCCGACAAGACGCCGATCGCGACGGGTCTGACCACCTCGGACAGCGGGACGGTGACCATCGCCAACCTGCGGCTTTCCACCTATGACTACTCGGCCTACAAGCCCATCACCAGCGGCAGCTACCTCGTCTACTGCCTGGTGGAGACCAAGGCGCCGACGGGCTACGAGCTCAGCGCCGCGCCGACCGCCTTCGTCGTCACCTCGAGCATGACCACCTCGGCAGTGACGGTCAGGAATGTCGTGCACAACCTCGGCAACCTGCTGCCGACCACCGGTGGCGGGGGTGTAGGCGCGGCGCTGGCCGGTCTGGTGCTGCTGGCCGGATCGGGTCTCCTGGTGCTGCGGAGACGCCAGGGACGGGGCGAGTGAGCTCGACCCCGCGCAAGAAGCAGCGTCGCGAATGGCCCTACCGGCTGTCCGTGACGCTGCTCGTGTGGTCGAGCATCGCGGTGACGTTGTTCCCGGTCGCCGGCACCTACTACAACAACTGGCGGGGCATCCAACAGGCCAACGGTGCCATCTCCACGCAGAGCGATCCCGCGGTGAACACCAACTGGCTGGCCAAGGCGCGCGCCTACAACGCGTCCCTGCCCGCCGGTGCGGTCACCGACCCGTGGACGGGGGTGGACATGACCAAGACGCCGCAGTACAAGGCCTACCTGGCGCAGTTGGCCGAGACCGACGTGATGGCCAGGCTGCGGATTCCCGCGATCGGCGTCACCGTGCCGGTGCGCCACGGAACCTCCGAGGAGGTGCTCGACATGGGGGCCGGGCACATGTTCGGCAGCTCGCTTCCGGTGGGTGGCGCGGGGACGCATTCCGCGATCTCCGCGCACCGTGGGCTCACCAACATGACCGCCTTCGACGAGCTGCCCGAGNNCCCGAGGTCGTCGTCGGCGACCAGTTCTTCCTGGACGTCGCCGGTCAGACCCTGGCCTACCGGGTCACCAGGATCGCGGTGGTGGTCCCGACCGACACGAAGCAAGTGCTGCGCGCGGCGGGAAAGGACCAGGTGACGCTGATCACCTGCACCCCCTATGGCATCAACAGCCACCGACTGTTGGTGACCGGCGACCGGATCCCGTTGGAACAGAGCAATCCGGCCGACGCGCAGTGGCAGCAGACCTTCGACTGGCGGATCCAGCCCTGGATGCGGATGCGCTTCGGGATCGCCGCGGGGGCGCTGCTGTTGTGGCTGGGTCTGGTCGCCTCCTGGATCCGCGAAGACCGTCGTCGCGTCCGTCGCCGCAAGGCCCTGCGCGCCAAGGAGGCGGCCGAGGCCCGTGCTGGTGCCGACGCTGGTGCTGCCAAGGGGTCAGGGGCGTGAACAGCCCGCTACGGTGGCTGGTGCGGCTGCTCGGCGTGGTCGTTGCGGTCGCGCTGATCTGGCCCGCCGCGCACAAACTGATGAGCGCCGACGAGCCGATGCCACTGCC
>DGKN01000052.1 GCA_002387005.1 Propionibacteriaceae bacterium UBA4569
CTGGTGGCGGCCTTCAACCACATGCACGTCTTCCTGGACCCCGACCCGGACGCGGCGAGATCCCATGCGGAACGCAAACGTCTGTTCGAGCTGCCGCGCTCCAGCTGGGCCGACTACGACGCGTCCCTGATCAGCGCCGGTGGCGGTGTGTACTCCCGGCAGGCGAAGTCGATCCCGGTCACCCCGCAGGTGCGCGTCGCTCTGGGGCTGGGCGACGAGGTCACCCAGCTGGCGCCGAATGACCTGATCCGCGCGATCCTGATGGCGCCGGTGGACCTGCTCTGGAATGGCGGCATCGGCACCTACGTGAAGGGCGCCGACGAGACCAACGCAGAGGTCGGTGACAAGGCCAACGACGCGCTGCGCGTCAACGGTGNNCTTCATCGACAACTCGGCCGGCGTGGACACCTCCGACCACGAGGTCAACATCAAGATCCTGCTGGACGCCGAGGTGGCTGCCGGTCGGCTGACCTCTCGCCAGCGCAATGACCTGTTGCCGCAGATGACCGACGACGTGGCCACTTTGGTGCTGGGCCACAACATCGACCAGAACCTCGCCCTCGCCAATGCCCTGAGCCTGGCCGACCGGATGGCCGGCGTGGACGAGTCGGTGATGGTCGGCCTGGAACAGGACGGTTACCTCGATCGTGAGCTGGAGAAGCTGCCGAGCAGCCAGGCCATGCGCTCCCGGGTGCTGGAGGGCCGCGGACTGACGGCCCCCGAGCTCGCTGTGCTGTTGTCGTGGACAAAGATCTGGCTCTCGGACCAGGTGCTCGCCTCCGATCTGCCGGACGACCCCTACCTGGCCGAACGCCTCGTCCAGTACTTCCCACCGCTGTTGCAGGAGCGCTACCGCGACCAGATGCCGAACCACCGCCTGCACCGCGAGATCATCACCACCGTCGCGGTGAACCGCTTCGTCAACTCCCAGGGCATCGTCGCCTGCCACGAGCTGATGGCGGAGACGAACTCGGAGGCGCCGGAGGTGGTTCGGGCCCAGCTGGCTGCCCGTTCCATCCTCGACGCCGGACGATTCGAGGTGAACACGCGGCGCACGGAGTTGGACGCTGCGCAGCAGACCTCGCTGCGGGTGCAACTCAGGGTGCTGGTGCAGCGCGTGGCCCGCTGGCTGCTGCACCAGGCGTCCGGCCCGATCGACGTGGCTGCGCTGATCGGCGAGTTCCACGACGACGTCCAGGCACTCGCGGCGGTGCTGCCTGACCTGCTCCCGCCCCGGGCTCGGGGGAACTACGAAGCCCGGCTGGGCGGTCATCAGGCGGCCGGTGTGGAGGAACCCCTGGCCAGCATCGCCGCCGGTGCGGCGTGGTCGTACAACCTGCCCGCGGTCATCGCGATCGCCCAGGGCGCGGGCCGTGATCGGGAACTGGTGGCCCGCACCTACTTCCAGCTGGGCGAGCAGCTGGGGCTGGACCGGCTGATGTCGCGGATCGAGGGTCTTCCGCAGGGCAATCGCTGGGAGGCGCTGGCCCGGGCCGCGATCCGCGACGACCTGCTGGAGACCCAGTCCCAGCTGGCCCAGCGGGCACTGGCAGCGGCACCCGATGCCACCACCGCCGAGGCCGTGCTGGCGGCATGGGTGGCTGCGACCCCGGGGCTGGACCGCTCGGTCGAGACCCTGTTGAACCTGTTGGCGGACGAGGCGGACCTGGCACGCATCCAGGTTGGCCTCAGGACTGTGCGCGCTCTCGTGTCGGCACGTCCCAGTTCTGGAAGGATGTGACCATGCGGATCGATCTTCACACCCACTCGGTGGTCAGCGACGGCACCGATACGCCCACCCGCCTCGTGCTCAAGGCGCTGGAGAACGGGTTGGACGTGATCGGGCTCACCGACCACGACACCTTCGACGGCATCCCGGAGGCCGTGGAGGCAGGCAAGCGCGTCGGCGTGACCGTGCTGCCCGGCATCGAGATGTCCACCACGGCGGGGGGCAAGTCCGTCCACCTGCTCGGCTACGGCTGCGACCCCTGGCACCGCCCGCTCATCGAGGAGTTGGCGAAGATCCGGGTTGCGCGCACCGGGCGCCTACAAGCCTTCGCGGACCGAATGACCGAGCTCGGTATGCCGCTGACCGTCGACGACATCATCACCGCAGCCGGCGCCTCCCCGTCCATCGGCCGCCCGCACGTTGCGGACGCCCTGGTCGCCAAGGGCTACGTCGAGCACCGCGACGAGGCCTTCGACAAGTGGCTGCGGGACGACAAGCCCGGCTATGTCCCGCGCTATGCATGCCCGCTGGAGGACGCGATTGACCTGATCCACGACGCCAAGGGCATCGCGATCCTCGCGCACCCCTGGGGACGCGGCACCGAGGACGTGCTCGACGCCGTCTACATCGAGCAATTGATCCGGGAGCACGAGCTCGAGGGCATCGAGGTGGACCACCCCGACCACACCGCCGACCAGCGCGAGCTTCTGTTCGCAATGGGCGGGCGCCTGGGCCTGATCCGCACCGGCTCGTCGGACTACCACGGCCTGGGCAAGCGCAACAACCCGCTCGGCGCCTGCCTCACCCGCGACACCGCCTACCGCGAGATGGTCCGTCGCATCCGCCTGCGCGGCGGCAACGCCTGAGCCACGGCTGTTTGGCACGCCCCCGTCCCCTGGGGCTCGAGCCCGGGGGACGGCGGGGGTGCGATAGGCTCGGGCCATGAACTTCACGCAGAGCTGGTGGCCGTCGTCCGGGCGGCTCTGATCTTTGCGAAACACCACACAGGGCTGCCGGTGACGGCGGCCCTTGTGCATGTCTGGGGACCGGTTGGCGCCGGCGCGGAACAGGAGAAACCATGACCGACGTCAACCAGAACGACGTTCTCGAGATCGACGAGCTGTCGGGAGACGACCAGGCCTCGCGGGATGCGTCGTTGGACCGCTCGCTGCAGCGCTCGGCCCAGATCGAGGCCGACATTGCCGTCAACCCCGGCAAGTACCGCATCCTCACCGGTGACCGTCCGACCGGACGGCTGCACATCGGGCACTACTTCGGCTCGCTGAGCAACCGGGTTCGCCTGCAGAACCTGGGCGTGAGCACGATGTTGGTGGTCGCCGACTACCAGGTGATCTACGACCGCGACGGTGTCGGCCAGCTGCAGGACAATGTGCTGTCCGGCATGGCCGACTACCTGGCCTGCGGCGTGGATCCCGCCCGTTCGACGATCTTCACCCACTCGTCGGTGACGGCGCTGAACCAGTTGCTGCTGCCCTTCCTGAGCTTGGTCACGGTGCCGGAGCTCAACCGCAACCCCACCGTCAAGGACGAGCTGGAGAACAACCCGGGCCGTCCGATGTCTGGCCTGATGCTCACCTTCCCGGTGCACCAGGCCGCGGACATCCTGTTCTGCAAGGCGAACCTGGTGCCCGTGGGCAAGGACCAGTTGCCGCACATCGAGATCACCCGCGTCATCGCGCGTCGCTTCGACGAGCGCTACGGCCGCGCGGTGCCCGAGCAGCCGGTCTTCCCCCAGCCGGACGCGCTGATGAGCCCGGCTCCGTCGATCCTGGGCACCGATGGCACCAAGATGAGCAAGTCCAAGGGCAATGTGATCGAGATCGGCATGAGCGCCGACGAGACAGCCAAGTTGCTCAAGCGGGCCAAGACTGACTCCGAGCGTCACATCACCTATGACCCGGTGAACCGTCCCGAGGTGAGCAACCTGGTGTTGCTGGCCGCGCTGGCGACCGGGGGAGACCCCGTCCAGATCGCCGACGAACTGGGCGATGCCGGGGGTGGTGGCCTGAAGAAGCTGGTCACCGAGTCGATCAACGAGCACTTCGCGCCCATTCGCGAGCGTCGGGCCGAGCTCGCCGCGAATCCGGACCACCTGCGCCAGGTGCTGCGCGAGGGCAACGAGAAGGCCAATGCGATCGCCGAGCAGACCTTGGACGAGGTTCGCCAGGCGATGCAGATGAAGTACTGAGCTTTCGAGAACACGAACAGGGGTTGGTCTGCACCGCATTCGGTGCAAACCAACCCCTGTTCGTTGGTGCCCTTGGGATGGGTTCGATCAGCCCTCGGTGGGAGCGCCCGTCTCGGGGGCCTGGGTGGCATCGCCACCCTCACCGCGGCCACGGCCGCGTCCGCGGGAACGACGACGACGCGGCTTGCGGGCCTCACCGTCAGCCGCGCCCTGGCCGGGAGCAGCGTCCGGGCCGGTGTTCTGGGCGTTCTCGACGACAGCTGCGCCTTCGGTCAGCACCTCACCATTCTTGGTGCGGCGACGGCTGCGGTTGCTGGTCGCGCGTGGTTCGCGGGGGCGCTCGGTGCCCTCCTCCTCGCCGTGGTGTGCGTCAACGTGGTGTGCGTCGCCGTGGTGTGCGTGGCCGCCTCGCGAGGCGTGGCTGCCACGGCGCTCACCGCCACGTCCGTCGCGGTCACGCCCACCGCGGCCACCGCGGTCACGATCACCCCGGCCACCATCGCCATGGTCCCGGGCAGGCCGATCCTTCGGGACCGCACCGGCCAGACGCCCCTTGGTGCGCTCGGGGATCTGCAGGTCGGCGTACAGGTTCGCCGAGGTCGAGTAGGTCTCGACCGGGTCGTCGAAGCTCAGCTCGAGGGCCTTGTTGATGGTCTTCCAGCGCACGACGTCCTGCCAGTCGACCAGGGTCACGGCGACGCCCTTGGCGCCGGCGCGGCCGGTGCGTCCGATCCGGTGGACGTAGGTCTTCGCGTCCTCGGGGCACTCGTGGTTGATGACATGGCTGACGCCGGTGACGTCGATGCCACGGGCGGCGACGTCGGTGGCCACCAGCACCTTCAGCTCCCCGGCGCGGAACTTCTTGAGCGCCTTCTCGCGCAGCACCTGCGACAGGTCGCCGTGGATGGCGCCGGCCTCGAAGCCGCGGTCCTCCAACTCGTCGGCCAGACGCTGGCAGGCGCGCTTGGTCTTGCAGAAGACCATCACCTTGTCGACGCCGTCGGACTGCAGGATGCGGGCGATGATCTCGGGCTTGTCGAGGTTGTGCGTCTGGTAGACGAACTGGGTCGTGTCCGGGACCGTCGCCTTGGCGTCGTGGCCCTCGGCGCGGACGTTGATGGGCTGGTTCAGGTGCGCACGGGCCATCGCCACGATCGCCGACGGCATGGTGGCTGAGAACATCAGCATCTGGCGGTCGGCCGGGGCCTTGGCGATCAGCCGCTCGACGTCGGGCAGGAAGCCGAGGTCGAGCATCTCGTCCGCCTCGTCCAGCACCAGCACCCGCAGCCAGGACAGGTCCAGCGATCCGCGGTCGGCCAGGTCGAGCAGTCGTCCGGGCGTACCCACGACGATGTCGACGCCCTTGTCGAGTGCCTCCAGCTGGGGCTCGTAGCCCACCCCGCCGTAGACCGTGAGCACGCGGGCCTTGCGGATCGTCGAGGCGACCTCGAGGTCCTTCGCGACCTGCAGCGCCAGCTCACGGGTGGGGCACATCACGAGCGCCTGCGGCTTGCCGGGGGGCATCGGCAGCTCGTCGTAGCCCTCGTCGCCCTCCAGCAGCACGCGCTGCAGGATGGAGATGCCGAAGGCCAGCGTCTTGCCGGTTCCGGTGCGGGCCTGGCCGATCAGGTCAGTGCCGAGCACTGCGATCGGGATGGCGAGGGACTGGATGGGGAAGGGGTGGGTGATGCCGACCTGCTCCAGCGCCTGCTGGATCTCGGGGACGACGCCGAGGTCGTCCCAGGTGGTCTCGAGCTCCGGGGTGGGCTTGTCGGTCATGACGTCGTCGCCAACCAGGGCCGTCACGGCCTGGTTCTCGACGGTGAAATCGTTGGTCACCAATCAGGGCTTTCTCAAGGGTCCAGTCGTCAGACTGGCGAATGGTCTGCTCGACGAGCGCGACATGGGCCAGCAGCTCGGGCAGGGCATCGCAAGACGCGAGGCCTCTCCCAGCCTACCGGCTCGCACCGAGTTCTGGTTCGTCCATGGCGACACGGGCTGAGGGTGCCCTGTGGACGCCTCCGCGCTGACTAGCCTTCGGGTGTGGAACAGATGCATGCGCGAAACGCTGATGTCGACCTGCTCGGAGTGGTGCTGGGGGCGGCCCTGCAGGGAGTCACGGCCAACGGATGCGGTGTGCACGCCGCCCGCCNNGGGGCCCCCCCCCCCCGCCGTACCGACGAGCGGTTGCTGTTCAGCCGCCGCGCCGCCCGCTGCGCGGCTCTCGCCGACCGGGTGTCCGCAGCGCTGCCGTCCGGGACGGATGCCGAACAGGCCACCGCCGCGACCCGGATGGCGCTGGCAGACTTCCAGCAGC
>DGKN01000142.1:0-4707 GCA_002387005.1 Propionibacteriaceae bacterium UBA4569
CCCATGCCTCCGCTGGGGAGGGCGACGTGGTGCTCGCCACGTGGCGGGTGCTGCTCGACGACGCCGCCGGCACCGACAACGAGCCGAACCTGATGGCCACCGCCCCCGTGCCCGTCGCGAAGGTCTCCCCGAACACCGCCGCGGCCAAGGGTCTCGCGGTCGGTGGACGGGTTGCCGTGAGCGGGCCCCGCGGGAGCATCGAGCTCCCGGTCGTGGTGGTCGAGGGAATGCTCGACAACGTCGTGTGGGGGCCCTCCAACAGTGGCGCCGTCGTTTCCGAACAGCTNNGGCATGACGCCACTGGACTCGTCCACCATCTACGCGGCCGATCCCTGGTGGATCGCGCTCATCAAGGTCGTCGTCATCTTCACCCTGCAGTTGCTGTGGTGTCTGTTCAATGTGTGGTTCATGCGCCGCGTGCTGGGCAAGATGCAGAACCGCAAGGGCCCGATCATGAACTCCCCGGGCGGTCTGCTGCAGGCCATCGGTGACGGTATGAAGCTGTTGTTCAAGGAGACCTTCGTCCCCGAGAACACCGACAAGGTCGTCTACAACCTGGCCCCGATCATCGCCGGCATGTGCGCCTTCGCCCCCTGGGCGGTCATCCCGCTCGGGGGCGAGGTGACGATGTTCGGCCACGTCACCCGTCTGCAGGTCACCGACCTTCCCGTCGCGGTGCTGTTCACGCTGGCCACCGGCTCGATGGCCATCTATGGGCTGGTGCTGGCCGGTTGGTCGTCCAACAACTCCTACTCGCTGCTCGGCGGCCTGCGCGCCTCCGCGCAGATGATCTCCTATGAGGTCGCGATGGGCCTCTCGCTGGTCGCGGTGTTCATGACCGCCGGGTCGATGTCCACCTCCGAGATCGTGGAGAAGCAGGCCGCGCACATCGCGCCCTTCGGCGTCGACATCCCGCTGCCGGGCTGGTACGCCCTGCTGCTGATCCCGAGCCTGTGCGTGTACTTCATCTCGATCCTCGCCGAGTCGAACACCCCGCCCTTCGACCTCACCGAGGCCGAGCAGGAACTCGTCTCCGGCTACGCCACCGAGTACAACGGCTTCCGCTACGGCACCTACTACCTGGCCGAGTTCATCCACATGGCCACCTTGTCGGCGCTGTGCGTGACGCTCTTCTTCGGCGGCTACCGCGCCCCCTTCCCGTTCAACATGATCGAGTCGATCGACCGTGGCTGGTGGGGCCTGCTGTGGTTCTTCCTGAAGACGCAGATCATGATCTTCTGCCTGATCTGGTGCCGTGGTGCGCTGCCGCGCTTCCGCTACGACCAGTTCATGGGCATCGGCTGGAAGAGGCTGATCCCGGTCTCGCTGATCTGGACCGTCTTCGTCACCTTCCTGCTCGCCGCACGCAACACCGACAGCCAGACCACCCGCTATGTCCTGTGGGGAATCATGGCGGTCGTCGCCCTGGCGCTGGTCTCCTGGCTCTTCCTGGGTGCTCCCGCAGCGGAGGATCCCGAGCCGCTGCCCGAGACCTTCGACGCATTCGCCGGTGGCTACCCCGTTCCGCCGCTGCCGGGGGAGACCCTGCCGGGTACTCCCACCGTGGTGCGCGACCTGGACGCCGAGATCAAGAACGGAGTTGACGCCTGATGGGCTTCCTCGATCAGTGGGCCGGTTTCGGCATCACTTTCCGGACGATGTTCCGAAAGACCTTCACGCAGGGCTACCCGCAGAAGGGCAAGGAGAAGGTCTTCGCCCCCCGCTTCCACGGACGCCACCAGCTCAACCGCTGGCCCGACGGTTTGGAGAAGTGCGTCGGTTGCGAGCTGTGCGCCTGGGCCTGCCCGGCGGACGCGATCTACGTCGAGGCCGCCGACAACACCGATGCCGAGCGCTTCTCGCCCGGCGAGCGGTACGGACGCGTCTACCAGATCAACTACCTGCGCTGCATCTTCTGCGGCATGTGCATCGAGGCCTGCCCGACGCGCGCGCTCACGATGACCAATGAGTTCAAGCTCGCCGATCGCTCCCGCGAGGTGCTGATCTACGAGAAGGACCGCCTGCTCGCCCCGCTGCTGCCCGGCATGGAGCAGCCCCCGCACCCGCGCCGTCTGGGTGACGACGAGAAGGACTACTTCCTCGGGCTGCCCGCCACCGGACAGCCCGACGTCCGCACCGCAGCCACCGCACCGAACGCCGCCGGCGCGACTTCCTCGGGAGCCAAGAAATGACCATGTTGATTCCGCTCGTCACGGCGCAGTCGGTGGCCTTCTGGCTGCTGGCGCCCGTGATGGTGCTGGGCGCGCTCGGCATCGTGCTGAGCAAGAAGCCCGTGCACTCCGCGCTCTGCCTGGCGCTGGTGATGCTCTGTCTGGCCGTGCAGTACGCGGCACTCGATGCGCCATTCCTGTTCGTCGTCCAGATCATCGTCTACACCGGCGCCGTGCTGATGCTCTTCCTGTTCGTGTTGATGCTGGTCGGCATCGACACCACCGACACGCTGGTCGAGACCATCAAGGGCCAGCGCTGGGCCGCACTCGTGGCGGTGCTCGGCTTCGCCGTGTTGCTGATCGGTGCGATCGGCAATGCCTTCGTCGGTGAACCGGTCGGTCTCGACGCCGCCCACGCCGAGCAGGGGGGCAATGTCACCAGCCTCGCGGCGCTCATCTTCACCCGCTATGTCTTCATCTTCGAGGCGACCGCCGCCCTGCTGATCACCGCCGCGCTGGCCGCCATGGTCTTTGCGCACGGTGAGCAACTGCGTCCGAAGGTTCGCCAGGCCGGACAGCTCAAGAACCGCATGCACAAGTACGCGACCGACGGCGTCCACCCCGGCCCGCTGCCCGCCTCCGGCGTCTACGCCCGCGGGAATGCGATCCAGGCCCCGGCCCTGCTCCCCGACGGCTCGGTTGCCCCGACCTCGGTCGTCCAGGCACTGGCCGACCGCGGCGTGGTCGAGGACGCCTCGCGTCTGGCAGCCCCCACGGTGGCCACCTTCAAGGCCATCGAGTCCGTCCACGAGGAGGACGACGAATGAACCCGAACTACTACCTGGTGCTGAGCGCGCTGCTGTTCTGCATCGGCGTGCTGGGCTTCCTCGTCCGACGCAATGCGCTGGTCGCCTTCATGTCGATCGAGCTCATGCTCAACTCGGCCAACCTGGCCCTGGTCAACTTCGCCCACGCGAACGGCAACCTGGACGGGCAGGTCGCGACCTTCTTCGTCATGGTCGTGGCCGCCGCCGAGGTCGTCGTCGGTCTGGCCATCATCGTGACCGTCTTCCGATCCCGCCGCTCGACCTCGGTCGACGACGCGAACCTGCTGAAGTTCTGAGGTGGCCTGGTGAATCTCCTGGAAATCGTCCATCCCGTCGCCGCGAGCGGAATGTTCCGCTTCGCGTGGACGATGATCGCGGTCCCCGCCGCGGTGGCAGCCTTCCTGCTCATCGCCGGGCGGGTCACCGACAAGTGGGGCCACCTGCTGGCCACCCTCGCCCCCATCTGGTCCTTCGCGATCGCCTCGTGCCTGTTTGCCGAGCAGCTCNNCAAGCCGGTGGCCGATCGTGCCGTGCACCAGAACCTGTGGACGCTGTTCAGCGCCGGCAATTGGAACTTCCAGCTCGGCCTGCTCATCGACCAGCTGTCGATCCTGTTCGCGCTGCTGATCACGGGCGTCGGCTCGCTGATCCACATCTACTCGATCGGCTACATGGCGCACGATCCGCGCCGTCGCCGCTTCTTCGCGTACCTCAACCTCTTCATCGCGGCCATGCTGACCCTGGTGCTGAGCGACAACTACCTCGGCCTGTTCTTCGGCTGGGAGGGCGTGGGTCTGGCCTCATACCTGCTGATCTCCTTTTGGCAGCACAAGTGGTCGGCCGCCGTCGCCGGCAAGAAGGCCTTCGTGGTCAACCGCGTCGGTGACCTCGGCCTGCTGATGGCGATCTTCACGATGCTGTCGCAGATCGGCTCGGTGAACTTCGTCCAGGTCAATGAGTTCGCCTCGAGCCTCACCCCGATGTGGGCCACGATGCTCGGTTGCTTCCTGCTGGTCGCCGCCTGCGGCAAGTCGGCCCAGTTCCCGCTGCAGTCCTGGCTGCTGGGCGCGATGGAGGGCCCGACCCCGGTCTCGGCCCTGATCCACGCGGCCACGATGGTCACCGCCGGCGTCTACCTGATCGTCCGCTCCCACGAGGTCTACGCGCAGTCCGAGACGGCGCAGATGGCCGTCGCGGTGATCGGCACGATCACGCTGCTGTTCGGTGCCTGGATCGGTACCTCGAAGGACGACATCAAGAAGGTGCTCGCTGGCTCGACGATGTCGCAGATCGGCTACATGGTGCTGGCGGCGGGGCTCGGCCCGATTGGTGCCGCCTTCGCGATCTTCCACCTCATCACCCACGGCTTCTTCAAGGCCAACATGTTCCTCGGCTGCGGCTCGGTCATGCACGGCATGAACGACGACGTCGACATGCGTCACTTCGGTGCGCTGAGCAAGGCCATGCCGTGGACCTTCCTCACCTTCTCGATGGGCTACCTCGCGATCATTGGGTTCCCGTTCACCTCGGGCTACTTCTCCAAGGACCACATCATCGAGGCCGCCTTCGAGAAGGCCCCGGCCTTCGGGGTCCTGGCGCTGATCGGTGCTGGCATCACGGCCTTCTACATGACGCGGCTGATGATGATGACCTTCTTCGGGCAGAAGCGCTGGCTGAAGGACGTCCACCCGCACGAGTCCCCGATGACG
>DGKN01000142.1:4726-12723 GCA_002387005.1 Propionibacteriaceae bacterium UBA4569
ACTGGATCCAGGAGTGGCTGGAGCCCGCGGTGGGCAATGAGGTCAACCACGTCGGCCTGACGCACCTCACCCCGCTCACCTTCGTGACGATGGGCGTCGTGGCCCTCGGCGTTCTCGCCGGGTGGTACTTCTTCCGCGAGGACATCCCGTCCTTCGCCCCGGCCACGAACAACCCGGTCGCGATCGCTGGTCGCGCCGACCTCTACGGCGATGCCTTCAACGAGGCAGTGTTCATGCGCCCCGGGCAGGCCCTGGTCCGCACGATCGGTGACTTGGACCGCGGCGCGGTCGACGGCACCGTGATGGGCTCCGCCGCCGCCCTCGGTGGGTTCTCCACCATCATTCGCAAGCTGCAGAACGGGTACGTCCGTTCATATGCCCTCACGATGNNCTTTCCCCCTGCTCACCGCGCTGGCCCTGGTGCCGCTCGTCGGTGGCCTGGTCACGTTCTTCCTGAAGGGAGGGACGGCGAAGATCTTCGGCATGGCCGTTGCGCTGGCAACACTGGCGCTCGGCCTGTGGGCCTTCTTCTTCGACGGCTCCCTCGCGGAGAAGTACGTTTGGATCCGCGACATCGGCGCCTGGTACGCGCTCGACCTCGACGGCATGGCCAAGGCCATGGTGCTGCTGACGGTCGTGCTGGTGCCGATCGTCCTGCTGGCTGAATGGGACATCGACGAGGACGAGGGCCGCTGGGGTGGGCACGCCTACTTCGCTCTGGCCCTCATCCTGGAGGCCTTCTCCCTGCTGGTCTTCATGGCCGACGATGCGCTGCTGTTCTACCTCGTGTTCGAGGCGACGCTGATTCCGACCTACTTCATGATCGGCGGCTGGGGCGGCGCACGTCGCGGCCAGGCGGCGCTGAAATTCCTGCTGTACTCGTTGGCTGGCGGTCTCGTGATGCTGCTCGGCATCATCGGCCTCGGTGCCAACTCGGCAGCCGGTGCCACCCCGTCCTTCCTCATGAATGATCTGGCGGCACTGCACCTGGACGGCAGCATCGGACGCTGGCTCTGGCTGGCCTTCTTCATCGCCTTCGCGATCAAGGCCCCGATGGTCCCGCTGCACACCTGGCTGCCGGACACGGCCGAACAGGCCACCCCGGGCACCTCGACCCTGCTGGTCGGCGTGCTCGACAAGATCGGCACCTTCGGGATGATCCGCTTCTGCCTCCAGATGTTCCCCGAGGCCAGCAAGTGGGCCACGCCCGTGGTGCTCGTCCTGGCACTGGTCTCGATCTTCTACGGCGCGCTGATGGCGCTGGGGGAGCGGCACCTGCTGCGCCTGATCAGCTACACCTCGATCAGCCACTTCGGCTTCATGGTGCTCGGCATCTTCGCCTTCACCACCCCGTCGATGAACGGCACCTTGTTCTACATGCTGAACCACGGCTTCTCCACCGCTGCGCTCTTCCTGGTGGTCGGCTTCATCATCAAGCGCCGCGGCTCGGCAGACATCGCCTCCATGGGCGGTGTGCAGAAGTACGCACCGGTCGCCGCCGGGCTCTTCCTGACCGCCGGCATGTCCACGCTGTCGCTGCCCGGCACGGGATCGTTCATCAGCGAGTTCATGGTCATGTCGGGCACCTGGCAGCGCCACCACTGGCTGGCCGGGATCTCTGCCCTCGGCACTGTGCTCGCCGCCTTGTACGTCCTGCTGGCCTACCAGCGGACGATGACCGGCCCCGCCGCCGCGGAGGTCGAGGCGCACTTTGCCGACAACGACCTCACCGGTCGCGAGAAGCTCGTCATGGTTCCGCTGATCGCCCTGATCCTGGGCCTTGGCTTCCTCCCGAAGCCGATGCTGCAGGTGACCGAGAACACTGTGAAGGACACGATGTCTGTCATCGGCATGACTGACCCGGCTCCGGTTGTGAAGGGGGAGAAGTGATGACTGCACTCGACATCCTGGTTCCCTTGGACATCGCCGCGCCGCAGCTCGAATACCGCCTGCTGGCGCCGCTCATCATCGTGCTCGCGGGCGCCTGCCTGGGCGTCATCGTGGAGGCGCTGACCAAGCGTGGCCCGCGCCACTCGGCCCAGGTCGTCCTCACCGGCATCACCTTGGTGGCCGCGGTGGCGTCGCTGGCCCGCAACTGGCACATCGGCAGCTTCACCATCGGTTCGCTGGGCTCGGTGGCCCTCGACGGCCCGGCCTACTTCACCTGGGCCGCGCTGCTGGTCTTCGGCCTGATGACGGTCATGCTGTTTGCCGAGCGTCGCGTCACGGCGGGGCACTCCACCTTCACCGCCATGGGCTCGGCCGTCCCCGGTTCGCCCCTGGAGCGTGAGGCCGAGGCCGCCCGCAGCGAGCACACCGAGGTCTACCCGCTGCTGTTGTTCAGCCTTTTCGGCATGATGCTGTTCGCCGCTGCGAACGACCTGCTGACGATGTTCGTCGCACTCGAGATCTTCTCGCTGCCGCTGTACCTGCTAACCGGCCTCGCCCGTCGCCGTCGCCTGTTGAGCCAGGAGGCCGCGCTGAAGTACTTCCTGCTCGGCGCCCTGTCCAGCGCGATGTTCCTCTACGGAACCGCACTGCTCTACGGCTATGCGGGATCGTTCACATTGCGATCCATCGACGCCGCGATCGCCGAGAACGGTGGCTCGGACAAGCTGTTGCTGGCCGGCATGGCGCTGGTCTTCATCGGCCTGCTGTTCAAGATCGGTGCCGTCCCCTTCCACTCGTGGACCCCGGACGTCTACACCGGCGCCCCGACCCCGGTCACCGGATTCATGTCCATCTGCACCAAGTTCGCCGCTGTGCTCGCCTTCATGCGCGTCGCCTACGTCGGGCTTGGTGCGGTGCGCTGGGACTGGCAGCCGCTGGTCGCCGCCATCGCGGTGCTCACCATGGCCGTCGGTGCCATCATCGGCCTCACCCAGACCGACGTGAAGCGGATGCTGGCCTACTCCTCGATCGCCCACGCTGGCTTCCTGCTGGTCGCGATCACCGGAGCGGTCGCCGCCGGCAACGGCCTGCGCACCGGGCAGATCAGCTCCACCGGAGCCGTGCTGTTCTACCTGAGTGCCTACGGCCTGTCGACGCTCGGCGCCTTCGGCCTGCTCAGCATGATCCGCAAGGCCGGTGGCGAGTCCACGGCCCTGTCGTCCTGGGCCGGTGTTGGTCGCAGCCA
This sequence comes from Propionibacteriaceae bacterium UBA4569, assembly GCA_002387005.1. Taxonomy (GTDB): domain Bacteria; phylum Actinomycetota; class Actinomycetes; order Propionibacteriales; family Propionibacteriaceae; genus Luteococcus; species Luteococcus sanguinis. The sequence goes on from DGKN01000142.1 coordinate 7,863, forward strand.
CCCGATGATCGGTGCGCTGATGACTTTCTTCCTGCTGAGCTTCGCGGGCATCCCGCTCACCGCCGGTTTCGTCGGCAAGCTGGTCGCGTTCACCACCGCCTGGCGTGGTGGCTACGCCTGGTTGGTCGCCCTGGCCATCCTGTTCAGCCTGGTTACGGCCTTCTTCTACATCCGGTTCGTCGTGGTGATGTTCTTCCGTGAGGCCCAGGACCCCGACGTCGAGGTCGCCTCGGCAAGCTGGGTCACATGGCTCGTGGTGATCGTCGGCGCGCTCGGCACGCTCGTCTTCGGCGTGTGGCCGCAGCCACTGCTCGACCTGGCGCAGCAGGCATCCAACTTCCTGCGCTGAGAACTCGCATTACTGGTTGAACCCTGCACCACCTGTTGAGCCCTGCACCATCCGTTGAACCCTGCACCACCCGTTGGGCCCCGACCTCGGGCGGGGGCCCTCGTTGTTTCCCNNATGTTCCCCGCGCGGGTGCCGCGAGCTGCCCAATTGGGTCCTTCGGCCCGGTCACACTAGGCTGTCCGGAGCACCGTGCGCATGAGTGAGGAGAATCGTGACCCAGATCGTGGACGAGACCTTCCAGGCCTCGGTCACCGAGCGTCTGGCCGTGATCGAAGAGCGCCTCGTGACCGAAGCCGTGGCTGACAGCTCCTTCGTGACCGAGGCCGCCACCCACATCATCAACGCCGGTGGCAAGCGGTTCCGTCCCCTGCTGGTGATCCTCGGTTCCGCCTTCGGCAACGACGTCGATGAACAGGCTCTCACCAAGGCCGCATTGGTCGTCGAGCTGACGCACGTCGCGAGCCTCTACCACGATGACGTGATGGACGATGCCGACATCCGTCGCGGGGTGGTGAGCGCCAACCGCCGATGGGACAACTCGATCGCCGTAATGGTCGGCGACTTCCTGTTCGCCCGCGCGTCCAGCACCGTCGCCTCCCTGGGCACCGACTACGTGAAGCTCCAGGCCGACACCTTCGCCCGCCTGGTCCAGGGCCAGATCGCCGAGACCCGTGGTCCTCAGGCTGGCGATGACCCGCTCGAGCACTACCTGCAGGTGGTCTCCGACAAGACCGGTTCGCTGATCGCGACCGCCGCCGTCTTCGGTGGCATGGTCTCCGGAGCCGACAGCTCCGTGCTCCAGGCACTCCATGACTTCGGCGAGGAGATCGGCACCGTCTTCCAGCTCTCGGACGACATCATCGACATCACCTCCACCGTCACGGGCAAGACCCCCGGCACCGATTTGCGAGAGGGCGTCTTGACCCTCCCGACGCTGATGCTGCGCCGGTCAACCGACCCGGCTGATGACCAGCTCAAGGCACTCGTCGCCTCCGATCTGTCGGGGGACGAGGCACTGGCGAAGGCACTCGAGGGTCTGCGCGCCCACCCCGTCATCGGGCAGGCCCGCGCCGAGGTGCAGCGTCGCGCCGATCGCGCTCGCGGCTTCCTCGCGCCACTGCCCGAGGGGCCGGCAAAGGATGCCCTGCTCGCGGTCTGCGACGACTTGGTGACCCGCTCCGCCTGAGAGACGACTGCGGGTCGTTCACAGCGAGAAGCTCTTCAGTCCGGGGCTCTTGGCCGATCAACAGCCAGGAGCACGCATGCCGCAGAACACCCCCGCACGACCAGCCGCAGCGAGCAGCCGCCATCGTCGGTTGGCTCGGCGGGGCATCGCAGCTGACCTNNCGTCACCTCGTACCTGCTGACCCAACCGTCGCCAGGCCAACTCGAAGGACGCGTCGCCCGAGGCCATCAACCAGTGGGTGGTACGGATGGTGGCCATCGGCCAGCACCGGCAGCAGGGCTTCTGCAGCCCAGCACCCTCGCCCGCCACTTCCGACTGGCACTGGGCCTGGTCGAGGACGCGCTGCGTACCGCGGCACAGGCTGGTCCGGTGGAGCACTGCCGGGAGGGCGCCGTGCCCAGCCAGGGGCTACGGCAGCTTCGGCGGCGTTGTGGAGGAGATGCAGACGCGCCTGGTCGCCGAGATGCAGCACGAGAACGACGAGGTGCTCTCGGACGATGACCCGCGCGAGATCCGCGAGGTTGCCAACCGGCTGGCGCTGGTTGGTCCCTCCACTCGCGAGAGCATGCCGCGCCGGGCCCTCTGACTCACCAGATGCGCACGCGCTCCTCGGGGGCCAACCATTCGGCGTCCCCGGGCTGGGTGCCGAAGGCCTCGTGGAAGGCGTCGATGTTCTTCACGACCTGGTTGCAGCGGAACTCGGCCGGCGAGTGCGGATCGGTGGCGACCTGCTGACGCAGCGCCTCGTCGCGCATCTTGTTCTGCCACACCCGCGCGTAGCCGTACAGCAGGCGCTGCAAGCCGGTGAGCCCGGCGATGGGCTCCGGATCGGTGCTGCCGGTGGCGATGCGCCAGGCCTTGATCGCGATGCCCAGTCCGCCGAGGTCGCCGATGTTCTCACCGATGGTGAGCTGGCCATTGACTCGGGGCGCGTCGGCGGCGTCGGCGAACTGGCCCGGCACCAGCCCCTCGTACTGGGCCACCAGTGCCCCGGTGCGGTCGGAGAAGGTGGCGCGGTCGTCGTCAGTCCACCAGTTGCGCAACTGACCGTCCCCGTCGCACATCGAGCCCTGGTCGTCGAAGCCGTGACCGATCTCGTGGCCGATCACTGCCCCGATGCCGCCGTAGTTCACGGCATCGTCGGCCTCCGGGTCGAAGAAGGGCGGCTGCAGGATCGCTGCGGGGAAGACGATCTCGTTGCGCAGCGGGTGGTAGTAGGCGTTGACGGTCTGGGGCAGCATCAGCCACTCCTCGAGGTCGACCGGCTCGGTCAGCTTGGTCAGGTCTCGGGCGAAGTCGAAGCCATTGGAGCGCAGCACATTGCCGACCAGGTCGCCGGAGACGATCTCGAGGCCGGAGTAGTCCCGCCAGCGAGCGGGGTAGCCGATCTTCGGGCGGAACTTGGACAACTTCTCCAGCGCTTGCTCGCGGGTCTGTTCACCCATCCAGTCGAGTGAGCTGATCGACTCGCCATAGGCGCGCAGCAGGTTCGACACCAGCTCGTCCATTCGCGCCTTGGCAGCCGGCGGGAAGTGACGTTCCACGTAGAGCTTGCCGACTGCCTCGCCCAGGGCGCCCTGCACCAGGGCCACGCCGCGCTTCCAGCGGGCGCGCAGCTGGGGGACTCCGGCCAGGGTCCGTTCATAGAAGTCGAAGCGTTCCGCCACGAAGGGCGTCGAGAGGTAGCTGGACAGGCTGCTGACGGCCTTCCATCGCGCCCAGGCGCGCCAGGCAGGCAGGGCATCGTCGGTGACCAGTTCGGCCACGTCGGTGACGAAGGAGGGCTGGGAGCAGACGACCTCCGACAGGGCCCCGGGAGCGATCTCGGCGCCGGCCAGCACCTCGTCCAGCAACAGGCCGGGCGCGCTGTCCCGGAAGCTTTCCCAGCCCATCAGGTTGTACATGGAATGCAGGTCGCGGCAGCGTACCCGGTCCCAGTGGTGCAAGGCGATCCGCGTCTCCAGGTCGACCACCAGCCGTGCCTGCTCGGCAGCGTCTGCGACACCGGCCAGCGCGAGGCTGCGCTCGACATGGCCTGCATAGGCCTTCAGCACCTCGGCGTGCTGGCCGTCGCGGTAGTAGACCTCGTCGGGCAGGCCCAGCCCCGCCTGCAGCACGAACAGCACCGAGCGCTTCGGGTTGCCCGGGTCGACCTCCGCCCCGGCCGCGACCAGTGAGCCGATGCCATGGCGCAGGCTCCAGCCCCAGTGACGCGCCAACGCCTGGCGCGAATCGATCGCGTCCACGCGCTCCAACAGGGGGCGCAGGGGAGCCGCTCCCAGCTGCTCCACCGTCTCCTCGTCCATGAAGTCGCGGTACAGCGCGGCGACCTTGCCCTGTTCACCGTCAGCATCTGCAGTCAGCGACTCGATGATCTCCCGGACAGCCACCTCGGCCTCATCGCGCAGGTGCACGAAGGCACCGGCGCTGGCGCGGTCTTCCTGGATCTGCGCCGTCTCCAGCCAAGGGCCGTGGACGTGGCGGTAGAAGTCGTCCTGGGGACGGACGGTCGGGTCGAAGCTGCTCTGGTCGATCGGATCCATGGTCCACAGGCTACTGACCCGGGGAGGTCACCGTCCGAGCCAGGCGATGGGCATCGGGTCGCCGGTGCGCCCCGTGATCGGGATGCGTGCCTGCACCTGCTCGGTGCGGGGCTGGGAGACCGTGGACGAGCCGTCGGAATAGCGCGCGGTCATCCGGAAGGTGGGGGTGAAGGACAGCACCGCAACGTGCGGCTCGTCCCGGTCGAGCACGGCGGTGGCGCGGGTGAGGTCGCCTTCGTCCATCGTGACCGTGATGGACGACTTGACCGGCGCCGCGCTGGACCCGCTGGCTGTGAAGGCATAGGGACAGCCCTCGGGCGCCATCGAGTGCTGGGACGTGCAGCCGGCCAGCGCCTCCCGCACGGCCCGCCGGACCCGCTCCTGCCCCGTGGTGGTGACCCGCGGGGAGACCTGGTGGTCCTCCACGGATCCGTCGCCGAGGTCGAGGACGTCGATGGTGTCGCCCGCGTAGTCGACGAAGGGCAGGCCGGTCGTGAGGCGGTAGGCGCCGGGGAGCAGCTCGACAGTGCTTCCCGGCGTGAGGCGCTGCCCGTTGACCAGCAGCGGGACCCGCCCGGTCGTCCCGACCAGCCGGACGGTGCGCGTGGTGCGCACCAACTGCCAGGCCCCTGCATCGTCCCGGCGCACCTGGAAGTCGGCCCGGACGACTTTGGTTCCCATCCGGTAGGAGGCCGGTACGAGGGTCGTCGTGCCGGACTGGTTGGCGACGCGCACCTCGGTGACCGGCGCGATCTCGCGGGCTGCGGCGAAGATCTCGGGTTC
>DGKN01000224.1 GCA_002387005.1 Propionibacteriaceae bacterium UBA4569
CGGGGCGGCGCGCGGGTGACCCCTCGGCTCGGGGGTCGCCGAGTTGGCCGTCGCCGCCCTGCTGGTCGCGCCACCCACCCGACGCCTCGGCGGGCGCGCCGCGCAGGCCCTGTTCATCGGGGTCTTCCCCGGCAACATCAAGATGGCCCTCGACTGGCGGAACCGTCCGGCCTGGCAGCAGGCCATCGCAGTCGGACGTCTCCCGCTGCAGGCTGACCTGGTGCGACGCGCACAGATCGTCACCACCGGACAGCCGACGCACCGGTAGCCGGNNCCTCGGCCTCCGCGCCAATGGTCGTGTCGTCACCGTGACCGGTGTGGACGACCGTCTCGTCGGGCAGCGTGAACAGCCGCGCCCTGATCGAGGCGACCAGCTCATCCCGGTCGGAGAATGACCGTCCCGTCGCCCCGGGGCCACCCTTGAACAGGGTGTCGCCGCTGAACAGCGCGCCGAGTTCGGGGACGAACAGGCACACCGCCCCCGGCGCGTGACCGGGCGTGTGGATGACCTGCACCTCGATGCCCGCAACGTGGAGCACCTGGTTGTCGCGCAATTCCTGTTCGGGCTCGATGTCGGCGTGGGTGAGCCGCCACAGGTCGATGTCCCCTGGGTGCAGCATCACCGGCGCACCGGTGCGGTGCGCCAGTTCCGGCGCCACCCGGACATGGTCGTCGTGGGCGTGGGTGCAGACGATCCCGACGACCGTGCGGCCAGCGATGACCTGTTCGATCGCCGCCACGTCGTGCGGGGCGTCGATCACCAGGCACTCGGTGTCGTCACCGATCGTCCAGATGTTGTTGTCGACCTCGAAGGTCTCGCCGTCGAGGCTGAAGGTGCCGCTCGCGACAGCATGGTCGATGCGTGGGCTCATGGATCAATCCTCGTCCAGGACGACCACGGATCGCAGCACCTCACCGGAACCCATCTTGTCGAAGGCCGCTTCCACCTGGTCGATCCCGACCTTCTCGGTGACGAAGGCGTCCAGCGGCAGGCGTCCCTGCAGGTAGAGATCGACCAGCATCGGGAAGTCCCTGCTGGGCAGGCAGTCGCCGTACCAGGACGACTTGATCGAGCCGCCCTTGCCGAAGATGTCCAACAGCGGCACCGTCCAGGTCGAGTCGGGCGTGGGGACGCCGACCAGCACCACCCGTCCAGCCAGGTCACGCGCGTCGAAGGCCTGCTGGAAGGTCTCGGGACGACCCACCGCGTCGATCACGACGTCCGCGCCGAAGCCGTCGGTGAGCTCGCGGATCTGCTCCACCGCGTCCGCCTCCTTGGAGTTGATGACGTGCGTCGCCCCCAACTCGCGGGCGGTCTCCAGCTTGCGGGAGTCGACGTCGACGGCGATCACCTTCGCCGCGCCGGCTAGCCTGGCACCGGCAATCGCAGCCGCACCCACACCACCACAGCCGATCACGGCGACCGTCTCGCCCCGACGCACCGCTCCCGTGTTCAACGCCGCACCCAGACCGGCCATCACGCCGCATCCGAGCAAGCCAGCGACCGCAGGCTCGGCGGCCGGGTCGACCTTGGTGCACTGACCGGCTGCGACCAGGGTCTTCTCGGCGAAGGCGCCAATGCCCAGCGCCGCGGACAGCACGGTGCCGTCGGTCAAAGTCATCTTCTGGGTGGCATTGGCGGTGTTGAAGCAGTACCAGGGCTCACCCTTGGCGCAGGCGCGGCAGCTGCCGCACACGGCGCGCCAGTTGAGCACCACGTAGTCCCCGGGAGCGACCTCGGTCACACCCTCCCCCACGGCCTCCACGATGCCGGCGGCCTCGTGCCCCAGCAGGTAGGGGTAGTCGTCCCCAATGCCGCCCTGCTTGTAGTGCAGGTCGGTGTGGCAGACGCCGCAGGCCTGCACCCGAACCAGAGCCTCCCCCGGCCCGGGATCGGGGACGACGATGTCGACGAGTTCGACCTCGGCATCCTTCGCGCGGGCGATGACGGCCTTGACGGTGTTGGGCATGGCTCTCCTGGTGACTGTGGACGGTGGTTCAGCGGGGGCAGGTGCAGCGATCGGCGGGCTGAACGTCCGCCAGCGCCTGCTCGATGTGCTCACCGCAGCCCTGCCACGTGGGCTTGCCGCACTTGTCGCAGGTGACCTTCTGGCACATCTTTCCTCCTGGCGCCCAGGCCGGGGCGATCCCCGGCTCCTGGGCCAACTGTAGGCGCCTGCGCAAGCACGGCACAGGCCCGCAACTGGGTGGTGGGTTCAGTGCAGATGGACCTGCTGGACGCCTTCGACGAAACCGCCCAGCAGCCGCGAACCGACGCCCTCGAAGGCGTCCGCATTACCCGTCGTCAACAGCAGCCGCTGGGCCTGGCGAGGCTGGTCGTGCAGCACCTGGCGACGCTGCAGCGAGTGGTAGGCGGCGCGCGCACACTCGTCCGAGGAACTGACCAGCGTCACCCGGTCGCCGAGCACGTAGCTGATCACGCCGGACAGCAGCGGGTAGTGCGTACAGCCCAGGATCAGCGTGTCCACATCGGCGCGCTGCAGCGGGGCCAGGTACTCCTTGGCCAGCGACAGCAACTCGTCCCCACCGGTGATGCCTGCCTCGACGAACTCGACGAAGCGCGGACAGACAGCGGTGGTGAGGTTAATGTGCGGGGCGACGGCCAACGCGTCATCGTAGGCGCGTGAGGTGGCCGTTGCCTGGGTGCAGATGACCCCCACCTTGTTGTTGCGGGTCGCGGCGGCGGCACGACGGGCGGCCGGCAGCACGACCTCGATGATGGGGACGTCGTAACGCTCCCGCGCGTCGTGCAATGCAGCTGCCGATGCGGTGTTGCAGGCGATCACCAGCGCCTTCACGCCGTGGGTGACCAACCGGTCCATGCACTCGATCGCGTACTCGCGCACCTCGGCGATCGGGCGCGGACCGTAGGGCGTCCGGGCGGTGTCACCCAGGTAGATGATGTCCTCGTTCGGCATCAGGTCGAGCACGGAACGAGCCACGGTCAAGCCGCCGAATCCGGAATCGAAGATGCCGATGGGTGCATCGGTGCCGATCTCGGACTCGAACGGGATCACGTGTGCTTCCTTTCGCTGATACGCCCTGCGCAGCCAACAGTCTACGAGCGCGGGCCGACGTCCGTGCGGGCTGGCCTCAGCGTTGGCGGAGGCTGAGCTGCACCAGCACCGGGCCGCTGCGGGTGGCCGATGGCCCGGACGCGCCGCAGCCCGCG
>DGKN01000005.1:0-169 GCA_002387005.1 Propionibacteriaceae bacterium UBA4569
CGCACGAGCTGACCCGGGTTACGCGTGCCGCCGGCCAAGGTCGTGGTCGCGCCGGTGATGGCACTCACCCTGACCAGCGTCGATCCGCTGTAGAACAGCGAACCGCCCACCACGCCCAGGGGCGCGACACCCGTCGTCCTGGGGTTGTAGCTGGACAGGCGGGGGGCCC
>DGKN01000005.1:200-2759 GCA_002387005.1 Propionibacteriaceae bacterium UBA4569
CTGCCCCGCAGGACGCGTACCCACCGGCTGGGCGCCCGACTCGTCTGAGGGTGGTGCCGGTGGCATTGCTGGCCACGGTGTCAGTGGTCCAGGTGTCCTCCAGCAGCAGCGTCGCGTCCGGGTTGGGTGTGACGACGCGGGGGTAGGGGACGGGGAGTCTGAAGACGGTACGGCCGGTCAGGGTGATCTTTCGGGAGCTGGTGCCCAAGCCGGAATCCCCGACCTCCACCAACCGGTCCCCGGCAGGGCCGCTGAACCTCGCCCCGGTCGCGACGACTGTCTGCATCCTGCCCTCCGCGCTCACGACCGCATATTGCGGAACGCCCCCGATGTCGCTGTATATCAGCACCTTGCGGCCGTCCGGCGTGACGTCAACCAGTTGCCACGTGCTGTCGATGACCCGGATCGGGTACTGCTGGCCGCCGGGGGAGACGAGCGTGAGCACCTGCTTCGCGCTGGCGCCCGTGTCCGGGGCGCCCAGAACGACGACGGACCAACCCGCAGCCGCCGCCGGAGGCAGTCCTTGGGCACGCGGTGCGGTGCCGGCCAACGAGCCCGCTGCCAGGACGGAGGCCAGGAGGGCCGTGCCAGCCATCCTGGCCCCACGGACCGTCATCACCAGGCTTCTTGCGCGTTCTGGATCGCGAATGAGTCGAGCTCCTGGCCGGGGTTCCTGGTACCTCCCGCCAGCACCGTGGTCTTCGCGGTGGCCAGGTCGTGTCGGCTGAGGGCCTTGGACGTGCCCTGGCAGTAGGGGCCGGTCAGTTGGTACAGGCTGGTCCCCACGACGTCGATCGGGGCGGCGCACTTGGTGGCCGGGGCGAGCCAGGTGACCTTCGAGTTGGCGACCCTCCCGAAGACGCCCGGATCCTCGGTGTAGCCGATCGCTCCCATCACGACCTGCCCCTTGGCGGTACTCCAGGAGTCGAGCAGGATCTTGGGGGAGGCGCTCTTGACGAGCGTCGAGTTGGTCAGACGCACCGGGGATCCGCCCGCGGTGGAGTAGCGGAAGACGACCGTGGGGCCGGGCAGGGTCTTCGGGAAGCACGTGGCCGTGAAGGTGGTGTTGCTGTCCCAGTGGCCCATGTCACAGGAGGAGTAGTTGGTCGACGGCAACCACAGGGTCCGCAGCTTTGCGCCGGTCGTGGTGTTGAAGACCACGAACTTCTTGCCGGTTTCGGCGACCACCTTCCAACCGTCCGGGGACTGCTGCCACGTGCCCGTGGTGTTCAGCCGGTAGGTGGTGAGCACCTTGGTGCCGACCTTCCGCCGGGCCACGGTGCCGTCCTCGGGCCAGACGATGACGGCGGCCGAACTGAGCTTGTCGACCGCCACCTGATCGGGTCCGACGCCGACGCTGGNNGCACCTTGCGTCCGTCCTTGCTGAGCTGCAGGACGTGCCAGGAGGCACCCACGCTGCGCACGGTGTACTGCGCGCCGGTGGGGGACACCATCACGAGCTGGCGGCCCGTGGTCTTGCCGGTCGGCCCGATGATGGCGGCGGCCCAGCCATCCGGCGTGAGGGGGGTCGCTGCCTGTGCCGTCGGGGCGAGCAGGCTGCCGGCCAGCAGGGCCCCGCCGAAAACAGCTGCCAGGGTGGACTTGTGGTTCATGGTCATCTCCTCGGGACGCGGGGCGACGCTGCCCCCGTGCCCACAGGCTAGATGCGCGCAGGGGTTCATCCGGGCGGTGTTGGCAACTCTTCAGCCGGGCAGCCAGGTCGGCGCCCGGTAGGCTGTCGCGGTGGCTCGAACCCAACCCGAACAGCAGGCCCCGCCCGTCTTGTGGCTCCGTGTGGAGTACGCCAAGCGAGGGCCGGCCCGTTTCACGTCCACCCGTGACTTCGGACGAGCCTTCGAGCGAGCGCTTCGCCGCGCGGACGTCCCGATGGCCTACTCCTCGGGGTTCAACCCCCACCCCCGGCTGAGCTACGCCAATGCCTCGCCTACCTCCGCCGCAACGGAGGGGGAGTACCTCGAGATCGGCCTGTGCCAGATCTGCGACCCCGATCGGGTGCGCGTGGCGTTGGACGAGGCGCTGCCCCCGGGGCTCGACATCCTGTCCGTGGTGGTCAGCGACCGCAAGGCTCTGGCCGATGTGCTCACAGCCTCCCAGTGGCGCGTAGAACTCGACTCGGTGGGTGCTGGCGACATCGACGACGAAGCACTGCGCGAGGCCGTGGACGAACTGTTGGCCGCTGAGCAGTTCGATGCCAGCCGAATGACCAAGACCGGGATGCGCACCTTCGACGTCCGCGTCGCCGTGATGGGGCTGCACGTCAGCGCCCCGGCAACGCTGTCGATGCTGCTTGCACACACCACCCCACTGGTGCGTCCCGACGATGTCGTGGGTGCGCTGCGCCAGCTGCGTCCGGTGCTCGCGGTGGAGCGACCGGCCATGCTGACGCGGCTGCGCCAGGGCGAACTGGTCGAGGGTGAACTGCGTGATCCGATGGGTCAGGGTTGGCAGCGCCCACAGGCGGGTTCCCCGACGATCTCTTGATGGTGTGACATACTGGCCCACAGGTAGGCATCGCGACCCCGCGACGCCCGCTCGGCT
>DGKN01000163.1 GCA_002387005.1 Propionibacteriaceae bacterium UBA4569
ATGATGGCGACCTTCTTGCCCAGCTGGGCGGCGCGAATGGCGGCGACGTAGCCACCGGGGCCAGCGCCAAGGACAACGACGTCGAAATGAGAGCTCATGAGTTGCACTCTATTCCACGCCGGGAGGCGCTTCGCGATGTCATTCGTTGACCAGTACGGGCACTCCGACGCTGGCCGAGACGACCTTGGACGCGGTGCCGGCGGGGGCCCTGATCTCGAACTCCTCCGAGGGGTGCGGGTCGACGCTCGCCCCGGGGGCGGCCGAGGCCTCCTCGTGCGTGTGCGCGCCATCGNNGGTGAAGCGGGAGGTGCCCAGCAGCCTGCCCGAGGCGTCATGGAAGCCGGCCACCACCTGCAGCTCCAACAGCTCCGAGACGTCGGAGGTGACGCGGAGCGTGCCGCTGACCGTCGAGCCGTCAAGCGTCAAACCGCTGAGGGTGAAGCGGTCATCGAAGGGCCCGGCGACCTGTATGACCTGTCCGGCAGCAGGGCTCGCGGTGGCCATCGAGGCAAGCGTCGGGTCACCACTCGCAGGCGCCAGCGAGGGAAAGCTGGTCATGGCGGCGGACGAGGGGTCGGGCGCGGTGACCTCCTCGCTGGAACAGGCGCCCAGGGTCAGGCTGGCGAGGGCGGCGGTCAGGACGGTACGGCGGGTAGGACGCGGCATGTCTTCCTCTGCTGCTGTTCGGGGTGGATTGGTTGGTGTCGGATGCGTTGGGGTCGGATGCGTTGGGGTCGACACCGGTTGGGGGGTGAATGCAGTGGGAGTGCACGCGTGGGGCTGGACGGTTCCCCGTCCAGCCCCACGTGCTGGTGCCCCCTGGTCGAGATGGGGTTCTTGAGGCTACTGCTGGGGTCAGGCGACGACGCCGAGAGCCTGGCCGACGATGTCGAACAAGTCGGTGTTCTCGATGGAGCCGGCGACCTTGTAGGAGGACGGGCCGTAGCCGTAGACCGGCACGTCGGCACCGGTGTGGTTGCCCGACAGGTAGCTCAGCCACAGGCTGGCTTCCTTGGTGCCGTCCTCGACGCCAGCGGGGTCGTCGACGGTGCGGAAGGTTGCGGGGCCGAAGTTGGCCGTGCGAGCCGAGCCGGAGCCGTTGATGATGCCGGACGAGCGCTTCGGGTCCAGGGCGCCAGACTTGGCCCGCGAGGGGGTCGAGCTGTTGGCGGTGTTCCCCGAGTCGACATTCGCCGGCGGGGTCACGGCCTCGGCGTTGGTGTGGGTGCCCTTCTCGATGATGTTGAAGCCCGCGCACTCGTGGTCGGCGGTGACGATGACCAGGGTGTGCTTGTCCTTCTTCGCATAGTCGAGGGCGACGCGGACGGCCTCGTCGAAGGCCTTGGTCTCCTCCAAGGTCTGCGCGGCGTCGTTGGCGTGCGAGCGCTTGTCGATCAGAGCGCCCTCGACCTGCAGGTAGAAGCCCTTCTTGCCCTTGTTCGTGTCGAGCAGCTCGATCGACTTGCGGGTCATCTCGGCCAGGTTCGGCTCCTTCGCCTCGGCACTGGCCGGGTTCAGGCGCTTGCTGCGCTCGATGGTCAGGTTGCCCTTGTTGTACAGGGCGAAGACCTTGTTGCCCTTCTTGGACGCCTTGAGGCGGTTCAGGTCCTGCTCGGTCGCGACGCGCTGGGCGGCGGGCGAGCCGAGGACGGTGTAGCCCTGTGCCTTCAGCGACTGCTCGTCGGTGGCGTCGAAGCGGCTCAGGCCACCGCCCATGATGACGTCGGCCACGCCATTGCGGGCGATCTGGTCGGCGACGGGGGTCACGCGGACGTCGGAGGTGGGAAGCTCGGTGCCACCGGTGACCGTCGGGTACTGGCAGGCGGCGGCGGAGTAGTTCGGGCCCTGGCATCCGCGCAGGAGCACATGGCTCATCTGCCCGGCAGGGGTGGCGTCGGTGATCTCGGCGGTGGAGACATTGCCGGTGCGGTAGCCGGCCTTCTTGGCGAGCTCCATGACCGTGGGCTTGACGTTGCCCTTTGCGTCGACGCCAAGCGCGGCGTTGTAGGTCTTGACGCCGGAGGCCCACGCGGTGGCCGCGGACGCGGAGTCGGTGACGTAGTTGGGGACGAAGTCCGACTCGCCCGGCTGACCGGAGTTCGCCTCGACCGAGTAGGTGCGATTCTGGCCGACATTGGGCAGCGTCTCCATGACGAGCTTGCCGTCGGCGCCGTAGTAGCGCTCGCGGGCAGCGCTGACGTGGGTGCGGCCCATGCCGTCGCCGAGCAGGTAGATGACGTTGTGGATCTCGTTGCTGCGCGAGCGGTTGGCCTCTGCGGCCCCCGCCCCGGCGCCGGCGACGAGCGACAGCGACGCTGCGGCGATCGCTGCAACCTTGAGGGTCTTGCCCATCTCTGGTTCCTTTCGAAGGGGTGGCCCGATAGTGGGTACCGGGCTTGGACGACGCTAGGGGCGGACGTGGGCAGGGACGCGTCGTCCGGGTGACGAGGGGGTAAACCTGCCGTGACCGTAACCTCTGGACGGTCGTTCCAGTCGCATTCTGTGGGGCTGTTGAACGAACAACACGTCACCGGTTGGGTGGATTATCTCAAACGTGAGTTACTCTGGTCGGCATGACCGAGACCACCCCTGCCTCCATCGGCCGGCTGATTCGCGATGCCCGCAAGCAGCGCGGGCTCACCCAGCACCAGCTCGCAGACGTCCTGAACACCTCGCAGAGTGCAGTGCACCGCATCGAGGCCGGGAACCAGAACCTGAGCCTGGAGATGATCAACCGCATCGCCGAGGCCCTCGAGTCCCCGCTGATCGCACCCGCCGACAGCCGCACCACGAACCTGCGCATCGAGGGTGGCCGCAAGCTGTCCGGGTCGATCGAGGTGCGTTCGTCCAAGAACGCCGCCGTCGCGCTGCTGTGCGCCTCCCTCATCAACAAGGGCCGCACCACCCTTCGTGGCATCGCGCGCATCGAGGAGGTCAACCGCATCGTCGAGGTGCTCACCTCCGTGGGTGTCGAGGCCGCCTGGAATGCTGACAAGACCACGCTGACTCTCCACCGGCCCGCCGAGCTCCAGCTGGGCGAGATGAACCTGGACGCGGCCCGCCGTACCCGCTCGGTCATCATGTTCCTGGGCCCGTTGCTGCACCAGTACGACAGCTTCCAGCTCCCCTACGCCGGCGGCTGCAACCTTGGCGCGCGCACCATCGAACCGCACCTGCAGGTGCTGCGTCCCTTCGGCCTCGACGTCGAGGCGACCGAGGGCTTCTACCAGGCCACCGTCGAGGTCTCCCGCGTCAACGAGGTGCGCCGCATCACCTTGACCGAGCGTGGCGACACCGTCACCGAGAATGCGCTGCTGGCCGCCGCGCAGACCCCGGGAACCACGATCCTGCGCAATGCCTCGCCCAACTACATGGTTCAGGACCTGTGCGTCTTCCTGCAGATGCTCGGCGTCACGATCGACGGCATCGGTTCGACCGCCTTGACGATCACCGGCAATGCCGACATCGACAAGGACGTGGAGTATGACATCTCCGAGGACCCAATTGAGGCGATGAGCCTGTTGACCGCAGCGATCGTGACCGGCTCGGAGATGACGGTCACTCGGTGCCCCTACGAGTTCCTGGAGATCGAACTCGCGATCCTGGAGGAGATGGGGCTGAAGTACTCGCTCTCGGACGAGTATGTCTCCCGCAATGGCTTCACCCGTCTGGTGGACATCACCGTCCNNGTCTACGAGAACCGCGCGATCCACCTGCTGGAGCTCAACAAGCTCGGCGGCAATGTGCAGCTGCTCGACCCGCACCGTCTGATCGTGAACGGCCCGCCCCGCTGGCGCGGGCGCGACCTGGTCTGCCCGCCGGCGCTGCGCCCGGCCGTCTGCCTGCTGCTCGCGGGCCCCCCGCGCCGGCGGGGGGCGGCCCTTCCCGCGGTTCGCGCCTTCAACACC
>DGKN01000023.1 GCA_002387005.1 Propionibacteriaceae bacterium UBA4569
GGCGCGTTGCATCACGGTCCCACTGGACTGTCCGGCCGGGTTCTGGCCGATCCGGGGGACATCAATCGGATTCCGGGTGCGTACCATCTCGGTGCTCCATCCCCTATGGGGCCCTTGCTAGGGCCCTTTCACTTATGCTTCACCACGGCGCTGCGAAAACCAAGGGTCCCCCCGGTGTTGGTCACGCTGTCACGTTCAAGTGTGAGGAAGATCACATCCACGCTCAGCCCATCTGATCAGTGCTTCACCGTGCCGGGGCGCCACAGCGTGTGCCACGGGACACCCAGGTCGAGCAGCAACTGCCGGGCCGTGGGCAGCGAGATGCCGACCACACCATGCGGATCACCTGTGATGGAGGTGATGAAGGGCCCGCCGAGTGAGTCGATCGTGAACGCCCCTGCCACCTTCTCGGGCTCACCCGTGGCGGCATAGGCGTCGATCTCGGCGTCGGTCAGGTCCGCGAACTGCACCAGCGTCGACGAGACCCGGTTGCCATCACGCTCACCGCGCGCGTCGCGGACGAAGACCTGGTGGCCTGTGTGCAGCGTCCCTTGTCGTCCGCGCATCAACNNCCGCCATCTCGCGGCGGCGGCCTCCATCGAGCCGGGCTTGCCATGGCCAACCCCATCGAGTTCAAGCAGCGAGTCGCAGGCCACCAGGACGAAGGGGCCCGGGTCGTCGTCCATCAGGTTCAGGACGGCCTCGGCCTTCAACCGGGCCAGGGTGGAGACAAGAGAGGTGACCGACGGCGCGCTGACGCTGTCCTCATCCACGCCGGGGACGATGACCTCCGCGTCAATGCCGGCACGCCGCAGGGTCTCGAGGCGGGCGGGGGACGAGGAGGCCAAGACGAAACGCACGCCCCCAGCCTAGGGCCGGGAGCGCGCGCTCAAAGGTGGTCCAGCAGGAAGTCAGTTCTTCTTGCCGAGCAGCCCGCCGAGAATCTGGGAGACGATGTCGCCGCCTTGCGCCGTGGTGGTGGTGCCGGTGGTCTGCGCCTGGGCCGGGTCGAAGGGGTTGCCCGCGCTGCCGGCTCCGAGCACCTGGCCGAGGACGTTCGACAACACGCCACCGAGGACGTTGTTGCTGCCTGCGGTCGCCATACCGGTGGACTGGCCCGCGCTCTGGCTGAGAATCTGGCCGAGCACATTGCCCACGCCGCCCTGGCCCGAGAGCTGCTTGCCCAGGTAGGAGAGCACGATGGGGGCGAGGATCGGGAGGAGCTGCTGCACGAGGCTGCTGCTCACGCCGGCCTGGGCGCCGAGTGCCTGGGCCACGCCCTCGGTCTGGTTGCCGAAGACGTGGCCGAGGATCTTCTCGCCCTCGGAGGCGGCCGAGGTGACGTCGACGGCGCTGTCGGTGCTCAGCAGCGGATTGGCGGCGTGGTCGGACAGAGCGGCCGCGAGGGAATGCGCACCCTCCTCGGTCTGGGCATTCTGCGTCAGACCACCCAGCAGGCTCGTCACGGCGGGAACGGCGGCCTTCTCGAGGGTGGCCTCGTCGGTGCCGAGGACGCTGGCGATCTGCCCAAGCGGAAGCTGCTGCAGGATGTCGTTGACGGCGGTCATGGTGGTCCTTTCCTTGCGCAAGCACACGTGCGTCTCGCGATGGGTCAACGCTGGCATACACAGGTCTACTGTGGGGCAGTTTCCCCCCACAGCAGACCTGTTGTCATGAGCTCTTCAGACGCCAGGGTGCTTCAGCGGGTCACGGGCGACCGCTGTACCTCCACGCCTCGCGTCCCGGGGGGACCACCCGCCGCATCTGGCGCAGGTAGGACTTCCATCCGCCAGCGAGCGGACGGTCGTCGGTCTCCTCGGCAGCAGCACCGCCTGCTGACGCCGCGGCAAGCACCGCCGTGACCACGGCTGCCTCCTCGTCAGTCGGGTTGCCGGCGGTGATCCGGATGACGGGCGGCTCGGGCCTGTCGACCGCTTCCATGACAGCCTCCTCGCTCACAGCGGGATGTTCCCGTGCTTCTTCGGCGGCAGCACCTCACGCTTGGTGCGAAGTAGGCGGAGCACACGGATGCACTCGGCGCGGGTCTCGTGGGGATAGATGATCTGGTCCACATATCCACGCTCGGATGCGACATAGGGGTTGGCCAGCTCGTCGTTGTACTCGTCGATGAGCTCCTTGCGACGGGCTGCCTTCTCCTCGTCCGCCTCGAGCGCACCCAGCTCCTTGCGGTACAGGATGTCCACCGCGCCCTCGGCGCCCATGACGGCGATCTGGGCCGTCGGCCAGGCCAGGTTCACGTCGGCACCCAGGTGCTTGGAACCCATGACGTCGTAGGCGCCGCCGTAGGCCTTCCGGGTGATGACCGTGAGCAGCGGCACGGTCGCCTCGGCGTAGGCGTAGATCAGTTTGGCGCCGCGACGGATGATGCCGGTGTGCTCCTGGGCGACGCCGGGCAGGAAGCCGGGGGTGTCGACGAAGGTGAGCACCGGGATGTTGAAACAGTCGCAGGTCCGCACGAAGCGGGCCGCCTTCTCCGAGGCGTCGATGTCGAGACATCCGGCGAACTGCATCGGCTGGTTGGCCACGATGCCGATCGGGCGGCCCTCGATGCGTCCGAAGCCGCAGATGATGTTCGCCGCGAACAGCGCCTGGACCTCGAGGAACTCATCGTCGTCGAGGACGGTGCGGATGACCTCGCGCATGTCGTACGGCTGGTTCGGGGAATCCGGGATCAGCGTGTCGAGCTTGCGGTCGCGGTCGGTGATCGTGAGGTCGACCTCTTCGTCGTCGTAGACGGGCGGATCCTCGAGGTTGTTCTGCGGCATGAAGCTGAGCAGCTCACGCACGTACTCAAGGGCGTCGTTCTCATCGGCGGCCAGGTAGTGCGCGGCACCGGACTTCGTGTTGTGGGTGCGGGCGCCGCCCAGCTCCTCCAAGGTGACGTCCTCGCCGGTGACGGTCTTGATGACGGCCGGGCCAGTGATGAACATCTGCGAGGTCTGGTCGACCATGATCGTGAAGTCGGTGAGGGCGGGGGAGTAGACGTGACCACCGGCGGCGGCACCCATGATCAGGGAGATCTGGGGGATGACGCCCGAGGCGTGGGTATTGCGGCGGAAGATCTCGCCGTACAGGCCCAACGAGACGACACCCTCCTGGATGCGCGCTCCGCCACCCTCGTTGATGCCGATCAGCGGGCAGCCGGTCTTGATGGCGAAGTCGATGATCTTCACGATCTTCTCGCCGTAGACCTGGCCGAGCGCGCCCCCGAAGATGGCGACGTCCTGGCTGAACACACAGACGGGGCGGCCGTGGATGGCACCGACGCCAATGATCACACCGTCGCCATAGGGGCGGTTCTTCTCCATGCCGAAAGCATGCGAGCGGTGTCGCGAGAACTGGTCGAGCTCGGCGAACGAGCCTTCGTCAAGCAGGGCAAGGACGCGCTCCCTTGCGGTCATCTTGCCCTTGGCATGCTGCTTCTCGACCGCCGCGGGAGAGGCGGCATTGACAGCGGCGTCAATGCGGCTACCCAGATCGGCGATCTTTCCAGCTGTGGTGTGGATGTCGATCTCCATGCGCTGACACTATCGCCGCACCGGGTGGCCTGCACTTCCAGATGGGCAGATTCCGCGGCTCGGACTAGCCTTCGCCTCGTGCCTGCCTGCGAACCAGTCGACCAAGAACTCCTGCGGGACCTTTTAGAGGGTGATTCCTTGTGGCGTCGCGTGGACGCCGTTGCCTCCACCGGATCGACCAACAAGGACCTCTCGGACGCTGCGCGGGCCGGGGAAGGTGCTGGACGCCTGCTGGTCAGCGAGGAGCAAACCGCTGGTCGTGGGCGCTTTGAACGACGCTGGGCGTCCCCGGCTGGCAGCTGCGTGGCGATGTCGGCGCTGCTGGAGCCGAGCCGTCCAGGGCCTGACTGGGGCTGGCTGTCGTTGCTGGCGGGGATGGCCGTCGCGACCGGCATCGAGAGGGCCACCGGTGCCCAACCCGGGCGAGTGCAGCTCAAGTGGCCGAACG
Organism: Propionibacteriaceae bacterium UBA4569; assembly: GCA_002387005.1. Taxonomy (GTDB): domain Bacteria; phylum Actinomycetota; class Actinomycetes; order Propionibacteriales; family Propionibacteriaceae; genus Luteococcus; species Luteococcus sanguinis. The sequence continues at coordinate 3,988 of DGKN01000023.1, forward strand.
ACGTGCTGGTCGACGGCGGCAAGATCTGCGGCATTCTTTCCGAGCGCGTCGAGTCCCCAGAGGCCGGGAAGGCGATGGCGGTGGTCGGGATCGGTGTGAACATCTCGCTGTCGGCTGACGAGTTGCCCGTCCCCACTGCGACCTCGCTGGCGCTGGCTGGCCTGTCGACCGACAAGACCCGCATCGTGGCGGAGATCTGGAGGGAGTTCGCCCCTCTGTTCCGTGACTGGGAGGCTGCAGGGGAGTTGCACGACAGCTATACGGCGCGGTGCGACTCGATCGGGGCGCCCCTGCGGGTGCTGGTCGACGAGCACACCTCCGTGCTGGGGGTCGGCGACCACGTCGACGAGTTCGGACGACTCGTCGTGCGCACCGACGAGGGCCTGCGCACCTTCAGCGCCGGGGACGTCTTCCACCTGCGCAAGCAGTAGGCCAGCGCGAGGCCAAGCGCCGGCTCAGTCAGTGGCCTCGCGCAGCGCCTTCGCCGGGTCGCCGAACAAGAGTTCGGTGACCAAAACATGGACCCGTTCGACGTCCGGGATGTCGTGCAGCAGGACGGGGTCCTCGGCGGCGGTGGTGAGCCTCAGCGTGCCGCATCCCAGCATCCGGTCCAGCAGCCCCCGCTCGGACGAGACGTCATTGATGCGTCCCAGCGGCAGGTCGTGGGCCGAGCGGGTGATGATGCCCTCGCGGTGGATGATTCGGCGCGTGGTGACCGTGTAGGTCTCGGCCCGCCAGCGCCAGAAGGGGACCACGACGCCCATCACCAGCGCCAGCGCGATCGCACCCAACAGCGCCCAGGTACCCCACGGCTGTGCCTGCGACGGCATCATCGCGAGACCGACGCCCAGCAGCACCGCCAGCACCAAGAACACGAAGGTGGGGCCCAACAGCACCTTCGCGTGGGTGCGCATGGACGTGATGATCTGCTCGTCCTGGGCGAGGTGCTTGCGCTTGAGTGCCATGGATCCATCATCCCAGCCGCTCAAGCGCACCCCCCGTGCGCCGATAGGCTGCGCACGTGACACGCAACTACACGATCGGCATCATCGGCGGCGGCCAGTTGGCCCGGATGATGCAGCAGGCCTCCATCGGGCTGGGCATCCGCACCCGGCTGCTGGCCGAAGGCCCTGACACCTCCGCCGCCCAGGTCTTCGGCGACGTGACCGTCGGTGACTACACCGACGAGGCCACCCTGGTCGGCTTTGCGAAGGCGTGCGATGTCATCACCTTCGACCACGAGCATGTCCCGGTCGCCCTGCTGCGCGCCGTCGAGGCCGCCGGGACGGCCGTTCGTCCCGGCCCCGAGGCCCTGCAGTACGCCCAGGATAAGGCCCTGATGCGCGACCGGATGGCCGAGCTCGGGGCGCCCAACCCGGCCTACCGGATCTGCGGCGGGGTGGAGGACCTCATCGCCTTTGGTGCCGAGCAAGGGTGGCCGGTGATCGCCAAGACCTCCCGCGGCGGCTACGACGGCAAGGGCGTCTGGAAGATCGACGGTCCAGAACAGGCATCCGCCCCTTTCGAGGCGATCGCCCAGGACACCACCACCGTCGACGGCGGGACGATCAGCCGCGAGGGCGTCGTCATCGTCGCCGAGGAGTTCGTCGACTTCTCCCGTGAGCTGTCGGCCGTCGTCTGCCGCGCTCCCAGCGGCCAGGCCGTCGCCTACCCGGTCACCGAGACGGTCCAGCGGAACGGGATCTGTGCCGAGACGACGTCCCCGGCACCCGGACTGTCGGACGAACAGGCCAGCGAGCTGCAGCATCTGGCGCTGCGTATCGCGGGCGAACTGGGCGTGGTCGGCCTGCTGGCCGTGGAGCTCATGCAGCGTAGCGGCGGACAGGTGGTGGTCAACGAACTGGCCATGCGCCCGCACAACACCGCCCACTGGACCATCGACGGCGCGGCGACCAGCCAGTTCGAGAACCATCTCCGCGCCGCCCTCGACCTGCCGCTGGGCGACCCCGGCCTTGTTGCCCCCCACGCCGTGATGGCCAATGTGCTCGGCGGAACCGAGGAGGACCTCACCGGGGCCCTGCTGCATTGCTTCGCGCGCGACCGTCGCCTGCGCGCGCACCTTTACGGCAAGGNNGCAAGGCCGTCAAGCCCCAGCGCAAGGTCGGTCACGTCACCACCGTCGGGGACGACCTCGACGACGTCCGGCGCCGTGCCCGGCACGCCGCCGGCTACCTGATGGGAGACCCCAATGCCTGACATCACCGACCTCGCCGAGTGGACCCGCTCGAATGCCACCGGACCAGCCCTGGTGGGCATCGTGATGGGTTCGGACTCCGACTGGCCGACCATGCAGGCTGCGACGGCTGCGCTGGACGAGTTCGGCATCCCGTGGGAGGCCGACGTCGTATCGGCGCATCGGATGCCGGAACAGATGCTGGCCTACGGACGCGGGGCGCACACCCGGGGCCTGCACGCGATCATCGCGGGCGCCGGGGGAGCGGCCCACCTGCCCGGCATGCTGGCCGCCCTCACCCCGCTGCCGGTGATCGGCGTCCCGGTTCCCCTCAAGTACCTCGNNTGCTGTCGATCGTCCAGATGCCCGCAGGAGTTCCGGTCGCGACCGTCAGCATCGGCAATGCCCGCAATGCGGGGCTGCTGGCCGCCCGGATGATCGCCGCAGGTGACCCTGCGCTGACCGCCCGGATGCTCGACTTCCAAGCCGCGCTGCGCGACCAGGCGATGGCCAAGGGCGAGGTCGTCCGCCAGAACAACCGCTGAACGGCACCGACGTGACCGACCTGTCGGACGTCGAGTGGGGCGACGTCGTGAGCGACTCAGGCGGAGTGCTCATCGCCGAGGGCGTGATCGGCGACCGCGGCGTCGTCGTGAAGCGCTACCGCGACCCCGAGCAGGTGCGCGAGGTGGCGAACTATGCCCTGCTGGGGCGCCTCGGCGTCCCCACGCTCGAGGTAGTCGCTGCCGGCGAGGACTGGATCGCGCTGGAGGACCTCACCTCATCATTCGACTGGCGAATCGCTACCCAGGACGACCTGCGCGACGACCAGGTGCTCGGGCTCCTGGCTGACTGGTTCGAACAGCTGCACCGGGCCGGGATGGGGGTTGGCGAGCTGGACGGGCTGCTCGACGAGGTGGACGTGCTCACGCCCCAGACGCTGGCGCTGCTGGCGGAGCGTCGTCCCGAGTTGGCGGACGGGCTGTCGGCGCTCGCCCCACGGCTGGAGCAGTGGCTGGCGATCAACGCCGAACTGCCCTCGACGCTGGTGTTCAACGACTTCAGCTGGACCAACCTGGTGGTCGGGAACTGGCGACCCGCCGCGATGCCGATCGACCTCGGGATGTTGGGGCGCGGCAACCGCCACCGCGACCTGCGCCATGTCACCAGCCAGCTGCACCCGGAGGCGGCACGGGTCTTCCTGGCTGCCTATGACGACCGGCTGGCCGCTCGCGGTGAGCAGCTCGACCCGCGCGAGGCCGAGGTGGACGAACCCTTGGCGCACCTGGTGGCGCTGGTCAGCACCTTGGGCTTCGACCAGTTGCCCGTCTGGGCCGAAGCCTCAGCCGAGTGGGTCCGCACCCGGGCCTGACCAGCCCGTTCGTGCTGATGGCGCGACCTACTTGGCGTACTGCTCGAGACCATTGGTTGTTCCGCTCGCCATCGTCGCGAACATCTTCGCGGACTCCGTCTCGTCCCAGATCACCGAGGAACCGGCAGCCGTCGTCGTGTCGGTGCTGGACAACGGCACCGTCAAGGTCAGGCCGGAATCAGAAATGCCACGCATGGTGTTCAGCGCGCTGGCGACCTCGATCAGCGAGGTGTCCTGGCCGCGCGTCACGGCCTGGCCGCCGGTCATCGACAGGTTCCAGTAGCGCACCGGATTGATGAAGGTCATCGGGCTCAGTGCCTTCTTCGCCACGGCGCTGACCATCTGGCGCTGGCGCTTGGTCCGTCCGATGTCACCGGTCGGGTCGGCTTTGCGCATCCGGACATAGCCCAGGGCATTCACGCCGTCGAGATTCTGGCAGCCCGCTGGCAGGTCGATGTGGGAGTCCTTGTCCTTGATGGCGTTCGGGAGGCACATCCGGATGCCGCCCAGGGCGTCGATGACATTGGAGAAGCCGTCGAAGCCGATCTCCAGATAGTTGTCGATCCGNNCGCCACCCAGGCTGTAGGCGGCATTGAGCTTGTTGTGGCCGTGCCCGGGGATGGCCACATAGGAGTCACGGGGCAGNCTGACCAGTGCCGGCTGGCCCGACTTGGGCTGGAAGAGCAGCATCATCGTGTCGGTGCGCTTGCCCTCCTCGCTGCCGGTGCCCAGCTGCTTCTTCTGCTCCGCGGTGAGGTTGTCGCGCTGGTCGGAGCCGATCATCAAGGTCAAGGTGCCTGGTTGGTTGGCTGGACGGGTGCCGTCGGGAGCCTCCTGTGCACGTGGCATCCGCGACAGTCCGATCGCGGGCACCACCAGCAGCCAGACGAGCCAGGCGGCGAGCAGTCCGAGCAGGATGCGGACGATGGGAGGACGGCCGTGGCGTCGGCGACGCCCCCCGGCAGCCAAGGGG
>DGKN01000261.1 GCA_002387005.1 Propionibacteriaceae bacterium UBA4569
ATCAGTCTGGGGGCAGGTCCCGTCGGCGGTTTCCTGCTGGCGATCGGGCTGTTCTACCCGGCGCTGGTGCAGCTCGTGGGGTCGGCCTGCGCGGCCGTGATGACGCTGGTGATGCGCGGCGACTACCGCCCGCGGGCAGCCGATGCCGCGCCGACGTCCGTGCTGTCGGACGTGCGCGAGGCAGGACATTGGGTCGCCAGCCAGCCGGAACGGCGAGACCTGATGGTGGTGTCGGCGCTGGTGAACCTGGGGATCAACGGCGTGATCGTGACGGTGACGCTCGCGCTGGCCCTGCGTGGCGTGCCCGCGGCCCACATCGGCCTGTTGGGTTCGACCATCGCGGCGGCCGTCCTGGTGGGGGCACTGGCGGCCGACTGGGCCGTGGAACACATCCCCACCGGCCGGATCATCGTCGGCGTCCTCTTCCTGCTGGGGCTGGGGGCCAGCGTGATTCCCTTCCTGAGCAGCATCTGGTGGATCGGCGTCGCCTACGCGGTGATGGGCTTCGGTATCCCGGTGGTGAACGCGGCGCTGCAGGGCTACTTCGTCCACATCACGCCGGTGGAGATGCAGGGACGAGTCGGTGCGCTGATGGGACTCGTGTCGATGGGCCTGATGCCGCTGGCACCCGGCCTGGGCGGCTGGGGCCTGGGGACCATCGGCGCTCGTCCCACGATGATCGGGTTCGCCATGGTGTGCGTCGCCGGCGCCCTGCTGGTGCTGCGGAGCCGACCGCTGCGCGCGATCCCGGCGGCCGCAGGCTGGGAGTCCCACGCCTCCAGCACCACGTGACCGGCCACCTGCTGCTGAAGAACGGATGCCAGTCGAGATCGGCGACTGGAACGTGCAACAGCCCCGATTCGTCCGGTTTTCAGTCAACCCCTCCCCGACCGACTACCCGCCGGGACGGAAGGCGGACCCCATGGACTCCAGCGCCCCGTCCGCGATCGGGAGCGTGCCCTCGCGGGCGGCCTTCACCAGCGCTGCGTGATCGGCCTCGTTCTGGTCTGCGTACAGGCGCGCGAACTTCACGAAGGCGTCGGTCACCTTGCCGCCCCCGCCCAGGTAGCCCGAGATCATGGAGGCTCCGGCGGTGCGGGCGTGGCCCTTGCCCAGCAACGCCCCGACGATGCCTGCGTAGTCGGCCAGCGCCCCGGGCCCGATGTCATTGAGGGGGATCGTCCCCTTCATGTTGCGGAACATGCGCACGTAGTAGTCGCGCCCATCGATCCGGGTCCAGCCCAGCAAGGGATCGGACGTCGACTGCAGCGCCTGCTGGTACTCGACCACGCGCTGGCCCTGGTGCGAGTGCCGCGGGACGTCGCCGTGCACATAGGGTGCCAGCACTGAACGTCGGGCCTCCTTCAGCTGCAGGAAGAGCACGTCGTCGGGGCTCGACCCCTCGAGCAGCGCGACATAGGCGCGCAGCCCCACCGACCCGACTCCGACGACCTTGTGGGCGATGTCGACCAGGTGGTAGCCACCCACCACGCGGCGCCAGTGCGGCGCCAACGACCACAGGTAGTCGTCCAGGCCGACGGCGACGGCNNCAACCGGGTGATCAACGGCGGCTCCTCGACGATGCGGCGGTTGCCCTGCTCGTCCTGCTGGGTGAAGCGCGGCAGCGCGCGGTCACTGGTGCGCTTGCGGGCGGTTCGCGCCGACCGGACGATCGCCTCCCGCAGGGAGGCGTCCTGGGCCCGGTCGCGCAGGGTGTCGACGTCGAGGCGCTCGAAGGATCGGCGCAGCAGCGGCTGGGTGGCGAGCTCGGCGATCGTCGACCGGTAGCTGGCGACGCAGTTCGCCACGGCGTCGGCGCAGTTCTGCTCGGAGTAGCCATTCTCGCGTCCGGCGCAGACGACGGCCGTCGCGAGCCGGCGCAGGTCCCACTCCCAGGCGCCGGGATGAGCCTCGTCGAAGTCGTTCAGGTCGATCACCTGCGCGCCCTCGGGCGAACGGTAGAAGCCGAAGTTGCCCAGGTGCGCGTCACCACAGACAACCGGCCGGATCCCGGACGCGGGCAGGTGTGCGACGTCGTGCGCCATCACGACCGCCGACCCCCGAAGGAAGCCGTAGGGGGAGCTGGCCATCCGGCCCACCCGGACCGCCACCAACTCCGGGACCCGTCCCTCGTGCGAACCGCGGATCAGGTCGATCGGGTCCGCCGAGCGCACCGAGGGGTCCCAGTCTGCGAGCGATCGCACGGGCACCTGCTCACGCAGGGACCGCCCGAAGGCGACACGCTCCTCGCGGCTCGTGGTGCGATGGCGCAGCGACTCGAACTGGGCGTTGTCCGTCTTGGGGTGAACGGGGTGACCGATGTGTGGCATGGGAGCTCCTTTTTCGCCGCCAGACTAGTGCTCTGGGCACAGCCGGGTGACCTGCCCACAGCGGAACCACGGGCCGAGAGCGTGCCCCCCACCAGCACGCTCAGACGTTGGCCGGCACCTGCGTCCCGGCCCCGCGACGACGGACGTGCACCTCGGGCTCGGCGCCCTCGGCCACGTCGCTCGAGGGGGCAGCTGCGCTGTCCGTGGCATGGTCACAGCCACCGCAGGACGAGCCACAGCCGGCACCCACGGCCGATCCGCAGGCAGCCACGTCAGCAGCACCATGGCCAGCATGACCGTGCTTGGCACCGCGCGCGCTGAGCAACTCCATCGGGTCGATCTCCTCACCGTCCGCACCCTGCACGGTGAAGCCGAGGTCGGCCAGCATCCGCAGGTCGGCGTCACCGGCCTGTCCCTCGCTGGTCAGGTAGTCGCCGAGGAAGATCGAGTTGCAGATCTCGAGTGCCAGCGGCTGCATGGAGCGCAGGTGGTACTCGCGTCCGGCGGCGGCGCGCACCTCGACGTCGGGGCAGACCAGCCGCGCCATCGCCAGGATGCGCAGGCAGCGCTGGGGGGTGAGTTCCTGGTGGCCATGCAGCGGGGTGCCCTCGAAGGGGAGCAGGAAGTTCACCGGCACCGAGTCGACGCCCAGCTCCCGCAGCGCGAACAGCACGTCCACCAGTTCCTCGTCCGTCTCGCCCATGCCGGCGATCAGGCCGGAGCAGGGTGACAGGCCGCCGCGCTTGGCGGTCTCGACCGTGTCGACGCGGTCGGAGTAGCTGTGCGTGGAACAGATCTCGGCGTAGTTCGACTCGGCCGAGTTGAGGTTGTGGTTGTAGGCGTCCGCACCGGCCTCGTGCAGGGTGCTGGCCTGCTGTTCGGTCAGGAAGCCGAGGCAGGCGCACACCTCGACCTCGGGGTTTTCGGCCTTGATGTGCCCGATGATCTGCCCAACGCGGTCGACGTCCCGGTTCGACGGGCCACGACCCGA
>DGKN01000257.1 GCA_002387005.1 Propionibacteriaceae bacterium UBA4569
CGACTACCTGGCCGAGGACGCCGCCCCGTCGGTCGTCCAGCACTACTGGTCGTTGTCGGTTGAGGAACAGTTCTACGTCGTCTGGCCCCTGCTGATCCTGCTGGGTGCCAAGGTTGCCCGGCGGCTCAAGATGGCCGTCAAGCCGCTGCTGTTCATGCTGTTGCTCGCCACGACGGTCGCCTCCCTCGCGTGGTCCGCGTACTACACCCACGCGAACGCGGCCCAGGCCTACTTCGTCACCACCACCCGCGTCTGGGAGCTCGGGATCGGCGCGCTGTCGGCCTTCATGGCGGTGGGCTTCGCGAAGCTCGGACGTCCGATCCGGGAGCTGATGGCTGCGGTGGGCATCGTGATGATCGCCCTGTGCGGTCTCGTGATCACCGACACCACGCCGTGGCCGGGCCTCTCGGCGCTGCTGCCCACGATCGGCACCGCACTGGTGATCCTCGCCGGGAGCGCGGGCCAGGACACGATCGGGGCGCGCCTGCTCGGCATCCGTCCGATGGTCTGGATCGGCGGCCTGTCCTATGCGGTCTACCTGTGGCACTGGCCGCTGATCGTCCTGGCCCAGAACAAGTGGCCGGCGATGGGCGTCCGTGGGCTGGTCGTGGTCGCGATCGTCTCCGTGGGCGCGGCATGGCTCTCCCAGCACTTCGTGGAGAACCCGATCCGCTTCCACCCGGTGCTCAGCAAGAGCACCCGGTGGGCGCTGGTGATGGGTGCCGTCGCGATGGTGCTGTCGGTGCTGGCCGGCCTGCTCGTCCGCGCCCAGCAGCCGGAACTGCGGCAGGGCGATGAGGTGCTCGCCTGGAGCGACGGGGCACTCACGCTGGCCGCCGCGCCCACGGGTGTGGAGCCGTTGAAGTTGAAGAAGGACTACGCGGCGGCGATCCCGACCAGTGGCGAGATCTATCCCGACCCTTCGCTGGCCCACAAGGACGTCCCGGCGGTCTACGGCATGGACTGCCAGATGGGTGGCGGGGAGACGACGCCCCGCGACGACTGCGTCGTNNCACCCAGTGGGTCGACGCGCTGACGGAGATCGGGGCCGCCCACGACTGGCGGATCGAGCTGTACCTGAAGGGTTCGTGCTCGTTCAACGAGGCCATCCCGCTGGAGGCCGGAAAGCCCTTCCCCGAGTGCGGGGAGTTCGTCCGCAACTCCATCGCCCGGCTCCAGACCCCTGAGCACCGCCCGGACGTGGTGATCGTCAGCGGCGTGCGCAGCAGCCGGAACTTCCGCGCCGCGAAGGTTGACCAGGACACCATCGACGCCTACGTGAAGTCCCTCACCGCGCTGCGGGCCACCGGCGCGAAGGTGGTGACGATCGCGGACAACCCGAGCAGCACGTCCACGGACTTCCCTGCCGGCAAGACGGTCGACGATTGCTTGGTGCAGACCAAGGGGGAGGACTTCTCGAAGTGCTCCTTCCCCAGCAGCGACGGGCATGGGACGCCGGCCCTGAGGCAGGCCAGTGCGCGCGTCCCGGGCGTGCAGTTCGTCTCGATGAACCAGTGGATCTGCCCGGACCAGAAGGTGTGCCCGGCGGTGATCGGCGACGTGCTCGTCTACCGGCAGGGTTCGCACCTGACCAACACCTATGTCAGGACGCTCGCCCCGATCCTCAGCCGTGAGCTGCTGGCCGTGGGCGTCGTCGACAGCGCGCTGCCCCTGCCTGCCAAGTGATCCCTGCCTGCCAAGTGATCCCCTGAAGGGCGTCGGTCACTCGAAGGTGTTGACCAGCGAGTGGGCGGCGCGGGTCAGGTAGTCGCGCAGTTCGGCGTCGGCCTGGGGTGCGAGCTGGAGTTCGTCCACGCTCGTCAGCATGTACTTCAGCCAGGTCTCGCGGGCCGCGGGGGTGACGCGGAAGACGTTGTGCCGCATCCGCAGGCGTGGGTGGCCGCGCTGCTCGTGGTAGGTGGTCGGACCGCCCCAGTACTGCTCCAGGAACATCCGCAGCCGCTCCTCGGCGGGGCCGAGGTCTTGTTCCGGGTACATCGCCCGGAAGTCCGGGTCGGCAGCGACCTGCTCGTAGAAGCGGTGCACCAGCTTGGTGAATGTCTCGTGGCCGCCGACGGCGTCGTAGAAGGTCTCGCTCACGCCGTCGATTCTCCCAGCCCCGGCAACTGGCGCTGTTCCCCGGAATGGGTCAGCAGGTCTTCGTCCCGCCGCGCTCGCCCTGCTTGTAGGTGCAGACCTTCATGATCGTCGTCCCCTTGCGCAGGGTGGCGACGTCGCCGGTGTTGTTCCAGACGTAGCCGTTGCGCTTGGAGTTGAAGTACACGTGGGATGCGGAGTTGGTCCCTTGGCCGCTGTGCAGCGTGACGGACGCGCCGCGCTTGAGGGTGAAGTTCTTCGGGAAGGCGAAGGTGTGCAGGTTGCCCTTGTCCTTCACGGTCCAGCCGGTCATGTTCACGGCCTTGGAGCTGACGTTCTTGATGACGATGTACTCGCTGTTGTAGCCGGCGTTGTTGGACTTGTCGGTACCAGGAGGGTCCGCGACCCACTTGGTGAAGGTCACCGGCGTCGCGGCCTGCGAGGGCAGGGCGACCGCGGGGGCGAGGACGAGTGCGGCGGCAATGGTCAGGGCTGCGGTGCGCATGGGGATCCTTTGTGGGTAGCTGCTCCCATTGTCATGGGGCGCTCGTCCAACAACGCAGTTCTGGGGACGAGCGTCAGGCGCCCATCAGGCTCGAGGTGCGTCGGGCGCGGCGCTTGTGCTAAGTTCTTCCAGCTGGCTTCGCAAGAGGTCGGTGTTGCGCGAGTGGCGGAATGGCAGACGCGCTGGCTTCAGGTGCCAGTGTCCCTTGGGACGTGGAGGTTCAACTCCTCTCTCGCGCACAAGGGGTATTTCACGTAAGTGAACCCTTAGAGTTCACGAAACTCCCGGTCAGAGAGCATCTGGCCGGGAGTTTTGCGTTGCATCCGGTTGGAGTAGCCCTGGAAGCGGCCCTCGCCGAGCAGATTGACCCCTACGAGGGCATCCGGGCATGAAAAGGGGGTTAACGGCGGGAATGTGTGTACAGGGGGGGCGTTTTCATGCGTAGCGGCTA
>DGKN01000022.1 GCA_002387005.1 Propionibacteriaceae bacterium UBA4569
GGTGGCCAATGTGCGCACCGATGCCGCGAAGGCGTGGAGCCAGGTGGCAGACATCCGCGCCGACCTCGAACGCGCGAAGGCGGAGTCCGAAGGGGCCAAGGCCGAGGCCGCTGGATCCCGCGCCGGCGCCAGTGACGTCGAGNCCAAAATCGCCCAGGCCACCGCCCAGGTGGCCCAGGCCCGCAGCGAGCAGGCCGACGTGGCGGCCCGTCTGGTGGGTGTCACGGCGGAACGGGATGCCGCCCTCCGCCGCGCGGAGGAACTGGCCGCCGACCGCGAGTCGATGGAGAACCGTTTNNAAGCAGGCCGACGTGATCGCCGAAGCCCGCCTGAAGGCGACTGCGGACCTGATGACGCCGGTGGCCGAGAGCCTCAAGACGATGAACGACCGCATCAACCAGGTCGAGCGGGAGCGCGCCAGCGCCACCGCCGAGATGCGCGAGCAGATCAACTCGGTGCTCGTCACGAGCGAGAACTTGCGTCGCGAGACCAATTCCCTGGTCAGCGCGCTGCGCAAGCCGCAGGTGCGCGGCACCTGGGGCGAGACCCAGCTCAAGCGCGTGGCCGAGCTGGCCGGCATGGTCGAGCGCTGCGACTTCGACCTGCAGACCTCCACCAGCACCGACGACGGCGTGCTGCGCCCCGACATGAAGGTCAACCTCGCCGACGGCAAGGTGCTCTTCGTCGACTCGAAGGTGCCGCTGTCGGCCTTCCTGGACGCCTACGAGGCCGCCGATGACTCCCTGCGCGACACCCACCTGGCCACCTTCTCCCGCCACGTGCGCACCCACATCGACCAGTTGTCGGGCAAGCAGTACTGGAAGCTGGAGAAGAACACCCCCGAGTTCACGATCCTGTTCATGCCGAGCGAGGCCTTCCTGCAGGCAGCCCACGAGCAGATGCCCGACCTGCACGAGTACGCGGCGCGCCGCAACATCACCCTGGCCACCCCCAGCATCCTGATCCCGCTGCTGCGTGCCGTCGCGCACGGCTGGCAGCAGGCTGCACTGGCCGAGAGTGCCGCGCAGGTCGCAACGCTCGGCCGTGAGCTCTACGAGCGCCTGGGCAAGATGGGCGCCCACTTCGACGGCGTCGGACGCGGCCTCACCCAGGCGGTCAAGGCCTACAACTCGACGCTCGGCTCGCTCGAGGGCCGCGTCATGGTCACCGCCCGCAAGTTCAACGAGCTGGAGGTCACCCACGCCGAGCTGGCGCAGGGCACTCCGGTGAAGGAGACCCCCCGCCAGCTGACCTCGGCCGAGCTGACCGCGTCCATCGCCGACGAGTCCGAGGCACTGGAGTCAGGCACCGACCATCGGGCGCTCCCGGAGCAGGAAGCATTGACCCGCGACCAGCCCACCCTCGACGAGCTGCTCGCTCCCGATGCTCCAGTGGTGAGCCTCCAGACCCGCAAGAAGTCCAGCTGACCAGCTGGGATGGGGACTCCACCGCTCGTGCCCACGCCTAGAATCGGCCGGTGACTTCACTCGCAGAGCTCGCCGGGCTGGTGGCGACCGCCGCCCACAACCTCGAAGGGGTGGCCGTCCGCACCCCCCTGCAGCGCAACGAACGCCTCAGCGAGGCGACCGGCGCCGAGGTCTGGTTCAAGCGCGAAGACCTGCAGCCCGTGCGCTCCTACAAGCTGCGCGGCGCCTACAACCTGATCAGCCAGCTCACCGACGCCGAACGTGACGCCGGTGTCATCTGCGCCTCGGCTGGCAACCACGGCCAGGGCGTCGCGTGGAGCTGTGCCGCGCTGGGCATCAAGGGCACGATCTATGTCCCGTCCACCACGCCCCGGCAGAAGCGCGACCGGATGATTGCTCTCGGTCAGGGCTGGGTGGAGCTGGTGGTCATCGGTGACACCTATGACGAGGCGTCGAACACCGCCAAGCGCGTCGCCGCCGAGACCGGCGCCACGATCGTCCCCGCCTTCGACGACCCCCGTACCGCAGCCGGTCAGGGCACCGTCGCCAAGGAGATCCTCGACCAGCTGGGCACCTCGCCCGACCTGCTGCTCGTCCCAGTCGGTGGCGGTGGCATGCTCGCCGGCTGCGCCGCCTGGTTCACCGAGCACTCCCCCAGCACCCGCATCGTCGGCGTGGAACCCGCCGGCGCGGCCTGCATGGCCGCCGCACTCGCCCAGGGTGAGCCGGTCGAGCTGACCACCATCGACACCTTCTGCGACGGGGCCGCCGTCGCCAAGGCCGGCGCGGTCACCTTCCCGATGGTGCAGGAGGCAGCCGTGGAGGTTGTCGCCGTTGCGGAGGGGGAGATCTGCACCGAGATGCTCGCGATGTACCAGACCGACGGGATCATCGCCGAGCCCGCCGGAGCTCTGGCCGCCGCATCCCTGCGATCTGCCCGCGACACCGCCCCGGTCGCCGTCCAACCCGGGCAGACGGTCGTCGTGATCGTCAGCGGCGGCAACAACGACGTCTCCCGGTACGCGGAGATCGTGGAGCGGTCTCTGATCCAGGAGGGGCGCAAGCACTACCTGCTGGTCAGCTTCCCGCAGGAGCCGGGAGCGCTGCGCCGCTTCGTCGACGACGTGCTCGGCCCCGACGACGACATCACCTACTTCGAGTACGTGAAGCGCTCCAACCGCGAGATCGGTCCCGCGCTGGTGGGCATCGAGCTGGGTGATCCCGCCGAGTACCCGCACCTGCTGGAACGTCTGGACTCCTCGGGCATCCACGCCGAGGTGGTCAGCCCGGACTCCCCCTTCTACAGGTTCCTGGTCTGAGGAGCCCAACGGCCGACACCATGTGGTCAGTGCTTGATCGCGTGCTTCGGCAGGTCCTTGCGCAGTTCCGGCGGCAGGGCGAAGGTCAGCGACTCCTCGGTCAGCCGCTCCTCCACGGCCTTCGGGAAGCCGTGCGCCTCGAGGTACTCCAGCACACCGTCCACCAGCTCCTCCGGCACGGACGCACCGGAGGTGACGCCCACATTGAGCACGCCCTCCAGCCAGGCCGGGTCGATCTCGGAGGCATTGTCGACGCGGTAGGAGGCCTTCGCGCCGGCCTCCAGCGCGACCTCCACCAGCCTGACCGAATTGGACGAGTTCTGCGAACCCACCACGATCACCAGGTCAGAGTGCGCGGCGATCTGCTTCACGGCCAGCTGGCGGTTCTGCGTGGCGTAGCAGATGTCGTCGCTGGGCGGGTTGGTCAACAGCGGAAACTTCTCGCGCAGCCGGTCAACGGTCTCCATCGTCTCGTCCACGCTCAAAGTGGTCTGTGACAGCCACACGATGGGCTTGTCGGTGGGCAGGTCCAGTCCGTCCACGTCGCTGGGGTGCTGCACCAGCGTCATGTGCTCGGGCGCCTCGCCCATCGTCCCCTCGACCTCTTCATGGCCCTCGTGGCCGATCAGCACGATGGGAAGATCCTGCTTGGCGAACCGCTTCGCCTCGTGGTGCACCTTGGTCACCAGGGGGCAGGTCGCGTCGATCGTCTTGAGCGCCCGCTCGGCGGCCTCGTCATGGACGGCCGGGGAGACGCCGTGGGCACTGAACACGACGGTCGCACCCTGCGGTACTTCGGAGAGTTCCTCGACGAAGATCGCCCCGCGCTGCTCCAGGGTCTCCACGACGTGCTTGTTGTGGACGATCTGCTTGCGGACGTAGACGGGCGGGCCATACACGTCCAGCGCCTTCTCCACCGTCACGACGGCTCGGTCGACCCCGGCGCAGTAGCCACGCGGGGCGGCAACGACGACATGCTTGGCGGTTTCGCTCATGGGCTCCACTCTACCGGGGCGCCAACCGCTGGCTCAGGCTGAGGCAGCAGCGGTGCGGGCGCGCCGGCGGCGGGTCGCGACGACGAACATCGCGAGGAAGACCGCCGTGGTGATGACGGCTGCCAGCAGGTGGCGGGCCCACCATCCGTCGGTGGCGATCACGTCGTCGCCGGCGAACTGGTAGGCGGCGATGACCATCATCCAGCGCGCGAGTCCGGCCGGGAGCGCCCGCTGCCACGGTGAACCATTGCCGAGGAAACCCAGCAGCATCGAGAGCACCAGGGTCGACAACAGTCGCAGCACTGCCTCGCCGCCGGTCATCAGCACCGGGAGCTGCCACAGCCACCACGCAAAGCCCACCACAAGCGCAGCCGCGGTGCGCGGCTTCTTGTCCCCCAGCAGAGGCTGCAGCACGCCGCGCCAGCCGTACTCGGCGGCCAGCATGGCGGCAAGCTCCACCAGCGCCCACACCACGAAGGGCACCCCGGCTACCGCCCCCAAACCCGTCCAGCCGTGCTGGGTGCACGCCCACAGGGCCAACAGGAAGAAGACACCCGACGCGAACCCGAGCACCGTGTGGGCCCGGTGCTGCGCTCGTCCAACCGCCGGGGGCAGCAGCGTCGGTCCGGCGAACCGCACGGCAGCCAGCCCGGCCACGGCCAGCGCCAGACCAGTGACCAGGTCATCGGCAACTCCCGCGCCGGTGCCGTTCGCCTCGTCCAGCAGGGCCAACGATGTGGCGAGCGCCAGCAACCCGAGCGCCACGGCCACGACGAAGAAGACCGCCACCGCCCGCCACGGCGTGCGCCTGGCCGCTGCTCGTCCGTCCACTGGTCGACTGGCCTGGGCGCCTGCTCTGCTCATGTCCACAACGGTAGTTGTCAGTGCTAAGCCCTAGGGTGGTCGCCATGGCGATGGACAGCTCCCCGGAACAGCCGCAGCCGCTGGGACGCGTGGTCCAGGCGGTCAAGGGCTGGGTCGAGCGGTGCGGTGCCGTCTGGGTCGAGGCCCAGGTGATCGAGATGCGTCGCCGTGCGGGCGCGTCCACGCACTTCCTCACCCTGCGAGACCGAATGGCCGAGACCTCGGCCACCATCACCTGCTCGACCCAGGTGCTGGACGCCGCCGGGCCCCTGACCGAGGGCATGACCGTCACCGCCTGGATCAAGCCGACCGTCTGGTCCAAGAGTGGGTCGCTGACCTTCGAGTGCCGCGAGATCCGGGTCGCCGGCGAGGGACGGCTGTTGGCAATGCTGGAGACGCGAAAGCGGATGCTGCAGGCCGAGGGCCTGTTCGACCCGGTGCGCAAGAAGCGGCTGCCCTTCCTGCCGCGACGCATCGGTCTGGTCACCGGCGCCGATTCCGCCGCCGAACGCGACGTCGTGACCAACGTGCTCGGACGCTGGCCGGGAGCCCAGATCGAGGTGCGCCACGCCCGCGTCCAAGGCCCCGACTCCGCAGCCGAGGTGATGGTCGCCCTGGCCGAGCTGGACGCCCATCCACAGGTCGACGTCATCATCATCGCCCGCGGCGGCGGTTCGCTGGAGGACCTGCTGCCCTTCTCGGACGAGGGACTGGTGCGTGCCGTGGCCGCCGCCCGGACGCCCATAGTTTCCGCCATCGGGCACGAGCCGGACACCCCGATCATTGACCTGGCCGCCGACGTCCGCGCGTCCACGCCCACCGATGCGGCCAAACGCGTCGTCCCCGATGCCGCCGACGAGGCGCGTCGCGTCGCGCAGGCCAAGGACCGGATCAGGCAGGCCATCGTGCAGCGGGTCCGCACCGAGCAGCACCAGCTGGACCAGCTGCACAGCCGTCCCGTGCTGCAGAACCCCACCGGTTCCTTCGAGGCGCACTATGACCGGTTGGAACTGGCCCGGGGCCGGCTGTCGCGCGCCATCGACCAGGTGCTGAGCGGCCAGTCGACGTCCGTCGCCCATGACCTGGCGCGCATCCGGGCGATGTCGCCCAAGGCGACGCTGGAGCGCGGCTACTCGATCCTGGTCGACGGCGAGGGACGATCTGTCTCCAGCATCTTCGACGTCGACCTGGGCGACGACGTGCTGGCCTACCTGACGGACGGGCAGCTGACGCTCGGCGTGCGGGGGATCGCCGACGGAAGCGGCGAACAGATGGGCTTCGAGGACGAAGAATTCGACGACGAGACGGACGAGTGAGGAGCCACCCATGGCCGACACCGAGAAGTTGACCTACGAGCAGGCCCGCGAGGAACTCGGCGAGGTGGTGCGCCGCCTCGAGTCGGGTGGCGTGCCGCTGGCCGAGTCGATGACCCTGTGGACCCGGGGTGAGGAACTCGCCGCCATCTGTCAGGGCTGGCTCGATGGCGCGAAGGCCAAGATCGAGGCCGCCCGCGCGGCGCAGGCGTCCACCACGGACGCGCAGGACTACGACGGCCAGGAGTAGTCAGCTGGCGTCATGCGGCCCTGACAGTCAGCTGGCCCGGAGCTTCCCCACGAAGGATTCCAGCGACTCCCAGCTGGTGTCGGCACACACGGCGGTTCCGACCTCGCCCTGCTGGTCGAACAGGCAGTGGGTCCGGTCGTCGGGTGAGGTCATGCGCGCCCAGGTCTTCGTGCCGATGGTCGACGAGCCGTCCGCGTAACCGGTGCGGCTGGCCTCCCGCGCGAGCCCGGCCGGGTCGGCGTCGCGCTGCTCGACCTCGTAGTAGAACTTGTCCGGGCCGTGCACTCCGAACAACCACGTGTTGCCGACAGCCGTGGCCTTCGAGGTGATGGCCTTGCCCTTCTCGACGAACTTGGCCTTGGTCACCTTCCAGTCATCGCCCAGCTCTTGGGGTGCGAGCACCGGGTAGTCGGCCTTCGTGCGCGCCTCGGCGACGACCGGCTTCCAGTCGACGGTGGGCAGGTTCGGCTCGTCCGGGGTGACCGAGAAGAACTGGTAGATCAGCGCCGCCGGCACGAGGATCACCAACATCGCGACGACCATGTTCCATCCGGTGAACTTGTTGTTGCGCACCGGCGCATCCTACCGGGGCTGCGACGATGTTCCCTGCGACCAAGATGACCGATGAACAGGAGCAACCCATGGACGAGCTGACCACCCTGGGCTTCGACGACTCCGACGGATTCGACATCGCCCTGCGCCGTCGTGGACGGAGTGAAGACCCCGAGGCGATCGTCGAGCTCATCGTCAACGGCATGTTCGCGATGGACACCGCGGACGCTTCCAGCGAGGTCGCGCTGGCCGACATCGTCCCGAATGATGCAACCTCCGTGCTGGTTGGTGGGCTGGGCCTGGGGTTCACCGCGGGCGCCCTGCTCGACCGGCTCCCCCACTGCCGGGTCACGGTCGTGGAACTATCCGGTGCCCTCATCACCTGGGCGCGAGCCAACCTGGTCGACAACCTGACCCGGGTCGCTGACGACCCGCGCGCCACCCTCGTCCACGCCGACGTGAAGGACGTCCTGCGCGATGCGACCCACAGCTGGGACGCGATCTTGCTGGACGTCGACAACGGACCCAGCTTCCTGGTGCACGACCACAACGCGCCGCTCTACGAGCCCGGCCTCTTGTCCTCGGCGATCGCCCGCCTGTCCCCCGGCGGCCTGCTCGCGGTCTGGTGCGAACGAGCCTCGGCCCAACTGGACGCACGCCTGCGCGAACTGAGCAGCGACGTGGGCGCCGTCACGGTCGGGGTCGACCGCGACGGGCACCACATCGACTACGCCATCCACACCGCCCGCGCCATCCACACCGCCCGCGCCTGAACCGGCGCAGGCGCGCCCTCCACGAGGCACACTCGCAACGAGGGCCCACTTGCAACGAGGGCCCACTTGCAACGAGGGCCCTCGTGCAACGAACGCTCAGAGCGCGCCCTCCAGCATCTCGGTGACCAGCGCGGCGATCGGCGAACGCTCCGAACGGTTCAGCGTGACGTGCGCGAACAAGGGGTTGCCCTTCAACCGCTCCACCACGGCGGCGATACCGTCATGGCGTCCCACCCGCAGGTTGTCGCGCTGTGCGACGTCATGGGTCAGCACCACGCGCGAGTTCTGGCCGATGCGCGAGAGCACGGTGAGCAGCACATTGCGCTCGAGCGACTGCGCCTCGTCGACGATCACGAAGGCGTCGTGCAGGGAACGCCCGCGGATGTGCGTCAGCGGCAGCACCTCCAGCATGTCCTGCGCGATGATCTCGTCGATGACGTACTTGTTGGTGACCGAGCCGAGGGTGTCGAAGACGGCCTGACCCCATGGCGCCATCTTCTCGGTCTCGGTGCCGGGCAGGTAGCCGAGCTCCTGGCCGCCGACCGCGTACAGCGGACGGAAGATCATCACCTTCTGGTACAGCCGGCGCTCCATCACCGCCTCCAGACCGGCGCACAGCGCGAGCGCCGACTTGCCCGTCCCGGCGCGGCCGCCGAGGGAGACGATGCCGACCTCCTGGTCGAGCAGCAGGTCCAGCGCGACGCGCTGCTCAGCGGAACGTCCGTGGATGCCGAAGGCGTCCCGGTCGGACTTCACCAGCTTCACCTGCCCGGACGGCAGCTTGCGCCCCAATGCAGACCCGCCGCCACCGTGCAGCACCAGCCCGGTGTGGCAGGGCAGGTCGGCGGCCTGTGGGACGTCCGCGACCCCGCCCTCGTACAGCGCGTCCACCACCGACGAGTCGACGTCGAGCTGGGTCATGCCGGTCCACCCACTGTCGACGGCCAGTTCGGCGCGGTACTCCTCGGCCTCCAGACCGACCACTGAGGCCTTGACGCGCATCGGCAGGTCCTTGCTGACCACGACGACGTCCTTGCCCTCGGCGGACAGGTTGATCGCCACTGCCAGGATCCGGGAGTCGTTGTCACCGAGGCGGAAGCCATGCGGCAGCCGCTCCGGGTCGGTGTGGTTGAGCTCGATGTGCAGCACGCCGCCGGCATCGTTCACCGGCACCGGTTCGTCCAGCCGCCCGTGCTCGATGCGCAGGTCGTCCAGCAGGCGCAGCGCAGAACGGGCGAGGTAGCCCAGCTCGGGATGGTGCCGCTTGCCCTCCAGTTCGGCGATCACCACGATCGGCAGCACCACCTCGTGCTCCGCGAAGCGGAGCACGGCGCGCGGGTCGCTGAGCAGCACGGACGTGTCGATGACGTAGGTCTTGGCCTGGGTGTCGACTACGTCGGCGTCGCTGGTCGCGTATGCGTCTGTCACATGCTGGTTCAGGGGCTTGAGCACGGCACTCCTCGAGCAGTGAGGGGCCCTCCGCTCTGCAGCCGGGCCCAGATCGGTCAGGGTCGACAGCTTGGGACGATGTCCGCGGCGGGCCGCAGGAAGATTCCCCCGGGAGCCCGTCGTGGTCCGTCCATGAGCCCCAAGCTACGACGCGCCCGGGCCCGTGGGCCACGCCGCGCCGTCAGCTTCACCAACTGTTCAACTGGGTGCCGCCCTCGGCTCGCCGGCCTGGTGGCGCGTTCTAGGCTGGGCCACATGCCGCAGCTGCCCGAACGTTTCCACCTGGCCACCACACCGAAGGCAGCACCCGACGCGGTACTGGTCTTCGACACCGTGCGCCTCACCTTCCTCACCGACCGGTTGGTGCGGGTGGAGCACTCCCCCAGCGGGAACTTTGAAGACCGCGCCACGCAGATGGTGCTGAACCGCCGGTTCGACGTCCCCCCGCTGACCGTGAACCGCAGGGGCGAAGGAGTCCAGGTGCTCACCGGCGCCATCCAGCTCGACTATGCCGGCGGCGAGCCCACCCCGGCCACGCTGTCGATCAAGACGCTCTCGGGCAGCTACCACTCCGTCTGGCGTCCGGGCGAGGACCCGACCAGCGACTTCGCCAGCCACGTGAACCTGCGCAACAACCTGGGCGGCACCGTGCGCACCCTCGACACCATCGACGGCGCCACGCCCCTGGAGCCCGGTCTGCTCAACGAGCTCGGCATCGCCTCCCTGCCGGACGACACGCTGCCCATGACCGGCGGCGGATGGTTCGAACCGCGCCTGGACGGCTACTCGGACACCTACGTCTTCGCCTACGGCCACGACTTCGCCGATGCCGTCGCCGACTTCTACCGCCTCACCGGCCCGCAGCCGGTGCTACCCCGCTACGCGCTGGGCAACTGGTGGAGCCGTTACCACGACTACACCCAGGACGAGTACCAGGCGCTGATCGAACGTTTCGAGGCCGAGGACCTGCCCTTCTCGGTGGCGGTCGTCGACATGGATTGGCACCTGGTCGACATACCCGAGCGCTTCGGCAACGGCTGGACGGGCTACACTTGGAACCCTGAGCTCTTCCCCGACCACGTCGGTTTCCTGCGTTGGCTGCACGAGCACGGGATGAAGATCGCGCTCAACGTCCACCCGGCCGACGGCATCCGGGCCCACGAGGAGGCCTACCCGCGGGTGGCCGAGGCGTTGGGCATCGACCCAGCCTCCGAGCTACCCGTCAACTTCGACATCGCCGACCCCGACTTCCTCGTGAACTACTTCGAACTGGTCCACCACCCGCTCGAGGACGAGGGCGTCGACTTCTGGTGGCTCGATTGGCAGCAGGGCGGCCACAGCTCCATCCCCGGCCTCGACCCCTTGTGGCTGCTGAACCACTTCCACTTCCTCGACAATTCGCGCACCGGTCGTCGTCCGCTCACCTTCTCCCGCTACGCCGGGCCCGGGTCGCACCGCTACCCCGTCGGCTTCTCCGGCGACTCGGTGATCTCCTGGAGTTCCCTGGCCTTCCAGCCGTACATGACCGCCACCGCCTCGAACATCGGCTACGGCTGGTGGTCCCACGACATCGGGGGCCACATGTTCGGCACCAAGGACGACGAACTCGCGACCCGGTGGCTGCAGTTCGGCGTGTTCAGCCCGGTGACGCGCCTGCACTCCACCAAGGCCCGGTTCAGCGGCAAGGAGCCCTGGCGCTTCGACGCCATCGCCGAACAGGTGATGGGACGCTTCCTGCGCTTCCGTCACCGGATGGTGCCCTACCTGTACACGATGAACGAGCTCGGCAACCGGACGCTCGCACCGCTGCTGCGCCCCATGTACTGGTCGCATGGTGACCACTGGGAGGCCTTCCAGGTCGACAACCAGTACTGGTTCGGCACGGAGCTGGTGGTCGCGGCGATCACCGAGCCGAATGATCCACGCCTCAACGCCGGGCGGGTGAAGGCCTGGCTGCCACGCGGCACCTGGACCGACATCTTCACCGGACTGGTCTACACCGGTGACAAGTTCGTCGAACTGCACCGTGGACTGGGCCAGTACCCCGTGCTGGCCAGGGCCGGCGCCATCGTCCCGTTGACGGGCGAGGATGATCTGCGCGTCGAGAACCCAGCCAGCCTGGAGATCCAGGTCTTCGCCGGGGACGACGGTGAGTTCGTCCTGTACGAGGACGACGACGCCGTGGACGCGCGACCCGTACGCACCCGGTTCACCCTGGACTGGGCAGGCGGACGCTTCACGATCCACCCCGCCGAGGGGAACTTGGACGTGGTCCCCGCGACGCGCGACTACCGCGTCGTGCTGTTCGGAGCAGCCCCGGCAGCCGTGCAGGGCCACGAGAGCGTGTGGGACGAGTCGACGGGCAGCCAGGAGATCGACCTCGGGCCAGTCGACACCCGCACCGGCGCCGAGATCGTCTTCACCGAGCCCCTGACGCTGCATGACAACCAGGTGTCGGCCCGCGTGGCCGCCTTCCTGGACCAGGCAGAGATCGAGTTCCTCACCAAGGACCGCGTGATGGACATCGTGGACGCGAACCCGACCAGTGCCCGTCGTCTGGTGAAGATCGCCGAGCTGGGCCTGGACGGGCGCCTCGAATCAGCCCTGCGGGAGCTCATCGCCGCCCACGAGTGATGTGCTCTGCCAGATCGACCCACCCCGGTCCCCGGGCCCGGCGAGGGTCAGAAAGCCACCAGACAGATCGCGATGAAGTGGCAGATGGCCGCGATGATCGTGCAGATGTGGAAGATCTCGTGGAATCCGAACCACTCCGGCCACGGGTTCGGGTACTTGAAGGCGTACGCCAGTGCCCCGACGGTGTAGACCAGCCCGCCAGCAGCGATCAACGCCACGACAGCAGCACCACCCGCTTCCAGGAACTGGGACATCCATCCGACGGCTGCCCAACCCATCGCGACGTAGAGGCCGACGTAGAGCAAGCGTGGCGCATCGATCCAGAAGACGCGGAACAGGACGCCCACGAGCGCGCAGGTCCAGATCAGCACCAGGATCTGCACCAGGCTGCGTCCGTGCAGCATGGCGACGCTCAGGGGTGTGTAGGTGCCGGCGATGAACACGAAGATGTTGGCGTGGTCGACACGGCGGAAGACCGCCTTGACCTTGGGCGTCCAGTTCCCCCGGTGGTAGAAGGCGGAGTTGCCGAACAGCAGCAGTGCCGAGACGAGATAGATGGCGGACGCGAACCGGATCGATGCCGTGCGCCCGAAGGCGACCAGCACCAGCCCCGCGAGCAGGATGACGGGCGTGAATCCCTGGTGGAACCAGCCGCGCAGCCGCGGTTTGAGCGCGTCCGCGAATTCCTCGACGCGCTCCTGGACGGTGTCGCCGAGGCCTTCGGTCTGCATCTGCTTCATACAACCTACGGTACCGTAGGTTGGCGCTGGGGCAACATCGGTGGACGCTTCGGCCGCACGGCTGGATATTGTGGCGCCATGGCAGGCATGGAACGATTCAGCGAGGCGATCGATCGTCTCCACCCCTCCGGCCTCCTCTACTCCACCTACGAGTCGCGCCTGAGCGCAGAGCTCGACCGATCAAACCTTCCCCGGCACATCGCCGTGCTGGCGGACGGAAACCGTCGTTGGGCCCGCATGAACGCTCCCGACCAGCCCCTGGTTGCGGGCTACCGTGCGGGTGCCGGCAAGCTCGAGGACTTCTGTGGCTGGTGCGACGAGGTCGGCATCAAGGTCATCACGCTGTGGGTACTCTCCACCGAGAACCTCTCACGCGCCGGGGACGACGAGCTCCAGCCTCTTCTGGACGTGATTCAGCAGCTGGTGCTCGACCTTGCAGCCAAGGGAACGTGGCGAGTCCAGATCGTCGGCGACCGGGCTCTGCTCCCCCAAGCCATGTCGGACGCGCTGTCCGAGGCCCAGGAACGGACGTCCACCATCCAGGGCATGCACATCAATGTCGCGGTGGCCTATGGCGGTCGGCACGAACTCCGCGACGCGGTCCGCTCCCTCCTGCAGGCGGAAGCCGAGAAGGGGACGCAGCTCGCCGAGTTGGCGGAGCGCCTGGAGATCGACGACATTTCCAATCACCTGTACACGAAGGGCCAGCCCGACCCCGACCTGATCATTCGGACGAGTGGTGAGCAGCGCCTGAGCGGATTCCTGATCTGGCAGAGCGCCCACAGTGAGTTCTACTTCTGTGAAGCCCTGTGGCCCGACTTCCGACGCGTGGACTTCCTGCGTGCCCTGCGCTCCTTCGCGCAACGAGAGCGTCGTTACGGCAAGTAGCCCCTGGAAGCACGCATACCTTCGACCGGGTGGTCGAGGGCTTCATCTGCCGATCCACATCACCCACTCTGCGCCACCCGAACCAAAGAACTGCAGATCCTGCACTCCAAGGCAATTGTCTGGGAATGCACAACACCCCTGACAGATGCCTTGCGGCTCCCGTCAGGGGTGTTGTATAAGTCCGGCGGCGTCCTAGTCTCCCACAGGCTCCCACCTGCAGTACCATCGGCTCTGTAAGGCTTAACTTCCGGGTTCGGAATGGGACCGGGTGTTTCCCTTACGACATGGCCACCGAAACACTATGGAGATGTATCGGATAACACGAGCACACACACAAACCCT
>DGKN01000024.1 GCA_002387005.1 Propionibacteriaceae bacterium UBA4569
GACCTCCGCCTGCACCCAGGTGTGCCACCGATGAGCGACAACAAGGCCCGTAAGAGGACTGACCAGAAGCGCCACGGAGTCAAGTACTGGTCCATCGTCGCGGCCACCGTCAGCGCGATCCTCGGCTTCGGTCGCTGAGTCGAGCCATGGCGGCCCGATCGGGCCGTCCCCACGGGGGTGGGATCGCGCATCGCATCCCACCCCCAAGAAACCCTCACCACAGCAGCTGGCTCCCTGCGGGAGCCCCCACCAAGGAGTCATGATGGAGATCGCAACCCTGATCTCGGGGCCCGCGCTATCACCAGAAACCGCCGCCCGGCTGGCGCGCCGGGCGGCCACCGAGCGTGTCGGCCTCTTCCCCCAGGCCATCGCTCCATTGCTTGAGGACTTCGTCGTCCGACTGGGCGCCATCATCGGCCAGCTGGCACCGTCGCTCGATCTGGGTCTCGATCTCGAGGAACTCGGACGTCAGGCCGCCCTCGACCTGGCCGACGAGCTGAGCGGCTTGAGCCTGCGGGCGCTGGTGGCCGACTTCCAACTTCAGCGGGCACAGCAAGGACGCAGCTTCGACACCGCGAGTTCGGCCGCTTGGACCGAGTATGAGGCCACCACTCACGCCGACGAGTTCACCGCGAGCCTGTTCGAACGCTTTCCGGTGCTGGGGCGGCTCGTGGCCCAGAGCGTCGACTTCCGCCTGCGCCTGCTGCACGAGGCAGTGCAGCACCTTGTTGCAGACCAGCAGGACCTTCGCGAGGCGGCACTTCTTCCTGAAGGCTCCCTGCTGAGGCTGCGGGTGTCCGACGGCGACCTGCACAATGGTGGACGCGCCGTTGTGCTGGCGGACTTCACCGAGGGTTCCATCGTCCACAAGCCCCGTTCCTTGGGATGTGAGGATCTCGCGTCCCGACTGCTTGATCTGGTCAACCCCGGCCTGCGTGCGGACTGTTCACTGCGCGTTCCGCGTCTGCTCGATCGTGGCGACCACGGTTGGCAGGAGTTCGTCGCAACTGCCCCGGCTGCCGACCTGGCCGCCGCCGGTCGCTTCGCCTACCGCATGGGCGCCTTCGCGGTGGTCTTCGCAGCCCTCGGCACCACGGACCTGCACTGCGGCAATGTGCTGGCGTGCGGCGAGGAACCGATGTTCGTCGACCTGGAGACCATCACCCAGCTGCGCAACCGCATCGACCGGGCCGCCATGGTCGAGGCCGGCCCGCGGATGGCCGTTCTGGAGACCGGTCTGCTGCCCTTTCAGGTCAGCGGCGCCCTGGTCGACATCGACATCTCCGGCATCGGACGTGCGGATGTCCAGGAGTCGCGCCACCAGTCCACCAGCCTGGTCGACCTCGGTACCGATGGCGTGCGCCTTGGCACGGTGCCGAGCACCTTGCTCCAGTCGGACAACCTGTTGCACCTGGCCGGGCGTCCGGTCGCGATCCGTGACTTCGAGCCCGACTTCGACGCGGGCCTGCAGGATGCGCTCGCCGCAATCCGTTCGGCGAGCGTGCCCTTGCGCGACGCCATTCGCGCCAGCCGATTCCAGGTCCGGCAGGTGATGCGTCCCACCATGCGCTACGCCCGCCTTCTGCAGGCAGCCACCCACCCCGACTATCTCGGCCAGGAGGAGGAGCGCAGCCGCTTGATGAACAGGTTGCACCCTGTGTCGGGCCTGCCGCAGACGATGGCGAGCGCGGTCCATGCCCTCGAGGTTCATGCGCTGGAGCGCGGGGACGTGCCGTGCTTCGTCGTCGACTCCCACTCGACCAGCCTCTGGGCCCCGATCGATGGCGAAGTGCCCGGGGTCTTCGACTTGACACCGGTGGAGGACATGCTGGAGGTGCTTCGGCGCTTCCTCGAGGTGCCGGACCAGCAGCACCGCTACCTTGCCCTGGCCTCGCTGAGCGGTTCGGTCCCGACCGTCGCCAGCACCGAACGCGACGATGCACCCCATTCCGGTGGGCTCTTCAGCGACATCGTGGCCGGCGGTGCGACGCTCCTGCCTGCCCGCGTCACCCACCTGCTCGACCAGCTGGACATCTCGCCCTCGTCCAACGAGAGCAGCTGGCTGATCCCGCAGGTCACCGGGCATGGTCGGCTCGGCCTGGGAGCTGCCACCGCCAGCCTCTATGACGGCGGCGGGATACCGCTGTTGCTCGCCCACACCGGCGCGGCGGGCTCGGCCGAACGAGCCCTCAACGACAACTTCCTGAAGGCGGTCGCGGAACCGGATGCGCCGCTCGGCCGCTCCCTCTTCTCCGGCCCCGCAGCGGCGGCCTTCCTGCTCGACGAAATGGCAGGTGTCACCCGTGGGGCGCACTGGACGGGCAGACGTGACGCGCTGCTTCACCAGCTCCTCAGGACACCGGCCGTCGAGGGGGCACCTGCCGACCTGATCGGTGGCATCGCGGGCGTCGCGGCATATTTGGCCCAACCGGGCCGATCCGACCTGGTCGATGCCCACCGGCGCCTGCTCGACGAGGCGCTCCCGGAACTCGTCGCCGTCCTCGAGTCCGGATTCCTCCCACCGCATGAGACGGCGCATGGCGCGCTCGGCGTCGCTTGGTCACTGGCCCGGTTGGGACAGGCGCTGGGCGACGAACACGCTCTTGACGTCGCTCGAGCCCGGCTCGCCGATTCCCGGGACCACTGGCGAGGGATGCGAGCCGACTGGCCGCACGTGCACGACGCGAGCTGGTGCAAGGGTCACGCCGGAGCATTGCTGTGCATCGCTGAAGGACTGGTGCTGACCGGCGACCAGCCCACCCAGGTGCTGGCCGAGGTGGCCCCACTCATCGGCCTCACCGAGCAGGCGGCCCTCGGACGAGGTCGGGACCTCACCCCGTGCCACGGGATCAGCGGCTCGGTCCAGGTGTTCGTGCACCTGTCTCGGGTGCTTGGTGCGCCGGAGCTTGCGGTTCGTGGCGCCCGGATCCTCGACGAACGGCTGGCGCGGGTGGGGCAGATCGGTTTCAACGGCGGCCTGCACCGCAGCCAGACGTCCTTGTCGTACATGACCGGTCTCACCGGACTGGCCCACACCGCCCTGATCGCATCGGGAGCCCCCGTCGGGATTCCGCTCGCCCTGACCACCACTGCCCCCCTGCGGGACCTCGTTCCAGAAGGAGAATGCTGATGCCGCTGATGCTTCGCCGAGCACCGAAAGTGCCCCAGGTGCAGCAACTCACCCAGACCGAGTGTGGCTTGGCCGCCACGCTCATGGTGATGCAGCTGTATGGATCCAAGGAATCCCTGCGGGACCTGCGGGACGAGTTCGATCCCGGCAGGGACGGGCTGACCGTCCGCCAGCTCCGCGGGATCTTCCGGTCGCGTGGCTTCGAGTCGCAGATGTACCGGGCCGGCAACAAGGCGCTGCGTCGCATCCAGCTGCCGGCTGTCATCTACTGGCAGGACTACCACTTCGTCGTGCTGGAGCAGGTGACGGATCGGTACGCCGTCATCGTCGACCCGGCCAGCGGGCGACGCCGCGTCCCCATCGCCGACTTCGTTGACTCGTTCAGCGGGGTCGTCATCACCGCCGAACCGCGCGATGACTTCGTCCCGCTGGTCTCCACGACCAAGAATCCCTGGCCGGAATACCTCAAGCCGATGCTGGGCGTCGGGGGCAGGCTCTCCTTGGTCTTGTTGATGTCGCTGCTGCTGTTCGCCACCTCCATGGTGGTGCCGTTGATCACGCGCTACGCGGTGGACGCACGGACCGGGCACGCGCAGGACCTGTTCGTGGGGGGTTCCTTCTCGGTGGTGGCCTTCGGGGTGAGCTACCTGCTCATGATGCTGATCCGGACCCTGGTGGTGTCACAGGTGACCGCTCACATCGGACGCGAGACGATGGACCGGATCTTCAGCCACCTGCTCTACCTGCCGTACAAGTTCTTCGCCACCCGCGCCCCGGGGGAGCTGCTCTTCCGGCTGAGTTCCGTGAACCAGGTCAGGGACCTGATGTCGAGCCAGCTGGCCCAGGGCGCCCTGGACGTGATGTTGAGCATCTGCATGGTGGGCATGATGTTCTTCCTCGACCCGGTGCTCGCTGCCGTGGCGGTGCTCTGCTACCTCGTGGTCTTCGGGCTGTTGCTGGGCACCAGACGGCTGCTGGGGGAGGCACTCGACGCCGAGATCAGCCAAACGGCCAAGAGCCAGTCCATGCAGTTGGAGTCGGTGGTGTCAGTGACAGCGCTGAAGCTCTCGGGCTCGGAGGGCCGCTACCTGCAGGAGTGGCGGGGGGGGNNGGAGTGGCGGGAGACCTACGAGCGCGCCATCCAGGCCAGCATGCGCAACAACAACCTGCGCGGCATGATCGCCGCGGGCACCTCCCCCACCCAGGTGGTGGCCCCGCTGCTGATCCTGCTGGTGGGCTTGCGCGAGGTGGTCAATGGCGATGCGACGATCGGTACGGTCGTCGCCTTCCAGTCGGTGGTGAGCACCTTCTTCGGCCTGGCCAACAGCGTCTTCTCGTGCTGGACGCTGACCGTGCAGACCCGAACCTACCTCGATCGGCTGAGCGACATCACCAACACCCCGGTCATCAGGGATGACGGGCAGTGCACCGAACCCATCACCGGCGACATCGAGCTGCGGGGAGTCTCCTACCGGTACTCCAAGCACGCCCCTGCCTCGCTCGAGAATGTTGACCTCCAGGTGCTGCCTGGCGAGAAGATCGCCGTCGTCGGCCGATCCGGTTCCGGCAAGTCGACGCTGGGTCGGGTTCTCTGCGGACTGCTCGAGCCCACCAGCGGTGAGGTGCTCTACAACGGCCGTCCGCTGAGCGAATACCCGCGGCCCCACTTCTACGACCACGTGGGTTATATTCCGCAGGAGGTGCACCTGCTGAACCGCTCCGTCCTCGACAACATCACCATGGGCCATCCGGCGCTGGGCGAGGACGACGTGCGGATGGCGGCGCGCGAATCGCAGGTTGCCGCTGACATTCAGGCCCTCCCGATGCAGTACCAGACGCTGGTCTCGGAGATGGGGGGCAACTTCTCGGGCGGTCAGCGCCAGCGGATCGCGCTCGCTCGAGCCTTGGTGCGCCGCCCCAGGGTGCTCATCATGGATGAGGCCACCAGCGCGCTGGACACCGTGAACGAGGCACGCATCTCCACGACCTTGGCGGAGCGCTCCTGCACGGTCATCGTCATCGCCCACCGTCTGTCGACCGTCGTCGACTGTGACCGGATCTACGTGATGGACGAGGGACGCATCGTGCAGGTCGGCAGGCACGAGGAGTTGCTTGCCGAGCAGGGCATCTACCAGCAGCTGTTCGCCTCGGCGATGACGGAGGCGGTCTGACGTCGGGCCTGCTGTACCCGTGCCCCGCGGCCTCGGCCGCCGGTGACACCAGTCACCCGCAGCCGGGGTCGTCTGCCACTGCCGTCTGGAGGGGATCGGCGACAGCATGGTGAGCATGACGGAACACGCGACGACCCGCCCCGAGGCCCTGCTGCCGGCCATGGAGGCCCTGGCCTCCATCCCCGCCCGCGCCCGGCATCGGGTGGCGGCGCTGCTCAACGAGCGCGGCGAGACGGAGGAGTGCCTGCCGATGCTGCAGTCGCTGCTCGACTCGATCTCGGTGGACGACCTGGTCACCGCCCTGAGCTGCGGCCTCGGCTGGGAGCGGCTCTGCCGCCCGGTGCCGAGTAAGGACTGTGGCGATCCCCTGCACCAGGAGGTGCTTGCTGCCCTGCACGCCCACGGCGGCACCGTCCCGCTGCAGGAGTTGCGCCGTCGCTTGCCCGAGGAGGCCCTGGCCGCGAGCCGGAAGCACCTGGAGCAGGAGGGCTGGCTGCGGGTCATGCGCACCGCGGAGGGTGTTGGGCACCGCTGGGTGGTCCCTCTGCACGCGGCGGGAGTGGCCGCCCATGCTTGGGAGAACCACCGGGCAGCCCTGCCCGAGGTGTGGCACGACGACCGCGAGCGGATCGAGGTGCAGGACTACCGCAACGGCTTCCGCGCCCTACTGCGCCGCCTCGAGACCGCCCCCCGGCGCGACCCGCTTGCCGTGCGGCTGTTGCTGGCACTGTGCCCCGCAGCCCTCGCCAGCGGTGACGCGTGGACCGTCGCCAACCTGGCGAGGCGCCATCTCGGCGGCCACGGGCCTGAGGCCGCCGAAGCATCGGT
>DGKN01000202.1:0-298 GCA_002387005.1 Propionibacteriaceae bacterium UBA4569
CTGATGGCCGCATCGCGCCCCTCGTTGACGGCCGCGGCGCGAGCCAACTGCCGTGGCGGGACGATCTGCTTGAGCATCGCCTCGGAGCTCTGGCCCAGGAGCATGGCGCGGAAGCGGTCCACGGCGGCGAGGGCAGCCAGCGTGACCAGACTCGCCCAGCCCCCGAGCAACAGCGCCACCAGCAACGCCTGCGCCGCGGCGGCGAGCACGGATGAGAGCAGCGCCAGCCGCTGCCGGTTGTGGCGATCAGCCAGGATCCCGCCGGGCAGCAGCCCGAGCAGGCCACCGGCACCCTCGG
>DGKN01000202.1:317-4729 GCA_002387005.1 Propionibacteriaceae bacterium UBA4569
ACAGGGGACTGGGTGCAGGGGTCCCATCGGGTGACGCGCTCATGGCTCGATGCTAACTCCGCACCATATGTTGCGCAACAGATGGTGCTCATTGCGCGTAGGCTTTCTCCATGGTCCCGACCGAAGGCAACGCCCACGACCAACTGGCCCAGCTGCGCGCGCTGTCCCACCCCTTGCGGATGACCTTGGTGCAACACATCGCGCGCCGCGGATCGGCACGCGCCGCCGACCTGGCTGCCGAGCTGGGTGTCCCCGCCAACTCCGTCAGCTACCACCTGCGCATCCTGGCCCGGGGAGGCGTGATCGTCGCCGATCCGGACGCTGGCCGGGACCGACGTGACAAGGTCTGGCGTCTCAGCGAACGCAGCTACGACTTCGACGACCCGAGCGGTGATCCCGACGACTACGCCCGCGCCGGCACCAGCGCGTTGGATTGGATGCGTGAGGGCTGGCTGCGCGCCGTCGCCCGTCCCCGTGACCCGGAGGGCGCCAGCGACCGTCCCTTCGACGCGACCATCCACGCCGCCACCGTGCGACTGGCGCCAGCCGAGCTGGAGCAGTTGCAGGATGCGCTGCGTGAGACCTTCGAGCGGTTCACCGCGCTGCACCGAACCTCGGAGGGCACCGACGAGACCGATGCGCCCGAGGGCACCCGCAGCTACCGTCTGCTGGCAGCGGCTGTCGCCGACGAGATCCCCGTCACCTGAGCGACTGCCCCAGACTCGGGGACCGCAGGCTCAGGCTCGGTTGCGACGGCGGTCCCGGAACTGGCGCCACAACCAGGTCGAGGGGACCGATTCGCCGGTCGCCAGATATTCGACTGCCTCGTCGTGGAAGACATTGTGCGAGAGCGAGGTGTTGCCCCGGGTGCGCACCAGCAGACCCAGCTCGTCGCCCACCTGCAGGGGTGTGCGGAGGTCCGGGACGAACTGCGTGAGCCCGTCGCGCACCAGCACGGAGGGGTAGACGTCGATCGGCTGGTCACGGTCGTCCGGGTCGCTGAGCAGCTGCCCGAGCGTCAAGGTGTTTCCCTTGTCGAGCCAGCGGCAGACGGCCGGAGCGCCACGCCCGTCAAGCACCAGCTTGATGGCGGTGGGGGAGTAGTTGCCCAACTTGGCCTGCATGTCCTTGAGCACCTTGGCCGACCATTCGTCGGTCTGCTGGTGGACGTGCTGGATGAAGCCCCAGAACAGCGGCGCCTCCACCCTGGCGAGGGTCTCGNNGGTCGCGACGAACACCTGGTCGGGCTCGAAGGCCTCCAACAGCGGCGCTGTCGAGACGGCCTTCTGTCGCACGGAGAGGTAGACGTCCGGGTTCTCCAAGCGGGCGTGCGCAGCGAGCGACAGGTTGGTGGTGTCGCTCTCCGCACCGGCGACGAAGCCGACCATTTCGCTGACGTCCGGCAGGCCCGCCGAGGGGTCGACCACCTCGACCTCCAACCCGGCCGCCCGCAGGTCACGGGTCACCTCGGCACCGAAGCGTCCGTCCGCGGCGACCATCCACCGGCCATGGTTCAGCTCGCAGTGCAGCTTGGGCAGCGGGGTGCCGGGTTCGTCCAACAACCAAGAGGCCAGCTGGTAGGTGACGGGCTTCGACAGCGCCATCACCAGGTAGTGGCCGTAGCGGTCGAAGGGATTGATCACCGCCTGCGGCCCGAAATCCTCAAGGCGTGGGACATTCTCGCGCTGGCTGCACCGCGTGATCACCGGGATCTCGGGGCGCAACAGGTGTGCGGCCATGACGACGGCGAGGTTCATCTCGTCCTTGTCGGTCATCGCCATCACCCCCTCGCACATGGGGTGCCCAAGACCGGCCAGGCCGAGGATCCCGGGGTTGCGCGGGTCTCCCTGCAAGGAGGGGACGTCGGCGGTGAGCTGGTCGGCCACCAGGACGTCGATGCGGCTGGGATCCTCATCCAGGATGACCATTCGGCGTCCAAGCTGGTCGAGCGCCAGGGCCAGCGTCCGGCCAGCCTGGCCGTAGCCGGCGATCAGGATGAAGGGCTCGCGCATCGACTCGACGCGGCGGTGGAAGCGCTGCATCGACAGCGCCTTGCGGAAGCCCGGCTCCTGCAGCATCGCGAAGGTGGCGCCGAGTGCGTAGGCCCAGATCGTCACCGACATGAAGATGCACACCGTCATCCACATCCGCTGCGCGACGGTGAAGGCATAGGGGGTCTCGCCGAAGCCGATCGTCGGCGCCGTGTACGCCATCACGTAGAAGGCGTCGAAGGCGCTCATCCGGTAGGGGTTGCCCTGGTCGTCCACGCCGGGGATCAGCGTGAACCCGAAGACGGAGATGGCGAACACCCCGAGCACGATCACCAGCGGCCAGCGCAGCCGACGCAACACCAGGAAGACCGCCGCGGTGGTCGGCACCTCGGTGGGCACGTCCACGGCGACGCGGCGCAGCCTGCGATCACCCACCCGCCACGGCGGGGAGTTGAGCATCAGCAGGGGATTGCCCACGGCCAGACCTCAGCGACGACGGTAGGAGACGGTCTCGGCCACCAGCAGGACGATCGAGACGCAGTTCGCGAGCAGCGCGCCGCCCGACAGCGAGACGACCGAGGAGATCGCGCGGATGTCCAGCCCAGCGGCCGAGACCTGCGTCGCGTAGACGTAGAAGGCCGCGGCGCCGATCAGCTGGATGTCGGCGACCAGCGAGGTGGCCAGGTGGATGGCGCCGATCTGCGTGCGGTCGCCGAGCTTCAGGATGGTTGCGATCAAGTTCACGACCACGGCGAGGTAGAGCTCCCACCCATTGTGCAGGTGCGGGTTCGACATGTCGCCGAGGAAGAACCCGAAGTTGATCGTCGCTGCGAGCAGCACGAAGAAGCCGAAGAGCACCTTTTCCAAATTCACGTGGTCACGCTATCCGTCAGCGCCGACAATGCACAGGACTGCCTGCAGTGCCGGTTGAGGTGGGCGGCGCCGAACCCGGCGAACGGCTACCCGCGCCGCATCGGGATGTGCGGGATACCGTCCTCGTCGTGGTCGTCCCCGTCGCGACGAAAGCCGAAACGGGCGTACCAGCGCTCCAACGGCGCCTGCGCATTGAGGACGACGGGCGCTTCCGGAGCAAGTTCATCGCACTGGTCGAGGGTGAAGCAGAACAGTGCCTGGGCAATGCCGGTGCCGCGGACACTGGGCGCGGNNGATCCTGATCGCGTCGTTCTCCCGCAGGATTCGGGCGGTGGCCACGACCTCGCCGCCCCGGGTGCCCCACACCATCTGGGCGCCAGGCTCCACGTCACGCCCGTCCAGATCGGGGTAGATGCACTCCTGCTCGACCACGAACACGTCAGCGCGCAACTTGCAGATGTCGTGCCAGAGCAGGGGATCCAGGTCTCGGACGGGTGCTCGGCCGAGCTCGAGGGAGAGGTCCGTGGCCATCACTTCACCGTACAGGTGCGCAGCACCGTGCCGGCGTCGTCGAGCAGGGCCACCTTGACGGGGATCCGGGCGCCGTCGGGGTCTTGCGGCAGGGGAGTCGGCAGGTCGACGACCCGGTTGGCGAGCAGGATCCCGCTGTTGATCGGGAAGGTGATGGTGATGCCGCCACCCACCACGGTCGCACGCAGCTGGGTGGCCCTGGTCAGCTCGCCGCGTTCGTCGCGCACGAAGCTGACCGTGCTGAAGCTCACCCTGGTGACCATGTTCTTCGAGCCTCGTGCGTCAACGGCGACGGCTGCCAGCCCCGGGTCCGGGCAGGCGTAGTACACGTCCGTGGACGGGGGAATGAAGTCAACCCCGGCAGCCGTCCCATTCGGAATCAGCTGGCACCGCGCCAACGCCCCGAAGTCTGAGTAGAGGGCGACGCTGCGACTGCCCTCCAGTGGGTCGAGCGCAGAGCTCGCGACGTGCCAGCGGGCGGCGAAGGGAAAGCCGGAACTGTCGCGGCACAGCGTCTTCCAGTCGGTGGACTCGGCGGCCAGCAGGCCGGAGGTGAGTTGCTTGCCGTCACCGGTGGTTTCAAAGCCCAGGTAGCAGGCGCGGGCGTGGGACTCGTCGTAGTACCAGTTGGGCCACGTGGTTCCGTCTGGTTCTGCCTGCTCGGTCATGGTGGGCAGGTATGCGGAGGACTCGAAGACGTGCACGATCGTGCCGGGTGCTCGGAACTCGAAGTCGGAGGGTCCGAGAACCTCTGGCGCGGTGACCGAGCAGCGACGGTTCGCCTCGTCGTCCGGCACTTCCAGGCTGGCGAGTGGCTCGACGCTCTCGTGGTAATTGTTCTGCCACCAGCTGTTCGGGGTGGGCGTGGGAGTCGGCGCGGGGCCGAACCGGACCGTTGGACGGGTCCATGCGACCAGACCGATGGCCAGGGCCAGGGCGGCCAGCGCCGCGAGCACCCGGTTGCGGACGCGGGCTCGCTGGCGGGGCCCCCCGGCGCGCCGCCCGTCCGCGCCGGGG
>DGKN01000186.1:0-5696 GCA_002387005.1 Propionibacteriaceae bacterium UBA4569
TAGGGGTGCATGTACCGCTTGGTGTTCTCGGGGTCGAGCGTGTCGATCTTCTGCTCCATGCCCAGCATGTTCAGCGTGGTGACGCCCAGGATCTGGGTCTCGCCACGCTGGAACAGGGCCGAGCCGTGGACGCGCGGGATCACGCCGACCTCGGCCGACAGGGTGCGGATGTCGGTGACACCGCGGCCGTCGATGCGCACCTTCTCGGTCAGGGTGCGGTGACGGACGATCTTCTTGGTCAGCGCCTTCAACGCGGCGCTCACCTCGCCCTCGCGGCCGGCGAACTGCTCGGCCAGCTTCGCCTGCAACTGCTGACGGATCGCGTGGGTGGCGTCGTCGCGCTCCTGCTTGCCGGCGATCTGCATGGCCCGGGCCAGCTCGTCGGAGACGGACTGCACGGCCTGCCAGACGTCGTCCTCGTACTCCTTGAAGACGGGGAAGTCGAAGGTCTCCTTGGAGATCTGCGCAGCCAGCTCGGACTGGGCGTCGCACAGCTGCTTGATGAAGGGCTTGGCAGCCTCCAGGCCCTGGCCCACGACCTCTTCGGTGGGGGCGGTGCGGCCGGAGCGCACGAGCTCCCAGGTCTGCTCGGTGGACTCGGCCTCGACCATCATGATCGCGACGTCACCGTCGGCCAGCACGCGGCCGGCCACGACCATGTCGAAGGTGGCGTCCTCGAGCTGCTTGACGTCGGGGAAGGCCACCCACTGCTTGTCGATCAGGGCGACGCGGACGCCGCCGATCGGGCCGGAGAAGGGCAGGCCGGCGATCTGGGTCGACATCGAGGCCGCGTTGATCGCGACGACGTCGTACAGCTTGCTCGGGTTGAGCGACAGCACGGTGACGACGACCTGGACCTCGTTGCGCAGGCCCTTGACGAAGGACGGACGCAGCGGGCGGTCGATCAGGCGAGCGGTCAGGATCGCGGAGGTGCCGGGGCGGCCCTCGCGACGGAAGAAGGAGCCGGGAATACGTCCCGCGGCGTACATGCGCTCCTCGACGTCGACCGTCAGCGGGAAGAAGTCGATGGCGTCACGGGGGCTCTTGGCGGCCGTGGTGGCGGACAGCAGCATGGTGTCACCGTCGAGGTAGACGGCGGCGGAGCCTGCGGCCTGCTGGGCCAGGAGGCCGGCCTCGAAGCGGACGACGTGCTTGCCGTGGGCTCCGTTGTCGATGGTGGTTTCGGCGAACTTGATCTCGGGTCCCTCCATGGGGACTCCTTTCTGTGTGGGCAGACGCACCCCACACCGCGCCCCCTCCTGGGGCGTGGCGACCCGCGACACCTGTCGCGGTCAACGGCGTCCGCGCCGGTCTTCGATCGAGGCCCGCGGCCGGGATGGATCCCGCCCGAAGGCCACTACCGAGGACCAGACGGCGGCCTCGTCGGATGGTCTGCTGAATACGGTGCTTCTGAATACGGTGCGTCTGAATACGGTGGTTCTGAATACGGTGGTTCTGAAAACGGTGGTTCGGTGTTGAGTTTTGCGGTGGCGCACTCTCATGGCCACGGATTCGAGCCTAGCCGAGAGTGCACAAAGAGGGAGTGACCCATGCGGGTCACTCCCCCAGTGTCCTGGCTGCGATCAGCGACGCAGGCCCAGGCGGGCGATCAGTGCACGGTAGTGCTCGACGTCGTTCTTGGCGACGTAGTTGAGCAGACGGCGGCGCTGGCCGACCATCAGCATCAGGCCACGACGGCTGTGGTGGTCACCCTTGTGCATCTTGAGGTGCTCGGTCAGGTGCGAGATGCGGGCGGTCAGCACCGCGATCTGCACGTCGGGAGAGCCGGTGTCGCCAGGGGCGGTCGCGTACTCTTCAATGATCTTCTTCTTCTGCGCAGCGTCCATGACGGTGCTCTCCTCTCGGTTTCCCGTTGCGCGGCGCCCCCGTGCTGGTGCAGTGGGGGCTCTTTGGGGGCCGCGGCCGATCAAACGGCAACTGGACGAGACTACCAGCCGGTCACACGAACGGGCGAATCGTCGTCCGTCGAGGTCCGTGACGACATCGCCCGGATCCGGGCGAAATGGGTGCACGTCCGCGGGCGTCGGACACATTTCGATCACATCGGCCGCTCCTCGCGGTCCCGACGCCCGCCCGGTTTGGGACGATCGTCTCAGCGATCAGTCATTCACCGTGTGTTTGCATGACCGTGATTGACTGGCGCCACATGCCAGGAAGGAGTACCTAGATGACACCGACCCCCGCACAGGGACTCGTCATTCGCCAGGCGGAGGACGCGGATCTGTCCGCCCTCGGCCAGATCGAGCCGCGCCCCGAGCAGAAGCTGGCACAGAAGCGCTTCGACGAAATGACCGCTGGCACGGGCCTGCTGGCCGTCGCCACCCTCGACGACGAGGTCGTCGGCATGGGCTACCTGGACTTCGTCGACAACGAACTGCACCCCGAGGTCAAGAACCTGTGGGTCGTTCCCGAGGCCCGCCGCCACGGCGCTGGCCAGGAACTGTTCACCTGGCTCGAGGACAAGGCCGCCGAGGCCGGCCACAAGGAGGTTTTCCTCGCGGTCGACCCGAACAACGGACGCGCGCTGGCGCTCTTCCTCAACCGTGGCTACTCCCCCACCGGCAACCACCTCTTCGTGGACGACCCCGACACCCACCAGGTGGTCGACCCCTCCCAGGTGAGCAACCACTACGCGATCTACCAGAAGTCGCTCACGGCCTGACCAGCCCCAGGCACGACGCAGACGCCCCGCCCGGATCATTCCGGTCGGGGCGTTCGTCTTGGCAACGTGGCCGAGCCTTCGTACGCGGGCAGTCAGCGCGACAGCAGGTCGCGGATCTGGTCGACGTCGCGGGTCATCTGCTCGACCAGTGCCTCGATCCCGGTGAAGGCGACCTGCCCACGGATCCGGCTGACGAAGTCGACGGCGATCTCGACGCCGTAGAGCTGCAGGTCGTCCCGGTCGAGCACATAGGTCTCGACGCGACGTTCCATGCCGTTGAAGGTGGGGTTGGTGCCGACGCTGATCGCCGCCGGCATCCGCTCGCCATCCGGGACGAGGGGCGTGAGCCAGCCCGCGTAGACGCCGTCCGCCGGGACCGCCATCTCGTCCGAGACCGGCAGGTTGGCGGTCGGGAAGCCCAGGTCACGTCCGCGCTGGTCGCCCACGACGACGACGCCGCGTACGCGGAAAGGACGCCCCAAGTGCCGGGCAGCGGTCTCGACGTCACCCTCTTCTAGGGCAGCACGGATGCGGGTCGAGCAGGTGCTCTCCCCGTCCACCTGCACCAGCTGGACGGCCTCTACCTGGAAACGTCCCTGGCCTGAGGCTCGCAGCGTATCGGCCGTTCCGGCGGCGCGGTAGCCGTAACGGAAGTTCTCTCCGACCACGACCCAGGCCGGGTCCAGCGGCGCGATAATGCGGTCCACGAACTCGTCCGGGCTCCAGACCGACACGTCACGGGTGAACTGGACGACGCGCACCTCGCGGGCACCGGCGCGCTTGAGCAGCTCGATCCGGTCGGTGAGGTCACCGAGCAGCTTGGGCCGGTGACCGGGGCGCAGGACGGCCATCGGGTGCGGCCAGAAGGTGACCACCATGATGGGGAGTTCGGGGTCCAGGGACTGCGCGTGCTGCAACAGCTCGACGTGGCCGGTGTGCACCCCGTCGAAATTGCCGATCACCACGATGGACTTGGCCACGGTCTTCCTCTCCTCCTGCTGCGCGGATGAGTCTAGGGCGGCGTCGCCATCGGTGGACAGCAGAGCGTCACCGGACGCCGACCGCCAAGCCTTGCGGGGTCATGCAACTCACTGCAGCCCTTGGCACCCGCGGCCCGGCGGCGAACTTTCACAGGACGTCGGCCATGTCGGCGGCGAAGTCGGCCACCGCTCGGGTGGTCAGTTCGTCGTCGAACAGCTCCGCGATGACCGCCGGCGGCAACGTGAACACCCGCACCCCGGCTCCCACCAACTGCATCACCTGGTCGGCACTCTTGACCGAGGCCGCCATTACCAGCGGGCCCAATCCGTCCTGCGGGACGGCGGAAGTCATCGCGCGGATCTGCTCCAGCGCGTCACGTCCGGCCAGCTGCATGCGGTTGAAGTAGGGCGCCAGGTAGCGCACCCCCATGGCGGAGGCGATGGTCACCTGGGTGGCGCTGTACACCGCAGTCATCAGCACCGGGACACCCTGCGCGTGCAGGCGCTGGATCACGGTGGCGCCGACCGGCGTCACCGGCACCTTCATGGTGGCGTGCTCGCAGATCTCTCGGAGCCGCATGGCGGTCGCGTACTGCTCCTCGACCGTCTCGCCCCACAGCTGGAAGCAGACCTCCCGTCGCTCAGCACCGGCCCACTGGGCCACCTCGGCGATGTCGGACAGCCGCAACCCGGCGCGCTTGAGCAGGGTCGGGTTGGTGGTCAGGCCGTGCGCGATCCCGGTGGCAAGCCACGGTTCGGCCTCCGCCCTGACCGCGGAGTCGACGAAGATGCGGATCGGCACCGGCTGGCCCGGCGCGACGGTGGTGTTGCTCATGTTTCCTCCTTCACCCGCCAGCGGGCGGGCTTGTTCTTCGCCCTCGACCCAAGGGGTCTGGGCAGGTCAGTTCAGCATGGTCTGGCCGCCCGTCACCGGGATGGCCTGACCGGTCTCGTAGTCCTGTTCGATGCAGTAGCAGATGGCTCGAACCACGTCCGCCGGTCGGCAGCCACGCCCCATCGGCACCTGCTGCTCGTAGTGGCGTCGCACGTCGTCCACCGACCTCGCGCCGGGAACCTTGCCTGCTGCCAGGTACTGGACAAGCAGTCCGCGCTGCGGATCCGTCCACAGTGGACCGTCCAGGTAGTTGCCGGGGCACACGGCGTTGACCTTGATGCCCTCGTCGACCAGTTCGAGGGCGAACGACTGGGTGAGGCCGATACCGCCGAACTTGCTCCCGGCGTAGGCGAAATTCCGCTTCGATCCGGCCAGGCCCGACTTCGAGTTCACCTCGACGATGTCCGACCACAGCGCCGGTTGGGCCCGGTGCTGGGCGGCCATCACCGGGGCCACCGTGCGGACGGCCGCGAAGTACCCGCGGTAGTTGACGCGGGTGACCAGGTCGAAGTCTGCGCAGGACAGTTCCGACACGGATCCAGCCCGCACCACCCCGGCATTGCTCACCAGCAGGTCAAGGCCGCCCCATGCGTCGACGAGCTGGGCCGCGGCCTCTTTGAACGAGTCGGGGTCGGCAACATCCACGGTGAGCGGCAGGACGCGATCCTCGCCATGGGCGGCGGCCAGTTCTCGCGTGGCCTGCTCGACACCGGTCTGGTTCACGTCGGCGAGGGCGACCCGGCAGCCCAGGGCGGCCAGCTGGGTGGCGATCTGCAGGCCGAAGCCCTGGGCGGCTCCGGTGACCAACGCCAGGCGGCCCTGGAGACGGGTGTGGCCCGGTTCGGCCTCGACCAGGAAGCCGCCCAGATCACCGAGCCGGATGGCGGCCGGGAGTTGGGCGGGAAGCTGGTCGCGCAGCGCCGCGATGAGCCCGTCGGGGACGACCAGCCCCTCACCTGCCTCGCAGGGCAGCTCGACGGTGGGCGTCCAGCAGCCCTCGGCGGGCACGGCGTCCGCCACCACGGTACGCAGCGTCACCCTGGCCTCGCCCGACAACAGGCCACGCACCACCGGCGCCAGCTCCCGCAGCACAGGCCGATGGCCCGACCCCCGCATGGGGGCCGGGACCATCGGCAGG
>DGKN01000186.1:5718-16689 GCA_002387005.1 Propionibacteriaceae bacterium UBA4569
GGCAGCCTCGCCCACGGCCGTGATGGGGTAGGAAACCCCATCCACCAGCAGGTTCTGCCCCACGGCCAGGGGCTGCTCGACCGGATTCATCTCGATGATGAAGCAGAAGTCCTTGAGCGAATCAGGGACTCCCTGGCCAAAGGTGACGAACAGCCCGTCGGCGATGAAGGCACCGGCCTGTTCGCCGGCATCGGTGACGGTGGTACGGAAGATCTCTGTCATGTCGAGCCCCTGTCAGGAGTACAGGCCGGCGCTGGCCAGCCAGGCGATGGCGACGCGCGGGACGCCGTTGAGGAAGCGGGAGTACAGCACCGCAGGAACACCCACCTCGACCGTCTCCGGATCCGCCTCGGCCAGTCCGAGGACCACCGGGATGAAGTCGCAGGCGTTCTGGGTGTTGATCGCGAACAAGGCCGGCAGCGCGAGGTGCGGTGCGACATTGCCCTTGCCGATCTCGACGCCGATCAGGGTGCCGATGATCTGCCCGATGACCGCACCGGGGCCGAGCAGCGGCGACAGGAAGGGCAGCGAGCAGATGAAGCCCAGCACCATGAGACCCCAGCCGGAGCCAGCCAGTGGGGTCAGGAAGTGGGTGAACCACTCGCCGAAGCCGGAGGCGTTGATGATGCCGATGAGCATGGAGATGAAGGCCATGAACGGCAGGATCGTGTTGATCATGGTCTGGATGGCGTCGCGTCCGGCCTGGTAGAAGATGGCCACCACACGACCGGCACCCAGACCGATCTTCATCAAGATGCCCTGCTTCTTCTGCTCCGCGAGGGTCTCGGAGACCTTCTTGCCAGCGGTGAAGGTGGGCTTGGACGTGGTGCTCGTCGCGCCGGCCAGCGAATCGTCAGCAGCGGCCGGAGCAACCGGGGCCGCGCTGGCGTCAGCGGGATGGACCTGCTCACTGGTGACCGCGGAGACGTAGATGTCCTCGCGGATGAACTGGGCCAGGGGCCCGGTCTTGCCAGTCGGCATCACGTTCACCGTCGGGATGTTCTTCTTCGGGTAGATGCCGCACCGCAGGGTTCCCCCACAGTCGATGACGGCCACGGCGATCTGCTCGTCCGGCACGGAGGTCTGGAAGCCGTTGACGGCCTCGCCGCCGGTCAGCTCCACCAGCCGGTCGACGACCGCGGGCTTCTGCCCGCCACCGACGATGTAGACGATCTTGTTGCGCTCCTCGGTGAGGTCGACCCGGATCGGGCCACCCCAACCGCCGGCGCCCTTGTCGATGACGACGCTGCGGTACTCGCTCATGCCTGCACCTTCACTTCGCTGGAGAGGGTGACGCCCTGCTGCTTGGCGACCCAGGGGGTGATGAAGTCGGTGACCCAGCCACCGAGGAAGTTGAGCACGACGCCCAGCACCAGGTATCGCAGGGCCAGCTCGGCGCTGTTCAGCCCGAGCTGCTCGATGCCCTTGGCGATGCCCAGCCAGATGAACAGCTCACCGGCGTTGATGTGCGGGAAGATGCCGCTCGAGGTGTGGCAGAACTGGGCGCCACTGGCGTAGTAGCTGGGCTTGTACTTCTCGGGCAGGAAACGGCCCAGGGTGAAGCCCATCGGGTTGGCCAGCATGAAGAAGCCCAGGAAGGGCAGCACCAGGTAGCGGCTCACCGGGTTGCCGGAAGCACGCCGCGCGAGGCTGTTGATCTTGTCCTCACCGATCATCTGGATCAGGGAGTTCATCGCGATGAGCAGCATCAGCACCAACGGGACGATGCCGGTCATCCATCCGATGAAGGTCTCGCCGCCGGCTCGGAACAAGCCGATGAACCACGTGGCTGAGTCTGTGAAATAGTGCACGGTCTTTCCTTTCTCGTGAGATGCGGGCCGGGTCAGGCGGTGACGGGGCCCGTGCGGGGGGAACGGTTGAGAAGGCGGGTGATCGGGCCCGGCGGTTCCT
Organism: Propionibacteriaceae bacterium UBA4569; assembly: GCA_002387005.1. Taxonomy (GTDB): domain Bacteria; phylum Actinomycetota; class Actinomycetes; order Propionibacteriales; family Propionibacteriaceae; genus Luteococcus; species Luteococcus sanguinis. The sequence continues at coordinate 7,630 of DGKN01000186.1, forward strand.
CGGGAACCAGACCTTCGGAGACCACCATGAAGTTGTGCCGCGCGTTGGCGATCGCCTGGCGCACGCTCTTGGGGTGGCGACGGTCGGCCAGGGCGTCCACGTCACGGATCGACACCCCAGCGCACCCCTCGAGAGGACGGAACCGGGAGAACACGGTGACGCCGTTGAGCCGGGAGCCCTCCACCACCACGTCGTCGTCGTCGATGAGGAACATCACGATCGCGCCGCTGAACAGCAGGTTCTTCTGCTTGCCGATCGCCACCCGCCCGCGGCGCCGCATCGCGCCGTACTGCTTGGTGTAGTGGGTGGCCTGGCGGATCGACAGCACCATCTGGAGGATGTAGAAGATCGCGAAGGCGATCATGAGTGTCCAGAACATGTCACTTTCCTTGGTTGTGGTCACGGAAGTCCTCGAGCAGGCCGAGCAGCTCGGGATAGCTGGTGATGGCACAGAGCCGGTCCATCAGTCGGGAGTCGGTGCCCAGCCGGATGAGCTCCTCGTAGGTACGGACGAGGATCCGGTCGTCGTAGTTGTCCTTCTCGGGCACCGCCATCAGGAACACGACCCGACGGGGTCCCGACTCGTCCTCGGGGACGATGCCCAGCGCACAGCTGACGCTGGTGACCTTCGGGTCACTGGCGTGCGGGAAGAACAGCCGGTCCCCGATCACCACCGGTTCGGTGTGGTCGAGCCGTTCGGTGAGGACCGACGGGAAGGCCGGGGGCACCTGACCGAGCGAGACCAGGTGCTGCGCCAAGGCCCTGGCCGCATCGCGATGTCCGGAACCCGGCGGCAACGAAACGATGCGGTCCGAGTCCAGCAGGAGCACCAGCATCGACCCCTCGGCGTGCTCGCCGACCAGCGGGCCGAAGTGGGGGAAGTGCATCAGCGACAACCGCCGGATCAGCTCCCCGCGGTCGAAGAGCTCCGCGAGTTCGATGGTGGGCACGTCCGTGTCGAGGGTGCTGCCGGGTGAGCGCACCAGCAGGTCCACCCCCTTGTCGGCCACGTCGGCGGCCGTGGTGACCATCACATACTCGGTGGGCACCGAGAGCGCCTGAGCCAGTTGACCCCGCAGCAGCGACGCGGCAGCCGGACCCCTGCGGGAGTGGATGCCGATGCGGAAGGGACGCCGCCTGCGCTGTGCCTCGTCGTCGAGGAAGACCTGGAAGTAGGTGGCCGCCAGGGCAAACTCCGACTCGTCCATCTGGAGCCCCGTCTCGGCCTGGACGACGTCCGCGGCGATCGCCGCCATCTGGGCTGCCAGCGGGAAGCGGCCCCGCATCTCCGTGAGGTCCAGTGGGGAGTCGACCTGGAGTCCGAAGCGCAGTCGGTTGAGCATGAACCCGAGGTGGTGGGTGAACTCCCCCAGCAGTTCACCCGGCTGGACGTCGATCTCCAGGCGTTCCCGGATCCGCTGCAGAATAAGGATGACCAACTCCCGGGCCTGCTGCTGGTCATCGTGGTCGTCACTCGACTCGCCCAAGGTGGTGCGCCGGCTCGCTGCCGGAATGGCGAGGAAGAGCACCTCCTGGGGCGAGAACGGACGTCCCGTCGCCTCGGCGACGCCATCGGCCAAGGCCTGCGCGAAGGCCGCCGCCTCGGTGCCCTCGAGCCGGCGGTGGGTTGGGGGCAGCTCGGTCAATTCGCGGCCGACCGTCTGGCGGTCGAGGCTCACGATCAGCCAGCGGCTCAGCTCCATGGCGAGAGCCGGATCGAACCCGAAGCGGCCGCAGGTGTCGTCGAGGACGTCAACCAGCGCCGGCGCAAGGGGATGGCTCCCATAGGTGGCGCGGAATCCGTGCCGCAGGACGGCCAGCCGGATGGCCAGCTCGCTACCGACCAGTTGCAGGCCCACATGTGGTCTGCCCTCGACGATCACGCCGAGAGGCGCCAACAGGCGCCGCAGCGTGACCAGATCGGCTGTCACCGTGGTGCGTCCCACATTCATGCCGCGGGCCAGGGTCTCGATGCGCACCGGGACGGGGCTGACAACCAGTTGCCCCAGGATGTGCCCCACCCGGTGGTGCGGGTCGTTGAACGATTCCCGCTCGCCGGTGAGCTGCGCTCGAACCTCCGCGAAACCGATGGCATCGGCGACCCGCAAGCGGTAGCGGCCGTTGATCAGGCGCACCTGCGCGCTGCCGCCCAGCGCGCTGTTCAAGGCAGCGACCTCGGTGGCAACCGTCCGCTGCCCCACCCCGAGCAACCTGGCCACGGACTCGGGCGCAATGGACAACGAGCTCTCCAGCTGGTGCAGGATCAGTGCCGAGCGCTGCATCGCGTCCTCCCTCCTCGTCGTCTTGGCCACGCTAGGCCGCAAGGGCAGGTTCGCGCAGCGCTGAATCACCCGGGCCTCTGCGCCCCCGGACGCAAAGCTCCGGACGAGTACCACCACCGGTGGGATCGCCCGCCGAACTCCCCATGGTGGGACGATGGGCACCACCCGTACCTAGGAGTCCCGATGCGCACTGCCAACGTCACGGTGACAGTGGCCGGTGGCGTGCACGCCCGGGTGGCGCTCGAACTGGCACGCTGCGCCGCCCGCTACCGCAGTTCCGCCTACCTGCTGGGACAGCGCACCGTGAGCCTGTCCAGCGTGATGGACGTGCTGTCCCTGGCGGTGGGTGAGGCGGAGGTGGTCACGCTGCTGACCGATGGTCTGGACGAAGAGGCGGCGCTCGCCGAGCTGCGCGGCATCCTGCAGGACGAACCGGTCCAGCACTGGGCTCCGTCTGCTCCATCAGACTGCTCCAGCAGACTGCTCCAGCAGACGATGCCGGGCCCCCGCCATCGCTGACCAGACCATGCGGAATTGTCCGCAGATCAGCAGCGGTGGCTGCAAATCGGTGACCCCATCACNNCGTCGAGCGCGCCGTGGCCCAGGCCGACCAGACAGATCTCGTGTGCGTGGAACGCGGCGCGGTGACGCGCTGCCCGGAGCTGTTCGCGCAGTGCTTCGGTGACCAGCCGGTGCTGCTGATCGCAGATGAGCGCACCTGGCAGGTGGCTGGGCAGGCGGTGCACGACGGGCTGCGGTCACAGGGTTCCCCGCTGGCGGAACCGCTGGTGTTCCCCGGCAGCCCCACCCTGTACGCCTCACTGGACAACGCCCGCACGATCGCGACGGCCATCCGCGAGGCCGACCAGGCCAGCGGGGCCGTGGTGGTCCCGGTCGCCGTGGGTGCCGGCACCCTGAACGACCTGGTCAAGCTGGCGGCACAGGAGACCGACCGCCGCTACGCGGTCGTGGGTACCGCCGCGAGCATGGACGGCTACACCGGCGCCGGTGCGCCGATCAGCGACCATGGGGTCAAGGTCACCCTCGACTGCGTGGCGCCCCAGGTGGTCATCTTCGACCTGGACGTCGCTGCCGCCGCACCGAAGAGCATGATGGCCAGCGGGTACGGGGACCTCTCCGCCAAGATCCCCGGTGGGGCAGACTGGCTGCTGGCTGACGCAGTGGGCGTTGAACCCCTCCACCAGGAGGCCTGGCAGCTGGTGCAGTCCGGGGTGCGTTCGGCCCTCAGCCGACCCGAGGCGCTGGCGGCCGGCGAGCCGGAGGCCTACCAGGGGTTGGTCGACGGACTGGTGCTGTCGGGGCTGGCCATGCAGGTCTACGGCGGGACGCGTCCGGCCTCCGGCGCGGAGCACTACTTCAGCCACATCTGGGAGCTCGCCCATCTGGGCGCCGAGCACGATCCGCCGCTGTCCCATGGCGCGAAGGTCGCGATCGGGACGCTGGCGATGCTGGCCTTCTACGAGCGCTTCCTGGCGCGCGATGTCGCAGCCTTGGACGTGGACGCTGCGATCGCCCGTTGGCCGCAGTGGGAGCAGGTGGAGGCCGACATCCGACGAACCTTCGAGGGGCCCCTGGCCGAGCACGCCGTGAAGGAGACCAAGGTCAAGTACCTCGACCCCCAGCAGTTGCGATCCCGCCTCGCGCGGTTGGTGGAGGGCTGGCCGCTCACCCGGCAGCGCCTGGTGGAGCAACTGGTTCCCGCCCGCGAGTTCCAGCACATGCTGCGCCTGAGCGGGGCTCCCAGCCGACCCGAGGACATCGGGCTGACCAGCCAGGACGTCCGAGCCACCTTCCCGAAGGCGATGTACTACCGCTCCCGCTACACCGTGCTGGACGTGGCCCGCGAGGCTGGCTGGTTCGAGGAACTGGTCGAGGAGACCTTCGCTCCCGGCGTCCTGTGGGACTGACCGAGCAGGTGTGCGGCGGGCCCATCGGTGAAGAACAATGGGACACCCTCAGACCGGGGTCACCCAGATCGTCTAGCCTTGCCGGGTCATGCAATCCACTCCAGCCGTCCGGATGGGTCTTTCCGTGGCGGTCGCCACCGGCCTGTACGGCATCTCCTTCGGGGCCCTGTCAGTGGCCGCGGGACTCTCGGTGGCGCAGACCCAGGCGCTCAGCCTGTTGATGTTCACCGGAGGGTCCCAGTTCGCCTTCGTCGGCGCCATCGGCGGCGGCGGTGCGGCAGCCCTGGTCAGCGCCTCCCTGCTCGGCGTGCGGAACATGGTCTACGGCGCACAGATGAACACGATGTTCGCGCCACGAGGGCCGCGGAAACTGCTGCAGGCGCACGTGACCATCGACGAGTCGGTCGCCTGCGCGGTGGGCCAGGACGACGCGGACGAACAGGCGCGAGGCTTCTGGACCGGCGGGGTGGGCGTATTCCTGCTGTGGAACCTGTTCACGCTGGCCGGCGCGGTGCTGGGCAATGCTCTGGGCGACCCCAAGGCCTGGGGTCTGGACGGTGCGGCGACTGCTGCCTTCCTCGGCCTGCTGTGGCCCAGGCTGCACAATCGCGACACGGTGACGATCGGGGTGGCTGCCGCATTTGTCACGCTGCTGCTGGTGCCGGTGCTGCCCCAGGGCCTGCCGCTGCTCGTGGCAGCTGCGGCCGCCGCTGGTGTCGCCGCCCTGCTGGGACGGGAGCCCCGTCGATGAGCCTGTGGCCATGGGTGCTCGCGGCATGCTTGATCGCCTACCTGACCAAGCTGGTCGGCTACCTGTTGCCCGAGAGCTGGCTCGCCGAGCCGCGGGTGCTGCAGGCCACCAGCGCCATGACGATCGGGCTGCTCGCCTCGCTGGTGATGCTCAATGCGGTCACCACTGGCAGCCAACTCGTCCTCGACGCCCGCCTGGTGGCCTTGGCGGTCGCCGGGTTGGCGCTGTGGCGGGGCGTCCCCTACCTCGGCGTGGTCGTGCTCGGCGCCGCAGCAGCCGCCGTGGCGCGACTGCTGGGCATGTCCTGAACTACTGGGACTGCAGCAGCGCCAGGTCGCGGCGGATGTAGCGCAGGTGCGCCCACTCCTCCTCGAGGATCACCCGGATGCAGTCACCCACCGTGGGGTGCCAGTCGTCCACGGCCGACCACGGATTGGTGCGCTTCTCGGCGAGCAGTTCGGGGGTGACCGTGGCGAGGAAGTCGGTGAGCATCTGCTGCCGCTCGGCGCGGACAGCCAGCACCTCCTCCCAGCCGGGCTCGTCGGTGCGGAAGATCGAGGTGTCGAAGCCCATCTCGGCGGCGCCGGGGAAGATCTGGCCGATCTCGTGGAAGGGCCGTTCGACCCCCAGGATGCCGCCGCGCAGCCACGCGTCGGTGGCCAGCACGAGGTGGCGCAGGGTCTGGGTGAGCGACCACTCGTCCGGGACGTGCGCATCGCGCAGCGCGGCGGGGGTCTCGTCGACGGTCTTCGCCCACGCGGCCTGTACTGCCGCCCAGCCCTCGCCGAGACCCTCGGGGGTCTGCGCCTTCTGCAGCTCCCGCCCGGGGAACAACCGGTTGAGCTCAGCGTCCACGAAGGGGACGACATCCACCCCGTTGACGATGAGCGTGCCGAAGAACAGGTCGTGGCTGTCGACGTCGAGTCCGTCGAGGTCGACGCCGCGCATCACCAGACCGCTGACATCGCAGGAGCGGATGGTGGCGCCCTTGAAGCTCACGCGCTCGAAGCTCGCGCCCTCGAACTCCTTGGTGCGGGAACAGGTCGTCATGCGGCCATCCTCACACGGAGCCGCCGGCCAGCGACAGCCTCAGACCAGGACGGCCACCGGGCGCGCGAGGCCGGGGGCGTCGACATCGGGACGGTAGAGGCCGAGCAGCTCGTCCGCCGGGTCGACCAGGCCCGTCGGGTTGGCAGGCACCTCGAGGCGCAGTGAACGACCGAACCGAACATTGGCGGCCTGCTCCGCGTCCAGCTGGACGACCGGGAAGGATCGCCGGGCGGCATCGGCCATGCCGAGCAATACGGGCCGCTCGTCGCTGTCGAGGTTGACCACCGGAAGCTGGTCGAGGTCGTATCCGCCGATCCGGGTGCGGCGCAGCATCGTCAGGTGGCCGCCGACGCCGAGCGCCTCGCCGAGGTCGCGGGCCAGCGCCCGGATGTAGGTGCCCGAGGAGCACTCAACATCGACGTCCACATCGCAGTACGGCCCGTCGACGCGCAGCCCGCCCAGGTCGAAGCGACTGACCGTGACCTCGCGGGCCGCCAACTCCACCTGCTCGCCATCGCGCACCAGCTTGTAGGCCCGCTGGCCGTTGACCTTGATCGCGCTGACCGAGCTGGGACGCTGCATGATCACCCCGCGCAGCGGCGCGATGGCGGCCTCGACCTGCTCGCGGACGAGGCCCGAGGCGTCCGCTCCCCCGCTGGACTCGCCCTCCGCATCGTCCGTGGTGGTTGACATCCCGAGCCGGATGGTCGCCAGGTAGCGCTTGTCGTGCAGGGCCAGGTGCCCCAGTAGACGCGTGGCCCGGTTGACGCCGATGATCAGCACGCCGGTCGCCATCGGGTCGAGCGTTCCAGCGTGGCCCACCTTGCGGGTGCCCATCAGCCGGCGGACCCGCCCCACCACCTGGTGGCTCGTCCACCCAGCAGGCTTCTCACAGATCAGCAGGCCGGATTTAGTCATGCCAACCAGTCTCCCAGACCGAGACATGTCACAGTCCGGCACCTTTTCAAGCTTTCGTGAGAAATTTCACAAGTAACCCTTGTGTTCCGATTCACAAGTGTGCGAACCTCTTGATGTCGAGAGAGCGTGGTCGATGCAGCCCACGCCCGGACAATCACCTTTCAGGAGCGTTCATGACCCACCGCCACATCGAGGAAGAGGTGGAAAACCACCTCCCCAAGGACCACTGGCCCCTGCCCGAACTCAGCCAGGTCGGCCCCGAACACCCCGGCGACGGCATCGACTTCGTCGCCGCCCAGAAGTCCCCCGACTACCAGGAGCTGCGCACCAAGTTCACCAGCTTCGCGTTCCCGATGGTTGCCACCTTCATCAGCCTCTACTTCGTCTTCGTGCTGATGGCGGTCTATGCCCCCCACTTCATGGGCAAGCGCCTGATCGGCTTCGTCAACGTCGGCATCGTCTTCGGCCTGCTGAACTTCGCGACCACCTACCTGGTGACCTTCCTGTACGTCCGCCACGCGAACAACAACCTTGACCCCCGTTCCGTCGCCCTGCGCGACCGCCTTGAGAAGGAGGCCGTGCGATGACGCTGCTCGAGACCGTCGGCAATCCCGCACTGAACATCGGCATCTTTGCGCTGTTCGTCATCGCGACCATGGGCGTCGTGATCAAGGTCACCCGCGACTCGGCCAAGAAGTCCACCGACTTCTACACCGGCGGCGCGACCTTCTCCGGCCGCCAGAACGGCCTGGCCATCACCGGCGACTACCTGTCGGCCGCTGCCTTCCTTGGCGTGACCGGCGCGATCGCCCTCAACGGCTTCGACGGCTTCCTGTACTCGGTCGGATTCTTCGTGGCCTGGATCATCGCCCTGCTGCTGGTGGCCGAGCCCCTGCGCAACACCGGCAAGTACACGATGGCCGACGTGATGAGCTTCCGGATGAACCAGAAGCCCGTCCGGACCGCCGCCGCCCTGTCGACCCTGACCATCTCCTTCGTCTACCTGCTCGCGCAGATGGCCGGCGCCGGTGGCCTGGTCGCCCTGCTGCTCGGCATCTCCAGCAAGAACGGCCAGTCGCTGGTCATCGCGCTCGTTGGCATCATCATGATCGTCTACGTGCTCATCGGCGGCATGAAGGGCACCACCTGGGTGCAGATGATCAAGGCCGTGCTGCTCGTCTCCGGTGCCGCGATCATGTTCTTGTGGGTCATGGCCCAAAAGGGCTTCAACCTCTCCCGCTTGTTCGGTGACGCCGTCGCCGCCCACCCCAAGGGCGACCTGATCATGGAGCCGATGCTGCAGTACGGCGCCAACAACTGGACCAAGCTGTCCTTCGTCTCGCTGGCCATCGCGCTGGTCGCCGGCCCCTCGGGCCTGCCGCACGTGCTGATGCGCTTCTACACCGTGCCCACCGCCAAGGACGCCCGCAAGTCGGCCGTGTGGACGATCGGCCTGGTCGGCATCTTCTTCATCTTCACCCTGGTGCTCGGCTACGGTGCCGCGGCGCTCGTCGGTGCGGACGCGATCAAGAAGGCCCCCGGCGGAGCCAACTCGGCTGCTCCCCTGCTGGCGCACCACCTCGGTGGTTCGGTCTTCATGGCCATCATCTCGGGCGTGGCCTTCGCCACGATCCTCGCGGTGGTTGCCGGCCTGACCATCACCGCCTCGGCCTCCTTCGCCCATGACATCTACAACAACGTCATGAAGAACGGCGAGGTCAACCCCGAGGACGAGGTCAAGGTGGCCCGCTACACCTCGATCACGATCGGCATCCTGGCCGTCATCGGCGGCATCTTCGCCAACGGCCAGAACATCGCCTTCCTGATCTCGCTGGCCTTCGGCGTCGCCGCCTCGGCCAACCTGCCGGCCATCCTCTACACGATGTACTGGAAGAAGTTCAACACCCGCGGCGCGACCTGGTCGATCTACGCCGGCCTGATCTCCGCCGTGGTGCTGATCATCCTTTCGCCGGCCATCTCCGGAGACCCGAAGGCCTTCTTCCCGGGCGCGAACTTTGACATCTTCCCGCTGACCAACCCCACGATCATCAGCCTGCCGCTGTCCTTCCTGGCTGGCTGGCTGGGGACTGTCACCAGCAAGGAGCCGGCCGATGCCCGTCTCCAGGCCGAG
>DGKN01000186.1:16709-18690 GCA_002387005.1 Propionibacteriaceae bacterium UBA4569
CCCCCGCCGTACTTGCCCCACGGTGCGCACACCAACAGCAGCCCCCGTCGACAACGTGGTCGACGGGGGCTGCTTGCATTTTCGGGCAGAGCCCGGCGAGGCAGGACTTACCAGAGACTCAGCCCTCGTCACCCTCGTCATCCTCATGCGGCTTGCGGTAGGGGTCGGCCTCGCCGGCGTAGGCGGCGTTCTCGCGCTGGCGGGCCACCTCGGCGTCCCCGGCCTGGGCGCGGGCCAGCAGGTCCTCGATCGCCTTGGCGGCCTCGGGGGTCGCGTCCGGGACGAAGGCCAGCGTCGGAGCGAACCGAAGCCCGAGCCGCTTGCCGATGGTGGAGCGGATCAGGCCCTTGGCCGACTCCAGCGCCTTGGGCGTCTCGTCGTCCTCACCCGCACCGAGCACGGTGTAGAAGATGGTGGCGTCGCGCGAGTCACCGGTGAGCCGGACGTCGGTGATGGTGATGAAACCCAACCGAGGGTCCTTGATCCGACGCTCGAGCATCTCGGCGGTGATCATCTTGATCTGCTCTGCGAGCTTGTTGACACGGGGGTTCGGCATGTCGCTCCCCTTCCTGTTCTGGTGCCTGCTGGTCGCCGGGCCGGGCCGGGCCGGGACGACCACATGTGTGGTGACAGCACCGTGGGCGGTGGCCTGGTGCCACCGCCCACGGTATTGCCTTGTTGAGTGCTTGCGACTCAGTCGCGCGGCTTCTCCACCATCTNNACCGCACTCGTAACCCTCGCGGACCTCCGTGACGTCGTCCTTCTCGCGGCGCAGCGATGCGATGGTCGTCTCGCGGACCACGACACCGTCGCGAACCAGTCGAGCCGAGGCATTGCGGCGCATGATGCCGTCCTGGACGAGGACACCGGCGATGTTGCCGAACTTCGAGCTGCGGAAGACCTCGCGGATCTCAGCCGTACCGAGCGACTTCTCCTCGTAGATCGGCTTGAGCATGCCCTTGAGCGCCGCCTCGATCTCGTCGATCGCGTCGTAGATGACCGAGTAGTACCGGATGTCGACGTTCTCGGCATCGGCCAGCTTCGCCGCGTGCACCGTCGGGCGCACGTTGAAGCCGAGGATGACCGCGTGCGGCTCGGAGGCCGCCGCCAGCATGACATTGGTCTCGGTGATGGCACCAACACCACGGTCGATGACGCGCAGCGAGACCTCGTCGCCGATGTCGATCTTGGACAGCGCGTCCTCCAGGGCCTCGACGGAACCTGCACCGTCGCCCTTGAGGATGAGCAGGAGCTCGGACGTCTCGCCCTTCTCCATCTGCTCCATGATCTCCTCGAGCGTCCTGCGTCGGGAGCTCTTGGCCTGCATCGCGGCACGCAGGCGCGATGCCCGCTTGTCGGCGATCTGGCGTGCCATCCGGTCGTCCTCGACCACCAAGAAGGTGTCGCCGGCGCCTGGGACGGACGTCAGACCCAGCACCTGCACCGGCATCGAGGGCGGAGCCTCGTCGACCGTCTCGCCACGGTCGTTGATCATGGCGCGAACGCGGCCATAGGCCGGTCCGGCGACGATCGAGTCGCCCTTGTGCAGGGTGCCGCGCTGGATGAGCACGGTCGCGACCGGGCCGCGGCCCTGGTCGAGGTGCGCCTCGATCGCGACGCCCTGGGCGTCCATGGACGGGTTGGCGCGCAGGTCGAGCGCAGCGTCGGCGGTCAGCAGGATCGCCTCGAGCAGCTCGTCCAGACCGGTGCGCTTGACCGCGGAGACGTCGACGAACATCGTGTCGCCGCCGTACTCCTCGGGCACCAGGCCGTACTCGGTGAGCTGGCCACGGACCTTGCCCGGGTCGGCGCCCTCCTTGTCGACCTTGTTGNNGTGACCGGGGGTGTCGATGAAGGTGATCTTGCGCTCGTTGTCGTCGAGGGCGGTGGTGACCTGGTAGGCACCGATGGCCTGGGTGATGCCACCGGCCTCGCCGCCCTGCACGTTCGCATCGCGCAGCGCGTCGAGCAGCTTGGTCTT
>DGKN01000186.1:18772-18955 GCA_002387005.1 Propionibacteriaceae bacterium UBA4569
GTCGACGTGACCCATGACGGTGACGACCGGCGGGCGGGCCGCGAGGTCCTCCTCGTCGCCCTCGTCCTCGCCGTACTCGAGGTCGAAGCTCTCCAGGAGCTCACGGTCCTCGTCCTCGGGCGAGACGATGTTGATGTTGTAGCCGAGCTCGTCACCCAGCGCCTTGAAGGTGTCCTCGTCCAG
>DGKN01000167.1 GCA_002387005.1 Propionibacteriaceae bacterium UBA4569
GACATTGCGGCCCTTCGGGCCGAGGGTGACCTTGACCGCGTCAGCGAGGGTGTTCATGCCCCGCTCAAGACCGCGGCGGGCCTCGATGTTGAACTCAATCAGCTTTGCCATGGTGTTCCGGGAATCCTCCCGCGTCAGGGGCCGTGGCCCCACGGTTGTCAGGTGTCTGGGTGCTCCTGGCCAGTGCCCGCGACGGACGCCTGCACCCGGTGGGTGCCGACTCACCAGCCGGTGAGAGCTGGCACTCGACTGCATCGAGTGCCAACACCAGTTTTAGCACTCGACCCAAGCGAGTGCAAACAGTTTCGGGGGCAGCAAGATGGTCACGGTACAGCGTCCATCGCAGGGCGACAGCTGGCCCACCACCAGACTCGAGACGCAACAGTGCCCGCCCCCGAAGGGACGGGCACTGCGGGCAAACTGTGTCAGTTCTTGAGGTCGTCGACGACGTCGTTGGCCTTGTCCTTCACGTTCTCGACGTGCTCGCCGACCTCACCGTCGAAGCGCTGGGCAGCACCCTCGGTCTGAACGTCCGCGTTGTCGGTGGCGTCGCCGTAGGCCTCCTTGGCCTTGCCGACGATCTGGTCCTTGGCATTTTCGAGCTTGTCTCCGATACCCATGTGGTGTTCCTTTCGTCGGAGGCCCTGTTCGGGCCACGTGGGAACCACGCTAGGGCTGTCGCCGTGTCGACGGGAAGGCTTTGCGCGGGCAGCGAACTGTTCGCCAGTGCGCGACGCAGATGAGTCCGGGTTGCTCAGCGAGCGAGGCGGGATGCGGACCGTGCCTTCTGCCGGTTCTCGCGCTGACGACGCAGGCGCTTGACGAGCAAGGGGTCGGCAGCAAGGGCGGCCGGGTCGTCGATCAGGGCGTTGAGCACCTGGTAGTACCGGGGGGTCGACATGTCGAAGCGCTCTCGGATCTCCTGCTCCCGCGGGCCGGTCGCCGACCACCAGGAGCGCTCGAACGCGAGGATCTCGGCGTCGCGCTCGCCGAGCTGGGGAGCCTGGCTGTTCTGGAGGGCTTCGGACATGGCCCCGATTCTAGGTGCTGATGACACCCGTGTCATTCGTTCGCCTGCGCCACGCCCCTGGGCTGGCCCCCGTCTGCGCGTCGCGCTTTGATGGGGCCATGGCCCCCACACCGCTGCCCCAAGACCGCCCCGTCCGCTGGGGCATCCTCGCCACCGGCGGCATCGCAGCCAGCGTCACCGCCGACCTGTTGGCCCTGCCCGACGAGTGCGAGGTGGTCGCGGTCGCCTCCCGAGACCTGGACCAAGCCCGCGCCTTCGCCGCCGAACGCGGCATCCCGCGCGCCTACGGCAGCTACCAGGAACTGGCCGAGGACGAGGAGGTGGACGTCGTCTACGTCGCCACGCCCCACTCCCACCACTTCGAGCCGACGCGAGCCTGCATCGAGGCCGGCCGCCATGTACTGGTCGAGAAGCCACTCACCCCCTCGGCTGCCGACACCTATGCGCTGCTTCGCCTCGCCCAGGAGCACGACCGCTTTTGCATGGAGGCGGTCTGGATGCGCTGCAACCCGATCATCCGGCGGGCCGCGGAACTCGTCCACGATGGCTCGATCGGCGAACTCAGCCATGTCCGCGCAAACTTCGACATCACCTTCACCGGCGACGACTCCCACCGGCTGGTGAACCCCGCCCTGGCAGGCGGCGCAATCCTCGACCTGGGCGTCTACCCCCTGCACGCACTGGACCTCGTCCTCGGCAAGCCCGACTCGCTGGTGGCCGCCGGACGGCTGCACCGCACCGGGGTCGAGGCCCACGCGGAGGCGCTGTTGACCTGGGGCGACGTCGTCGGACACGCATCCTGCTCCATCGGCGGCCAGACCCCGATGGCGCTGCACCTGGTCGGCTCAACCGGACGGATCGAGGTGCCCGACTTCCTCAAGCCGAGCCGGATGACGCTCGTCCCCCGTGAGGGTGAACCGGAGGAGTTCCGGGCGCGTGTTCCCGGCAATGGCTACACCTTCGAGGCCCAGGAGGTGAACGCCTGCCTGCGCCGCGGCGCGCTCGAGTCGTCCCTGGTCGACCATGCTTCCACCCGGCGCGTGGCGGCGGTCATGGACGACTGGCGCGCCCAGGTGGGTGCCCCTGACCTTGACTCCCACGAACCTGGCCTTGACTCCCACGAACCTGGCCTTGACTCCCACGAACCTGCCCTGGACTCCCACGAAGTAGAGTGATGACGGCTGTCCGCGACACGAGGGAAACGACGACATGCGCCAGATGACCGGCACGATCCAGGACTACGCGTGGGGCACCACGCACGCGATCCCGCAGCTGCTGGGCGTCGAGCCGACTGGTGAGCCGCAGGCCGAGTACTGGCTGGGCGCCCACTCCTGCGCACCGTCGATCGTCGACGGTCAACCGCTCGACCAGATGATTGCGAGCAACCCCGCCATCGTCGGCGAGGCGAGCACCGAGCGCTTCGGGGACTGCCTGCCCTACCTGCTCAAACTGCTCTCAGCCAACCAGGCCCTCTCCCTGCAGGCCCACCCCACCCGCGAGCAGGCCGAGGAGGGTTTCGCCCGCGAGAACGCCGACGGCGTCGCGCTCGACGACCCGAAGCGCACCTACAAGGACCCGTGGCCCAAGCCCGAGATGATGCTCGCGCTCACCCCCTTCGAAGCCCTGTGCGGATTCCGGAAGCCGGCCGACACGGTCGCACTCTTCGAGGCCCTGAACGTGCCGGGACTAGGCCAGATGATCAAGCCGCTGATGATGCGCTCCGGAGGCGCCGGTCTGGCGGAGGTCTTCCTGGACGCCCTGACCGTCAGCGACGAGCGTCGTCAGCTGGCCGTCGAGGTGGTGGCCCGCGCGGTCCAGCACGTCGAGGACGAGGACGAGGTTGGACGCCTGTCACGGATGGCGGTGCTGCTCGACGAGTCCTACCCCGGTGACCCGACGATCCTGGCGGCGCTGTTGATGAACCAGATCACGCTGCAGCCCGGCGATGCAATCTTCCTGCCCGCCGGCAACCTGCACGCCTACGTCCAGGGGACGGGTGTGGAGGTCATGGCCAACTCCGACAACGTGCTGCGCGGCGGGCTGACCCGCAAGCACATCGACGTGGACGAGCTGGTTCGCGTCGTGGACTTCGACGCCGCGCCTGTCGAGCTCGTCCGCACCGAGCCGGTGGCGCCCGGCCTGACCCGTTACCTCACCCCCGCCCCGGAGTTCGTGCTCTGGCGACTGGACGGTGAGGGTCAGGCGGTCGAGCTGCCGGCCACCGGGCTCGGACGGGTGCTGCATGTGATCGACGGCGAGTTCACCGGCCAGGACGGAACCGTGCTGGGCAAGGGCAGGTCTGCCTTCATCGAGGCTGGCGAGCAGGCTTCGGTGACCGGCACCGGGCTGGCCTTCCTGGCAGCGCCCGGCGTCTGAGGCTGAGCACGAAACGAGCCCCCGGAGGGAGTCGAACCCTCGACCGCTCGCTTACAAGGCGAGTGCTCTGGCCGCTGAGCTACGGAGGCGTGCGGCCGGAGCCGCTCGCAACATTGTGCCCAGACACAGCGGCACTGTCTAAACCACCGGGTCGAGACGACGACCCCGTTGATGCGAAGGAAGCTGATCTTGACCGACCAGACGATCGAACCCGGCACCTGGGAACAGGTGGTCGCGTCCAACCCGAACCACGCCCGCAACTATGCAGAGCGCTTCCGCAGGATGGCTGCCGACGGTGCTGACCTGCTGGGTGAGGCGCGGTTCGTGGACGCAATGGCGCCGCGTCAGGCGCACATCCTGGACGCGGGCTGCGGCCCCGGTCGACACGCTGGTGAGCTCGCCAGCCGTGGTCACCGCGTCGTCGGGGTTGACCTTGATCCACATCTGGTCGAGGTGGCCCGCGCCGAGGCGCCTGGCCCCGACTACTTCGTCGGTAACCTGCACACCCTCGACCTGCCGGCCCAGGGCGTCGAGGAGCCCTTCGACATCATCCTGTGCGCCGGCAACGTCATCGCCTTCCCGGCGCCCAGCAGCCGTCGTCCGATCCTGTCGCGTTTCGCCGCGCACCTGAAGGACGACGGACGCGCGGTGATCGGGTTCAGCTCGGGCCGCAACTACGACTTCNNTCGGCGAGTTCGTGGCCGATGCAGACGCGTCCGGCCTCGCCCTCCAGGTCGGGCTGGCCAGCTGGGACCTCAAGCCCTTCGAGGAGGGCTCCAATTTCTTGGTCGCCATCCTGGCGAAGGCCTGATCGTGCCGGTCATCGAGATCGTCCGGGGCGACATCACGACCCTCGAGGTGGATGCCGTGGTGAATGCCGCCAACTCTGGGCTGATGGGCGGAGGCGGCGTCGACGGCGCCATCCACCGCGCGGGTGGGCCACAGGTGCTGGCTGCCTGCCGCGAGCTCCGCGCCACGGCACTGCCGGACGGGCTGCCCGCTGGACAGGCGGTCGCCACCATCGCCGGACGGATGCCCGCCCGCTGGGTGATCCACACGGTCGGCCCGGTCTGGTCC
>DGKN01000080.1:0-6197 GCA_002387005.1 Propionibacteriaceae bacterium UBA4569
GGAGCAACAACCGCTCGTGCAGTCGCCCCGGCCGTGGCGCAGGGGGCTCCAGCCGCTGGCGGTGTTGCCGTTGTCACGGGTCATGTCGCGGAAGGCTCCTGCTCCTTGATGACCGCGTCGGCCATCCAGCTCGACCAGCACACCGAACTCTTCATAGACCACGTCCCGTCGCTGGTTCCCGGCCCTCACCTGACGAGTCGATCTGGGCAGCCCGTGGGCGCGTTCCACATCCTTGAGGTAGCGCCGTTCGAGCGGCGACTCGACCCCTTCCTCGTCAGGGGCCAGCAGATCGGCCAGGTCCCGCCTGCTGCGAATGCGCAGCCTCGCCTGCAGCGCCGTCAGCAGTCGAGCTCGCGTCGTCAACCTCAGCCGGCAGGCTTCCATCACCCAGTGCTCGGCGCGGTCTGGCTGGCCGTCACACAGGTCGAGCACCGTCTCCTCGACGGTGGTGCGGGCCGGCTCGCCCCTGGTGAGCGGCATTTCCCGACGCCGCTCGAACTGCCAGCGGCCAACTGGGCGCACCCTCTTCTCGTGGGGTACGGCCACTGTGATGACCTCCGGCTCCGACGCGAAGCCCTGGAGGTGGGCAGCCATCTCCCCAGCAATGCAGGCCCGCGGGCCGCCCAGTAGAAGGCCCGCCCAGGCGGCCCCGTCAGCTTCGAGCGCGGCGGGATGCGCTTGATACAAGCCCGTGGCGAGCCTGATCCACTGGCCGCCGTCGATCATGCGCCGCAGCAAGCTGTGGCCGACACCCGCCGCGGCAGCCTGTTCAGCNNCTTGAACTCGCGCCAAGGACAACGCGGAGCTGAGCGATTGGTTCATGTGGGCAGTCTGCGGCGATTGCCCCTCCCACAGCACCTCGTGGATCACGGCTTGTGGATGATTCCTCCCTGACCTGCCGCTTGTGGATAACCGCTCGTCGCATCATTGGGGAAACTGGGCTACCACCGGTGGAACTCAACTTCCCCAATAACGCGCGATCAGGCTCGGGTGACCTCGCGGCTGCTCACCAGGGTGCGGATGAAGGTGATCCGTTCGCCCTTGCGGCCGCTGATGCGCGCCCAGTCGTCGGGGTTCGTGGTGTTCGGCAGGTCTTCGTTCTCTAGGTACTCGGCGCGGCAGGCCGCCCGGACCCCAGCCTCGGAGACCCCGCCGGGGCCACCGGCCAACTCGTCCTTGATCGCCGCCTTCTTGGCCCGGTCGACGATGTTGCGCACCATCGCCCCGGACGCGAAGTCGCTGAACCACAAGACCTCACGGTCACCCGAGGCATAGGTCACCTCAAGGAAGCGGTTCGCCTCGTTGCGCGCCCAGATCTCGTCGATGGCAGCCTCGATCAGCTCCGCCGCGCTGCCCGCCGAAGGGTGCAACGGCGTCTGGTCGGTGAGGTACTTGGCGAAGATCTCCCGCGCGCCGTCGGCGTCGGGACGCTCCAACTTGATCTTCACGTCCAGCCGGCCGGGTCGCAGGATCGCCGGGTCGATCATGTCCTCGCGGTTCGAGGCCCCGATGATGATGACATTGTCGATGCCCTCGACGCCGTCGATCTCGCTCAACAACTGCGGCACGATCGTGTTCTCCACGTCCGAGCTGACGCCCGAGCCGCGGGTACGGAACAGCGAGTCCATCTCGTCGAAGAAGACCACCACCGGTTTGCCCTCGCTGGCGTGCTCCCGGGCGCGCCCGAAGATCAGCCGGATCTGACGCTCGGTCTCCCCCACGTACTTGTTCAGCAGCTCGGGGCCCTTGATGTTCAAGAAGTAGGAGCCATCGACACCCAGCGAGTTGGCCACGGCCTTGGCGATCATCGTCTTGCCGCAGCCGGGCGGTCCGTAGAGCAGCACCCCCTTGGGGGCAGCCAGCTGGTAGCGCCGGAAGGCATCGCGGTGCGCAAAGGGCAACTCCACCGCGTCCCGGATCTGCTGGATCTGCTCCCCCAGCCCTCCGATGTCGGCGTAGCCGACGTCCGGGACCTCTTCCAGCACCAGCTCCTCGACCTGCTCGCGGACCACCAGCGCCAGGGCCAGCCCACCACGACGGTCCACCAGCGCCGAGTCACCGGCTGCGGGCCTGGACGCCACCAGCGAGTCGACGGCCCGCAGCCGCACCTCGTCCCCGGCCGGGGTCCGGACGACAATGAAGCCGTCCGCGCACTCGACCACCGTCGCGAGCTCTCCCACCGGCGGTGCCGCACAGCGTCCGNNCACCCCGTCGCCGACGGCCAGCTCACCGGCCTCGGCGATCAGGGACGGCAGCACCGACACCCGCAACTGGCGTCCCAGTGCCGAGACCTCCAGCTCCCCTTCGTCCAGCACAGCCGTGACCAGGCCTCGCTCCAGCGGCGGGGCCGCCAGCGCGTCGAGCTCGGCCTTCAGGTCGACCAGCTTCTGGCGCGCCTCGCGCAGCGTCGAGTTCAGCCGGTCGTTCTGGGCGGCGAGGTTGCGGGCGTCGGCGCGAGCATCGTTCGCCCGGCGCTCGGCCAGCCGCAGGCGGTCGTCGAAGGGCTGGTTGGTCACTGGTTCAGCGCCTCCGTCGTCTCGGCGCCGGTCGCGTCATCGGCTGCCTGCTCGACCTCGACGGGGACGTCCTGGTTGGTCATCGGGATGTTCTTCGGACGCGGGCCGTGGTAGTCGGGGCCATAGGCGCCGGGGGCGGGACGACGTTTGCGCATCGGCGCCTCGACGCCCGGGGCAAGCCGGCGGGTGATCACCAGGAAGCCGGTGTGCCCGCTCGACCCGTGCCCGGGACGAACCGATAGCCCCTCGGCGTGCCAGTCGCGGACGATGGTTTCGGTGGCCATTGGCTCGGTCCAGCCGCCGTGCACGCGCAGGGTGTCCATCACGCGTCCCATCTGGGTGGTGGTGGCGACATAGCAGCACAGCACACCGCCTGGAACCATCCGCTCACCCACCGCATCCACGCACTCCCAGGGGGCGAGCATGTCCAGCACGGCCCGGTCGATCGGCTCGTCCGAGATGGACTCCACCAGGTCTCCGACGGTCACCTCCCAGCTGGGGTGCTTTCCGCCAAGGAAGTTCTCCACGTTGCGCTGGGCGACCTCGGCAAACTCCTCGCGACGCTCATAGGAGTGCAGCCGTCCCGTCTCCCCGATCGCCCGCAGCATCGCGATCGACAGCGCACCGGAACCAACCCCTGCCTCCAGCACCCGCGCGCCGGGGAAGATGTCGGCCCACATGATGATCTGCGCGGCGTCCTTGGGATAGATGACGGCCGCCTCGCGCGGCATCGCCACCATGTAGTCGCTCATCAGCGGGCGCATCACCAAGAAGGTCAGGCCCTGCTTGGTGGTGGCGGTGATGCCCTGCGGACGCCCGATCAGGTCGTCATGGCTGAAGCCGCCCTTGGTGGTCTGGAAGCCCTTTCCCGGCGTCAGCAGGATCGAGTGGCGCCGGCCCTTCGGGTCGGTCAGCGTGACCCGCTCCCCCGCCCGCAGCGGCCCGGTGCGCACGCCCGACAGCGTGTTCACACGCTCCCGCTCGGTGCTGAAGATGCGCGACAGGTCGTCCACGCCGACGCCGGCCAGGGTTGGCAGCACCACCCGCCCGGGCTCTGCATGGATCTCGACGATGGCCGGGATGGTCAGCACCACGGCACCGGCAGCCTGACCGGAGTGCGAACCCGAGACCGAATCCTCGATCACCAGGCACTCGGTCGCATCGACGCCCAGAAGGCGCGCCGCGTGCTCATAGGGGTAGGGGTGCGGCTTGTTGTGTTCCACCTCGTCACCGCCGACGATCGCGCCGAACCCCATGTCGGGCAGGGTTTCGAGGATCGCGTCGATGATGTGGCGGTAGCTGGAAGAGACCAACGCGTGCGGGATCCCCGCCTCGCGAACCTGCTCGACCAGCTCACGCGCGCCCGGGCGGAACAGGTCACCGCCCTTGGCGACGCACTTGGCCACCTGGGTCTCGACGAGTTCGTCGCTCAGCTGCTCCCAGGTGAGTTCGGGGTCGTCGCTGCGCGCCGCCATCGCCGCGCACAGCGTCGGGATCGACTTGCCGACGTGCGCGTGCGAATCGGCCTCGCTCCAGGCAATGCCGTGGGCGGTGGCGAGGGCGAGTTCGGACTCGATCCACAGGGGCTCGGTGTCCACCAGCGTGGAGTCGAAGTCGAACAGGACGGCGGCGGGAGTCNNATGGTGTGCCCATTCTCGCAGACCCCCGCCGCCTCACCCGTGCGCCGCAGCTGGCCTCACTTGGCGTTGAAGTACTTCGCCTCCGGGTGGTGGACGACGATCGCGTCGGTCGACTGCTCGGGGTGCAGCTGCAGCTCCTCCGAGAGGGTGACGCCGATGCGCTCCGGGTGCAGCAGGTCGACGAGCTTGGCGCGGTCTTCCAGATCCGGGCAGGCCGGGTAGCCGAAGGAGTAGCGAGAACCGCGGTAGTGCTGGTCGCGGATCGCACCGTCGACGTCCGACTCAGTCGCCGCGTAGCCGAGCTCCTCACGCGTCCGGGCGTGCCAGTACTCGGCCAGCGCCTCGGTCAGCTGGACGCTCAGCCCGTGCAGCTC
The DNA here is from genome assembly GCA_002387005.1 of Propionibacteriaceae bacterium UBA4569. GTDB lineage: Bacteria > Actinomycetota > Actinomycetes > Propionibacteriales > Propionibacteriaceae > Luteococcus > Luteococcus sanguinis. Next base: position 4,531 of record DGKN01000080.1, read on the forward strand.
GAGGTAGTCGCGGTAGGAGTTCTGCGCGAACAGTCGTCCGGTTTCCTGCGCCACCGCGGAACCCATGGTGACCAGCTGCATCGCCAACACGTCCGGCCCGAACTCATCGAACTCGTCCTTGTCGCGGAAGAAGTCGGCCAGACACAGCCGGCGATCGCGACGCTGCCGCGGGAAGGTGAACCGGGTCACCTCGCGCTCCAGGTCGTCGGGGTCGTGGACGATGAGCGTCTCATCCTGCGAATGCACCGGGAAGTAGCCGTGCACGACCGCGAACTCGGCCAGCCGGTCGGTGTGGATGCGGTTCATCCACATCCGCAGGCGCGGACGTCCCTCGGTCTCCACCAATTCCTCGTAGGAGGCGCCGTCGCGGGCCGACTTGAGGCCCCACTGGCCCAAGAAGGTGGCGCGCTCGTCCAGCCACGCGGCGACCTCGGCGGTCTTGATGCCCTTGACGACGCGCGTCCCCCAGAACGGCGGCGTTGGGACGTCCACGCCGCCGGCCGGGGTCGGACGGGCGACGTCGGAGCGCACGCCGAGTTCCGGTTCGGCGATCTGAATCGTCGGCCCCTTGGGCACCCGGCGGGGCTTGATCGCGGGCAGCGCTGCGCCCGGCACCCCCCGCTTGACTGCCATCACGGCGTCCATCAGGGCCAGACCCTCGAAGGCGTCCTTGGCGTAGCGGACGTCGCCGGAGAAGGCGTCGTTCAGGTCGTGCTCGACGTAGGCCCTGGTCAGCGCGGCACCGCCGAGGAGGATCGGGTACTTGGTGCCCAGCCCTTGCGCATCCAGTTCGGCGAGGTTGTCCTTCATCACCATCGTTGACTTCACCAGTAGGCCGCTCATGCCGATGGCGTCGGCGGAGTTGGTCTCGGCGGCCTCCATGATGGCGGCGATCGGCTGCTTGATGCCCAGATTGACGACCTTGTAGCCGTTGTTGGAGACGATGATGTCGACCAGGTTCTTGCCGATGTCGTGCACGTCACCCTTGACGGTCGCCAGCACGATCGTCCCCTTGCCAGAGGTGTCGTCGGCGACCTCCATGTGCGGTTCGAGGTAGGCGACGGCGTTCTTCATCACCTCGGCGCTCTGCAGGACGAAGGGCAGCTGCATCTGGCCCGAGCCGAACAGCTCACCAACGGTCTTCATGCCGGCCAGCAGGTCCTCGTTGATGATGTCGAGGGCGGGCTTGGACGCGAGCGCCTCGTCCAGGTCGGCTTCCAGGCCCTTGGCCTCGCCGTCGACGATGCGACGCTGCAGCCGCTCCCCCAGTGGCAGGGACGCGAGTTCGGCGGCTCGGGTGGCGCGGACGTCGGCGGCGGTGACGCCCTCGAAGAGCTCCAGGTAGCGGGTCAGCGGGTCGTAGGCCGGTTCGGTGTCGGTGGCCGGACGACGACGGTCGTGGACGAGGTCCAGGGCGACCTCGCGCTGCTCGTCGGGGATGCGGTCCATCGGGACGATCTTGGCGGTGTGCACGATCGCCGAGTCGAGGCCAGCGGCGACACACTCGTGCAGGAAGACCGAGTTCAGCACCACCCGGGCGGCCGGGTTCAGGCCAAAGGAGATGTTGGAGACGCCGAGTGTGGTGTGCACGTCGGGGTAGCGCTGCTTCAGCTCACGGATCGCGTTGATCGTCTCGAGCCCGTCGCGGCGGGTCTCCTCCTGGCCGG
>DGKN01000080.1:6240-6695 GCA_002387005.1 Propionibacteriaceae bacterium UBA4569
GAGTCGGGTCCGTCGCCGTCCTCGAAGTTCACCGAGTTGATGACGCAACGCCCGGCGAGGGATTCCAGACCGGCCTCGATCACCTCGGGCTCGGTGGAGTCGAGGACGACCGGCAGCGTGACGGCGGTGGCGAAGCGTCCGGCCAGCTCGCGCATGTCGCGCGTCCCGTCGCGTCCGACGTAGTCGGTGCACAGGTCGAGCAGGTGGGCGCCGTCGCGCACCTGGGCGCGGGCGATGTCGATGCATTCGTCCCAGTTCTCGGCCAGCATCGCCTCGCGGAAAGCCTTGGAGCCGTTCGCATTCGTCCGCTCGCCGATGGACAGGTAGCTCGCGTCCTGGTCGAAGGGCACCTCGGAATACAGCGAGGACGCTGCGTTGACGTGCTCGACGGTGCGCTCGACGACCGGACGCCCGCCGACGCGTTCGGCGAGTTGTCGGATGTGCTCGGGCGTGGT
>DGKN01000228.1 GCA_002387005.1 Propionibacteriaceae bacterium UBA4569
CGGCGGGACCCCAGCCCCGCGCGGGTCAGCGTGCAACCGGTCGAGGACGGGCGACACCAGGTCGGACAACCGGGGGAGCGCGGCCGGCGCCGGACGGTGCAGCCGCCCCCACAACGCAGCCACCGCCTTCAATTCCGGCTCCTGCGGCAGCCGCTCCACGTCCAGGGGCTCCAGCAGCAAGGCCCCGATCGACGGCTTGGCGCGCAACACCTCGACCGTCCCGTCACCGGCCCATGCCTTCAAGGCCGGCACCTGTCCGGCATGNNACGTCCGTCCACGGTGCGCACGGGTTGCACCAGCGCTCGTCCATGCACCAGCTCACCAGCACAGGTGAGCTGCCAGTCGGAGAGCAGCTGGGTGAACGCGTCCATCGCTCCAGTGTGCCGCCCGACAACCGGGCAGTGGCGTCGCCGGGATGGCCTAGTCTGGTGCGGCACACCCGTCAGGCCGCGCACCGTCTATGCGTGGCCCCAGAAAGGAATAGCTGCATGCTGCGCACCCATGAGGCCGGGACCCTGTCCAAGGCCGACGTCGGTACCACCGTCACCCTCGCCGGATGGGTCGCCAAGCGGCGCGACCACGGCGGCGTTGCCTTCATCGACCTGCGCGACGCATCGGGCATCTGCCAGGTCGTCGTCCGCGACGAGTACCTCGAGAAGGCAGGCATCCACGACCTGCGCAATGAGTTCTGCATCACGGTGACCGGCGTCGTCGACGCCCGCACGGATGAGAACATCAACCCCAACATCGCCACCGGCGAGGTCGAGGTCGCCATCCGTGAACTGTCGGTGCTGAACGCCGCCGCGACGCTGCCTTTCCAGATCGACGAGCGCATCACCGTCGGTGAGGACGCCCGCGTCAAGTACCGCTACCTGGACCTGCGCCGCCAGCGCCAGCACGACGCGCTTGTGCTGCGCTCCAAGGTCACGTCCGCGATCCGCAATGTGCTTGACGGCAAGAACTTCTACGACATCGAGACCCCGACGCTGACCCGCTCGACGCCCGAGGGCGCGCGCGACTTCCTGGTGCCGGCCCGTCTGGCTCCTGGTTCCTGGTACGCGCTGCCGCAGAGCCCCCAGCTGTTCAAGCAGCTGCTGATGGTGGCCGGCATGGAGCGCTACTACCAGATCGCGCGCNNGCGAGGCCGTCATGGCCGCCTGCTGGAAGCTGATCGGCGTCGACATGCCGCTGCCGCTGCCCCGGATGACCTGGCACGACGCCATGGACAACTACGGTTCCGACAAGCCCGACCTGCGCTTCGACCTCAAGATCCGTGAGCTGACCGGATTCTTCGTCGACACCCCCTTCCGTGTCTTCCAGAACCCCTACGTGGGCTCCGTCGTCATGCCCGGCGGCGGTTCGCAGCCACGTCGCCAGTTCGACGCCTGGCAGGAGTGGGCCAAGCANNCGGCGCCAAGGGCCTGGCCTACGTCACCGTGGGTGAGGACGGCGAACTGGGCGGCCCCGTCGCCAAGAACATCTCCGAGACCGAGCGGATGGGCCTGGCCGAGGCGGCCGGCGCCAGCCCCGGCGACTGCATCTTCTTCGCCGCGGGCGAGCGGGAGAGCTCCCAGGAACTGCTGGGTGCCGCTCGTTTGGAGATCGGACGCCGCACCGGCCTGATCGACGAGAACGCCTGGAGCTTCTTGTGGGTCGTCGACGCGCCGATGTTCAAGTCGGCCGCCGCCGCGACCGCGTCGGGCGACGTGGCGCTGGGCGAGGGCAAGTGGACCGCCGTCCACCATGCCTTCACCTCGCCCAAGCCCGAGTTCTGGGACACCTTCGACGCCGACCCCGGTTCGGCCCTGTCGTATGGCTACGACTTCGTCTGCAATGGCAACGAGGTGGGCGGTGGCTCGATCCGTATCCACCGTCGCGACATGCAGGAGCGGGTGTTCTCCGTGATGGGCATCGGCGAGGAGGAGGCGCAGGAGAAGTTCGGCTTCTTGCTGGACGCCTTCAAGTTCGGCGCCCCGCCGCACGGTGGCATCGCCTTCGGCCTCGACCGTCTGGTGATGCTGCTCGGCGGCTTCGACACCATCCGCGACGTCATCGCCTTCCCGAAGACCGGCAATGGCTACGACCCGCTCACCCAAGCGCCCGCGCCGATCACGGACAAGCAGCGCAAGGAGGCCGGCGTCGACGCCAAGCCCGAGAAGAAGGACGAGAAGTCGGCGGAGAAGGCCGAGGTCGCGCAGGCCAAGGCCCAGCCGGCCGACGCCAGCTGACCCTCCCGCACGGATCAGTCCCCCAAGGGCCGGATCAGTCCCCGTCAACGGGGACTGATGTGACCCGCGGGGGACTGATGTGTCTGGTCCATCTGGACGATCCGGTCGGCGCGGCGCGCCAGTTCGCGGTCGTGGGTGACCAGCAGGGTCGCCAGGCTGCGTTCGTCGGTCACCTCGCGGACGAGATCGAGAACCGCGTTCCCGGCCTCCGCGTCCAGAGCGGAAGTGGGCTCGTCCAACAACAGCACCTCGGGATCGACGACCAGAGCCCGGGCCAGTGCGACCCGCTGGCGCTGCCCGCCGGAGAGTTGGTGCGGACGTCGATCTCCCAGGCCACCCAGCCCCACGCGGTCCAACAGCTCCAGGGCCTTGGGACGGGCATCGCGGAGCGCACGTCCCCTGGTGCCGGCGACGTGCAGCGGCAACAGCACCTGCTCGGTGGCGGTCAGCGGTGCCAGCAGATTGGCCTGCTGGAAGACCAGCCCCAACCGCCCCGAGACGTTCACGGTCCCGGAATCGGGCGTCACGAGACCAGCGGCCACGGCCAACAGGGTCGACTTGCCGGAACCAGACGCGCCGACCAGGGCCACCAGTTCACTCGCGGCGACCTGCAGGCCTGCGCGGTCGAGGATGGTGCGCTGGACCGGACCGTCGGCGCGGGTGACGGTGACATCGGACAGGGTGAGCATCAGTTGCCTCCAAGGGCGAGCAGGGGGTCGACGGTGGTGACGCGGCGGGTGACGAGCACGGACCCGAGCAGCCCGACTGCCAGTACGCCGAGGGCGGGGACGACGGTGGTGCCCGGCGCCACCAGGACGGGCACGGCGCGGGCCGCCAGCAACGCCAGGCCAGTACCGAACAGGCTGCCGAGTGCCACCCCGGCGGCGAGCAGCAGCGCTGCC
>DGKN01000260.1 GCA_002387005.1 Propionibacteriaceae bacterium UBA4569
ACTGCCACCTCGAGACGTCGGATGCCCGGCACCGTCCCGGCCGCCACCACCACAACCCGCTCCGCGGCAGCGACTGTCGCCGGCACCCACCCGGGCCCGGACGCACACGGATGGACGCCGGCGTCCAGCACGGTGCGTCGCACCACCCGATCCAGCGGCAACGGGTCACCCGCCTCGACGGTGGCGGGGCGCTCGATCACCACGCCGTCGCGCTGCGAACGCACCCACGACGACAACTCCCCCAACTCCGCCGCCCCAGCACCGGCCAACCCCGAGCAGGACGGCAGGCTGATCTCCACCAGCCGAGAGCACGGATCCGCCTGGGCCACAGCAAGCGCCACCGTCGACGAACCCGCTTGTGGGTGGGCGCCCACCACCACGACTATCGGCTCAGCCGGTCGCCATGCCGCCACCGACGGCTCGTCGCCCTCCAGCGCAGACACAGCCATGGCCGAGGTGGCGGGCGGCGGCTGGATGGGTTCGGGACGGGCATAGCGGCCCTGGCTGACAGCATCCCAGGCGCGGCGCAACTCCGCCACGCTCGGCGCCATCACAGGCATGGAGGCTGGTGGTGTGGTCACGTCGACCCAACCCGCCACCGCCTGGTCGGTGCTCACGCCACGTCCAGGAACAGACCCTGCCGGTTCGCGTCCTGCAACCGGCCCAGCACCCGCCCCACCCGACGCCGCGCCGAACTCGGCGAGATCCCCAGCTGCTGCGCCACCACCGCCGACGCCTGCCGCGACATCAAACCGTGCACACCCACCCTCCGGGTCGGCNNCCAGCCGCAACAGCGCCGCATCATCCGGCGTCACCGCCCCAGCCCGCGCCGCCTGCTGCAACACCGCCGACAACTCCTCGGCCGGCTCCACCCACGGCTCCGGGCTGGCGTCGTCGACCATCAGACCCTCGAGCACCTGGTCGTCCATCGGCTGCGTGTTCGTCCACGTCCNNNCGCCCGACGCACCTGCCACTGGATCGAGGCCGCCACCTTGCGGCGCGACCGCCAGTCAAAGGTCCGCGCCCCCATCCACAGATGCTGCGCCGCCACATCACACAACGCCGACATCGGCAACGACCCCGGACGATGCCGACGAAGCTTCGCCAACGTCCCCGGAATCAACAACTCGCACAACACCGCCGTCGCCTCCGGACAGTTCTCACCCTCCACATGGGCCAGCCCTGCCAGCGCGATCAGCACATCGTCACGGGCCAATACGTCGCCCGTCCGCGACGCCCGACGGAAATCATCGACCGACCTCAGCGGGCCCAGATCCGGATGACTGATCCCCCACCCCGGTGCCAGCCCATCAGCCGCCTGCAACAAAAACTCAGTGCCCAGCGCCTCGCGCAACGTGTCCATGTCCATCTCCCTGTCGTGGGTTCCTGTCATGGACACAGATGGACACGACAACGTCCTCACTTTCGTTCCTCCACAGCCCAAGACCGATGGGGAACGCAGGGGAAACACGACACGATCGACAGGAGAAACACCTAGCCACAGCAATGTTTCCCTGAAAGTCCGTGGGATCGGCGCTCGAGCGAGCAACCAGAGCTACCACCGGCCAACTCGGACTGCGACGTGTTTGACTTGGGTCATGGACTTGTTCTCGGCCATCGCCAGCGAGCGACGTTCCCTCGCCGACTTGCTCGAACGTCTGACTCCTGACCAACAACAGGCTCAAAGCCTGTGCAGCGAGTGGACCGTCAAGCGGGTCGCCGCGCACCTGGTCATGCCGATGGAGGTCGGCATGCTCGGCTTCATGGGCGCACTGGTGCGCCACCGCGGCAACTTCGACGCCGCAAACAACGCCCTCGCCAAGAAGCAGGCGCAGCGGCCGTTCGCCGAGATCGTGCAGATCTTGCGCGACAAGGCCGGCCACCGCTTCACCCCGCCCGGCCAAGGCCCCGAGGCACCGCTGACCGACGTCATCGTCCACGGCCTCGACATCACCACCCCACTCGGCCTCAGCCACCACCTCCCCGAGGAGCACCTCGTCGTCGCCCTGGACTACCTTGCCAACCCGAGCCCCAAGTCACGTGCCGCCAGCAGGCAGCTGGACGGCGTGAGGCTGCAGGCCGACGACCTCGACTGGAGCCACGGTGACGGCCCTCTGGTGACCGGTCCCGCAAGGGCGATCCTGCTGGCCTTGGCCGGACGCAACGCTGCCTATGCCCGGCTCGCCGGCGCCCTCCCCCACCCAGCCTGAGGAGAATCGCCATGGCCCACGACGAGAATCTCGCGCAACGCATCCGCGGACTACTCGATGACCAGCCCAGTCTCCGGGAGGTGAAGATGTTCGGCGGGCTGGCGTTCATGGTCGACGACCGAATGGTCTGCACCGCCTCGGCCGGCGGCGGAGCACTCCTCGTCCGAGTCTCACCCGACGAGGATCCCCAGCTCCTCAGCATGCCCGGCGCCCATCGCGGCCAGATGGGCAAGGGCCGCACCATGGGCGTCGGATGGATCGCCGTCGACGCGGAGGCCATCAAAACCGGCGAGGCGCTCCAGGTGTGGATCCAGGCGGCTTTGCGCCACCACGCCAATCAGTAACCATCGACGTCCAGCTTGGGTCAAACCAGGTGCCGGACCACCACCAGCGTGAGCAGCTCGCCGGGTCATGCAGCCGTCCGACGTCGAGTGGCTCGTCCACGGCCAGGACCACCGTGGCGGAGGTGCTCCGCAAGCCCACGTGTGCAGCATCGATCGGCAGCTGCAGATCGTAGGCAACCAGGGGCCCTGCCAGACATTCCCTGAGGGCGGGGTGGACCGGCCGCGTAGCCGTCGCCATGCACCCAGACTAGTTGCGACCAACAGGCACTTTGCAGGAACGAGGGCCTGTGTAACGACCAGCGCATGGCTTGGAGGCTTACTACTGGAAACCAATGTGTGGTCCGGAGATGCAGCCAGACCCATGGTCGGGCTGGACACTTCTTATTGCGACGAGGTGTGGGACTTCCTGACCGGGATCGGGTTCACCGAAACCCTCGTCGTGAGAAATCAGGACGACCTCAATGTCGTCGAGCACGCCGAACTTCGCTGGCGCGACAACGGCGCCGTCCTGTGGGATCAACCCGCCCGGACAACCCGATGGAGAAGACGGCAGGTCACGCTGCCTGCTACCTCGTCGTCCCCACCGACAGTGATGTCGACACCCTCCACTCAAAGGCCTTGGACATCGGTGCCCGAACCGTCGAGCCACCAGCCGACAGCCCCTTCGGAGGGAGCATAGCTACAGTCAGCGACCACGTGGGCAACCTGTGGTCCTTCGGTTCCTACACCGGCGTCCAGCCGCCCCGCGGAGGAGAAGTATGAGCACAGAACACGACGTCCGTCGCCTGGCCACTGCCCTGCCCCAGGTGACCGAACGCACGTCCTACGCAACACCGGCCTTCTACGTGGCCGGCAAGATCTTTGCCCGCCTCCACGAAGAGGACGGAATCCTGGTCTGCTGGCGAAACAGTCTCGAGGACCGTGACGCGCTCATCGCAGCCGATCCCGACAAGTTCTTCACCACCGACCACTACCGCGGACATCCGAGTGTCCTGATCAGGCTGGATCATGTGGATCCAGCCGAGCTGCACGAACTCCTGACCGAGGCCTGGCAGGCAAGGCCCCGCCGAGCCACTGGGGATTAGCTATCGGCAAGGAGTTTCATCAAGGCACTCTCCGCTGGGGTGGGATTGAAGCCGTTCCAGGCCACGTGCTCGGCACGTTCGGGTCCATCAATGATCGGACGTCCAACCAGTCCGGACCAATCGGTCACGACTCCAGGCGGCAAGAGCGTGACGACCAGACCTTGGGCCACCAGAGGTCCGGCACCGCTCCTCGCTGGTCAAGCCCCGCTCGGCCGTCTTCGCCCGCCCCGACGCGCTGCTCGAACTGCTCGGGTCGGCCGGTACG
>DGKN01000245.1:0-2450 GCA_002387005.1 Propionibacteriaceae bacterium UBA4569
GCCGGCCAGCGCGCCCAGCACCAGCGGGGTGGCGATGGCGAAGGTGCCGTTCAGCTGGTTGGAGATCGGGAAGGGCAGGTCGCGTCCGGCTGCGGCCCAGGCCAGGAAGCCGATCATCACGGCCAGCCCGGCGACGGTCCCGGCGAGCGAGGGCAGGCGTCCATGCAGTCGTCCGGACAGATAGCCCACCCCGGCCAGGGTGGCCAGCGCACCGCACACCAGGACAGTGGCCAGGCCGGGCAGCGAGAAGGTGGGCAGCTGGACGGCATCGAAGGCGTCCGAAAGCGCGAACCGGGCCGAACCCTTGGCCGTCAACGACAAGCCGAGCAGCAGCAGGCCCAGGACGGTGATCAGGATGCCGGTGGTGATGCGGCTGCGTCGGTTGGCGGCGCTCTCGGTGGTGCGCAGCACCACCTCGCCGTGCTCGCCGGTGGTCTCTTCCGCCAGCCGGTTCAGCTCGGTCGCCGAGGTCATGGTGATTTCCTTGTCGGGGGTGGTGCTCATGCCGCCACACCGCCCTGCGCGGACGCGCCGCCCACCAGTTCAGCAGGCCGGTTGCGTCGTGCCTTGAGGAAGGGCACGAGCGTGCGGACGAGCCGCGGTGCGGCGACGAACATGACGATCAGCGCCTGGAGCACGGTCGTCAGGGTCAGTGGTGTCCCGGCCTGCGACTGCATCGCCAGGCCCCCGGCGTGCAGGGCCCCGAAGAGGAGACCGGCCAGCACCACGCCGCCCGGCTTGGAGCGCCCCAGCAGGGCGACGGTGATCGCGTCGAAACCGATCGAACCGACCAGACCCGCGGACAGCGGGGTGGGCAGACCGAAGTCACCGGGGCTGAGTGCCGCCTGGACACCGGCCAGGCCCGCCAGACCTCCCGAGATGAGCATGGCGACGACCGTCGAGCGTGAAACGCTCATGCCGGCCGTGGCTGCCGCGTGGGGGTTCGCGCCGACGGCACGCAGCCGGAAACCGATGCTGGAGCGTTCCATCACCCACCACACCGCCACGGCCGCGAGCAGGGCGAGGAAGAAGCCGAGGTGGAGCTGCCCACCCTCCACCCGGGGGAAGGTGGCGCTCCACTGCACCTCGGGCGCGATCGGGTCGCTGCGGCCTGGGCGCAGGAAGTAGTGCGTGCCGAGCAGCCACGCCAGGGTGAGGCTGGCGACGTAGTTCAGCATGATCGTCACGATCACCTCGTGGGCGCCGGTGGCCGCCCGCAGCCAACCCGCGATGCCGCCCCAGATGGCACCGGCGAGCAGGCCCGCGATGATGGCGAAGGGAAGGTGGACGAGCATCGGCAGCCCCGTGAAGTGGAAGCCGACCCAGGCCGCCGCGATGGCCCCCCAGATCGCCTGGCCCTGGGCACCGATGTTGAACAGGCCGGAGCGGAAGGCGACCGCGAGGCCGAGGCCGCCACAGATCAACGGGGCCGCGGAGGCCGTGGTGTCGGTGAAGGCCTTCCAGCTGCCCAGCGAACCCCTCAGCAGGGCACCGTAGGCCGAGCTGACCTTGTCCCACGAGGCGCTCAGGGCATCGCTGGGACGGGAGAAGAAGTAGGCCCACTTCGAGCTGACATCCGGGTCGCTGAAAACCATCAGCAGGGCGCCGACCAGGAAGGCCAGCACGAAGGCGGCGACCATCGTCGTCACCTCGCCCCAGTTGATGCGCACCGCCGGTCGGCGGGACGGGCTCGCACTCATCGAGCTGCTCCTTCGGTGTCGATCTGCTGGCCAGTCTGCGGTGCGCCCTCCTGGGCGCTGGACGTGCTGGCCGCAGCCAGCGCTTCTTCGGTGGGGACGCCGGCCATCATCAGGCCCAGCGCCTCGCGGGGTGTGTCCTGCGGCACGATGCCGACGATCTTGCCGCGGTACATCACGGCGATCCGGTCGGCGAGCGACTCCACCTCGTCCAGCTCGGTGGAGACGATGACCACGGCGGTGCCACGGTCCCGTTCGGCGACGATGCGCTCGTGCAGGAACTCGATGGCCCCGACGTCCACGCCGCGGGTCGGCTGGTTGGCGACCAGCAGCGACAGCGGGCGCGAGAGCTCGCGGGCCAGCACCACCTTCTGGGCGTTGCCGCCGGAGAGGCTGCTGACCGGCAGGTCGATGCCATTGGTACGGATGTCGAACTCGGCGACCCTGCTCTCGGCGTTCTCGCGGAGGCGCTTGAGGTCGAGCGCGAAGCCCTTGGAGTACTCGTCCACATGGTTCAGCACGAGGTTCTCGGCGACGCTGAAGGAGCCGACGAAGCCGTCCTTCTGCCGGTCCTCTGGCACGAATCCGAGACCGGCCTCGATGGTGTCGGCGGGCTTCATGCCCGAGACGTCACGGCCGTCCACCAGGATCGTGCCGCTCTTGACCGGGGTGGTGCCCAGGATCGCCTCGGCGAGCTCGGTCTGGCCATTGCCCTGCACCCCGGCGACGCAGAGGATCTCTCCCCCAGCCACC
>DGKN01000245.1:2461-3017 GCA_002387005.1 Propionibacteriaceae bacterium UBA4569
CATCGTCGGATCGGCCTGGCCCACCACCTTGCCGCGACGGATGACGGTGATCTGGTCCGCGATGGCGCGCACCTCACGCAGCTTGTGGGTGATGAACACGATGGCCTTTCCCTCGTCGCGCAATGCCTGCATGACGGCCATCAGCTCGTCGATCTCCTGCGGCGTCAGTACCGCGGTCGGTTCGTCGAAGATGAGGTACTTGGCGTCGTTGGCCAGCGCCTTGAGGATCTCCACGCGCTGCTGGATGCCCACCGGCAGCGACTCGACGACGGCATCGGGGTCGACGGCCATTCGGTAGCGGTCGCAGAGTTCCCGGACGTGCTGCTTGGCGCTCTTCATGTCGAGCATGCCGGCCGTCCCGGCCTCGCGTCCCAGCGCGATGTTCTCGGCGACGGTGAAGACCTCCACCAGCATGAAGTGCTGGTGCACCATGCCGATGCCGGCGGCCATCGCCTGCTTCGGGTTGGTCAGGTGCAGGGGGTGGCCGTCCACGGTGATCTCGCCCTCGTCGGCCTGCAGCAGGCCGTACAGCACATTCATCAGCGTCGACTTGCCC
>DGKN01000247.1:0-14978 GCA_002387005.1 Propionibacteriaceae bacterium UBA4569
GGAGGCGCATTATAGGGAGTTTCCGCGGGCTGACAAGTGTTTCTTTGAATTAATTTGCTGAGCGCATCTTTTTTAAACGAACGGGTTAAAAACAGACGTTTCGCGCCTGAATAACGCACAAAAACCGCCATTAAACGTTGTAAAGAGACCTGCCGTGGCGGATTGCGGGTGCTATTATTTTGCTTCTTGTCGCAGGATAACCCCAGAAGGACACTCAATGATAAGATCCGCGCGCAGCATGGCCGGTTTGCCATGGATAGCTGCCATGGCCTTTTTCATGCAGTCACTCGACGCCACCATACTGAATACTGCACTGCCCGCCATCGCCTCCAGCCTCGATCGTTCTCCCCTGGCCATGCAATCCGCCGTTATCAGCTACACCCTGACTGTTGCTATGTTGATTCCGGTCAGCGGCTGGCTTGCCGATCGTTTCGGCACGCGTAAGGTGTTTATCGTTGCCGTGTCACTGTTTACCCTTGGCTCACTGGCCTGTGCGCTTTCGCCTACGCTGTCGGTGCTGGTTATGTCACGCATCGTGCAGGGCGTCGGCGGCGCCATGATGATGCCGGTTGCCCGGCTGGCGCTGTTGCGTGCCTATCCGCGCAGTGAGCTGCTGCCGGTGCTCAACTTTGTCACCATGCCGGGATTAGTGGGTCCGATACTGGGACCGATGCTGGGCGGCGTTCTGGTCACCTACGCCACCTGGCACTGGATTTTCCTGATCAACATCCCGATAGGCATTCTCGGTATTGTCTTTGCACGCAAATATATGCCGGACTTCACCACCCCCAAGCGCCGCTTCGACTTTGCAGGCTTCTTATTATTCGGGGCCGGACTGGTGATGATCTCAATCGGTATTGAGCTGTTTGGCGAGCGGATTGTCTCAGCCTGGCTGGCTGGCGGGATATTACTGGGCGGGATTGTGCTGTTGCTTCTCTATATAGTGCATGCCCGGCGTCACCCTTCACCGCTGATCAGCCTGCCGATGTTTAAAACCCGCACCTTCTCAGTCGGCATCGGTGGCAACATCGCGTCACGTCTCGGCACGGGCTGCGTGCCCTTTTTAATGCCACTGATGTTGCAGGTCGGTTTTGGCTATTCAGCGATTATCGCAGGCTGCATGATGGCTCCCACCGCGATTGGCTCTATCCTGGCGAAATCCACGGTGACCCAGCTGCTGCGCTGGCTGGGATACCGCCGCCTGCTGGTCGGCATTACCGCCATCATTGGCATTCTGATCGCCAGCTTCTCCCTGCAGTCGCCTGCTGAGAGCATTATTGTGCTGTTACTGCCGCTGTTTATTCTCGGCATGGCCATGTCGACACAGTTCACGGCCATGAACACGATCACGCTGGCCGATCTGGATGATGACAACGCCAGCGGCGGCAACAGCGTGCTGGCCGTGACCCAGCAGTTAGCGATCAGTTTTGGTGTGGCCGTCAGCGCCGCGGTACTGCGCTTCTATCAGGAGTTTGAAACCAGCACCATTTCACAGTTTCACGCCACGTTTCTGACCATGGGCGTGATAACCGTCTTCTCCGGGCTGACCTTTATGCTGCTGAAAAACGGGGATGGACGTAACCTGATCACCAATCGCGACAGGAAGAAAAAGGCTTAAGCCGACCCACGCACCACGAGTTCCGGCGTCAGCACCAGCGTCTGCTGGCTGGCGTCGGGATCGCTGAGACGATGGATCAAGGTGTCTATCGCCAGTTCGCCCAGGGCATCTTTTGGCTGATGAACGGTACTCAGTGGCGGAGAAAGATAGCGCGCCAGTTCGATATCGTCATAGCCCATGACCGCCATCTGCTGCGGAACCTGCAGTCCCGCCTGATAGAGCGCATGGTAAACGCCGACCGCCATGGCGTCGTTGCTGGTGAACACCGCATCCGGTGGCGTGTCCAGTGCCAGCAGCTCTACCATCCCGTTGTAACCGCCCTGAAATTCAAAGTCACCGCTCACCACGTAGCCTGGCAGGATCTCAAGGCCGCTTTTTGTCATGGCGTTGCGATACCCCTGCAGACGCATGCGGGCTGGAGTCTTATCCTGCGGGCCGGCGATACAGGCGATGCGGGTATAGCCGCTGTCGATAAGATGCTGAGTTGCCAGTTCGCCTCCCAGCAGGGCGTTATCCTGAATAATGTCACCACGCCCTTCAAATGGCGCCCAGTCCATCATGACGGCCGGGATAGAGGGATAGCGATTCAGAATGTCTGCGGAAGGGAGGTGACTTTCGGTGCACATAATCAGTAAGCCATCGACGCGCTTTTGCATCAGCGTCTCAAGGCTGCGGTTCATCCGCTCCTCATCCCCGGCGGTGTTACAGAGGATCAGGCTGTAGCCACGCTGATAGCAGCTCTCTTCGACGCCCCGCACCACCTCCGCATAAAACGGGTTACTACTGGTGGTCAGCAACATGCCTATCGTGTGGGTCTGGTTGATCTTCAGACTGCGCGCCAGTGCCGAGGGGGCGTAATTCAGATGACGTATCGCCTGCTCGACTTTTTCCCGCACGCCTTCACTGACAAAGCGATTGTTGTTGATGACGTGCGAGACGGTGGAGGTAGAGACGCCCGCCAGGCGAGCGACATCTTTCATGGTACTCAAGCGCTTAGCCCTGCTGCTGCAAAAATTCATCGATCTCCGCGCGCCATGGCACGGAGGGCTGTGCACCCGAGCGGGTCACGGCAATCGCGGCGGCGGCGTGGGCAAATCTTACGGCCTCACCGATCGGCTTCTGCTCCAGTCGTGCGGTAATAAACGCACCATTAAAGGTATCGCCCGCCGCGATAGTATCGATCGCCTTCACGCTGAAGCCTGCAATGCGCTGGCCCTCACCCTGTTCGCTCAGCCAGACGCCGCGGCGCCCCAGCGTAATCAACACCGTGCCGATGCCCTTTGCATGTAACACTGCCGCGGCGCGGGCAGCATCTTCATCGCTGTTGACGGCGATGCCGGTCAGGCTCTCCGCTTCAGTCTCATTCGGCGTAATAATGTCGACCAGCGCCAGCAGGTCGTCAGAGAGCGGGGTGGCGGGGGCCGGATTGAGAATCACCTGGGTCTGATGCTGTCGGGCAAACGTGGCCGCGGCCAGTACGCTCTCCAGCGGTGACTCCAGCTGCATAAGAAGCGCATCGGCTGCAGCGATGACCGGCTGATGACGCGCCACACAGGCAGGCGTTAACGCCGCGTTGGCACCGGCGTAGATACCGATACTGTTTTCGCCGTCACCGTTAACGAAAATCATCGCCACGCCGGTGGACTCACCCGCAACTACTTCAACCGGGGTGGTATCAATATTGTCCTGCGCCAGCTGCTGACGAATCCGTTCACCCATGTCGTCAGCGCCCACACAGGCGATAAAGGCGATATCGGCTCCTGCGCGACCGGCGGCAACCGCCTGATTCGCACCTTTACCGCCAAACGCAATCTGATAATTCTGCCCGATCACCGTTTCACCGGGACGAGGAAAGTGCGCCAGATTAAGGATGTGGTCAGCGTTAATGCTGCCAAGAACGGCCAGTTTTGCGTTTTTGCTCATTAGGGGAGTCCGGAATAAGTGCGCCACCGGAAGGGTGGCGCGGTGCCCTGCTTTTCTTTGAGTTATTGAGTGACCAGCTTCAGGTCGACCGGATTGATCGCCTGCACTTTTTCACCCTTCAGCACTTTATCAGCGGTATCCACGCCGATCATGCCAATTTTGTCCGGCATCTGTGCCACGGTCGCGGACAGTTTGCCACTTTCTACCGCTTTCACGCCATCCGCCGTGCCGTCAAAACCGACCACGATCACACCGGTTTTACCGGCGGTCTGCAGCGCGCGCAGAGCACCCAGAGCCATTTCATCGTTCTGCGCGAAGACGGCCTGCACATCCGGGTGGGCCTGCAGCAGGTTCTGCATAACGTTCAGCCCTTTGGTGCGGTCAAAGTCAGCGGGCTGGCTGGCGAGGATCTGGAACTTATGCGCATCGGCAGCCTGTTTGAAACCTTCGCCACGTTCACGGGCCGCGGAGGTCCCGGCAATGCCCTGCAGCTCAATAATTTTCGCGTTTTCACCGACTTTCTTGGCGATGAAGTCACCGGCCATTTTACCGCCGAACCGGTTATCGGAGGCGACATGGCTGACAACTTTGCCCTGTGACGCGACGCGATCCAGTGTGATGACCGGGATGTTCGCCTGATTAGCCATCTTCACGGCATTGCCTACAGCATCCGAGTCGGTAGGGTTGATCAGCAGCAGTTTAGTGCCGCGCACCGTCAGATCCTGCACGTTTGCCAGCTCTTTCGCCGGATTGTTTTGTGAATCCAGCACCACCAGGTTGTAGCCCAGCTTATCGGCTTCTTTCTGCGCACCCTCTTTCAGCGAAACAAAGAAGGGGTTATTGAGGGTCGAAACCACCAGAGCGATGGTCTCTTTTGCCATGGCGCTGGTACTGAGAGTTGCGCCAAGGATGATGGCCAGTGCGGTTAACTTTTTCATCTTATTATCCTGTGTAAGGTCAGAGTTATTTACTGCTTTTATTATCCACCAGCACCGCCAGCAGGATGACTACCGCTTTAACGATCATCTGGTAGTAAGAAGAGACGCCCATCAGGTTCAGGCCGTTGTTCAGGAAGCCGAGGATCAGCGCACCGATCAGCGTGCCGAAAATACGCCCTTTACCGCCCGCCAGACTGGTGCCACCCAGCACCACCGCGGCAATCGCATCCAGCTCATAGCCGGTGCCCGCAGTAGGCTGTGCCGAAGAGAGACGGGCCACTTCAATCGTGCCCGCCAGCGCCGCCAGCATGCCACTCAGTGAATAGACGATGATTTTGACGCGATTCACATTGATGCCGGAGAGACGGGTAGCCGCTTCGTTACCGCCCAGCGCATAGATATAACGGTCCAGGCGGGTATGCTGCAGCATGTACCAGGCGGCGATAAAGACCAGCGCCATCAGCCAGACCGGTGCAGGCACACCCAGCGGGCGACCAATACCAAACCAGCCCAGCAAATCGGCATTGGCGCTGAATCCGGTGTTAATCGGGCTGCCGTCGGTATAGACCATGGTAACGCCGCGTAACAGCAGCATCATGACCAGCGTGGCAATAAACGCCTGTACCCTGCCGCGCGCCACGATGGTGCCGGTCAGGGCACCGATTGCCGCCCCCAGCGCCAGCGAGGCCGCCACCGCCACCAGGGCATTGACCTCCATACCCACCAGCGATGCGCCTACCGCACCGGTCAGCGCCAGCAGCGATCCCACAGAGAGGTCGATACCGGAAGTCAGGATCACCAGCGTCATCCCGACCGCCATAATGGCATTCACCGAGGTCTGCTGCAGGATGTTGAACAGGTTCGCGACGGTAAAGAAGTTCGGACTCTGACTGGCGACCACGGCGATCAGCACCATCCCGGTCGTCTGTACCCAGTTGATCGCGAACATCGGGCCGGAGGCCATGCCGGCCTGCTTCAACACTGCCGAGACGCCCAGCCAGCCGAAGAAGGCTCCGGCGAGCACGCCCACGATGACACCGGCCAGGGCAAGCATCAGCGCCTCGATCAGCAGCATCCAGCGCAGCGATGTCTTCTGCATGCCGAGCGCACGCAGCAGGGCCGATTCACGCGCCCGCTCGATCACCGACAGGCCCAGGGTGTTGCCGACGCCGATCAGGGCGATCAGCACGGCCACCCCAAGCAGGGCTGTGGTGACCATCAGCAGGATGTTCAGCACCTGCTTGATCATGGAGCTCATGATCGCGGAGCCGTCGACATTGATGCCGGCGTTGGACGCCTGCAACTGCTGCAGTTCCATCATGTTGCCGCCGAACTGTTCCATGTCCTTGATCTGCACCCAGTAGCCCTGCAGCGCCGGCTTCGCGACGAGCTTGGTCAGGGTCGCCTGATTGACCATGTACTGGTCGTAGCCCAGTGCATTGGCCTTGATCGGCTTCAGGGTCACATCCTTGCCCCCCAGACCCTTGAGCGTGATCGCGTCGGTGCCGTTGTCGGCGCCGGTGAGCACCTGACCGTCGGTGATGGTGGGCAGCTTGCCCAGCTGGTCGGCGGCCGGGTCCTTGAGCAGCACCAGGTTGCGCTGGTCGAACTCCCCTTCGACGAAACCACCGGTCAGCTTCACCCGGTCGGCCACATTGCCCATCGCGTCGACCTTCGCGGCCACGGCGATGGGCAGCGAGTTCAGGGGCTTGGCCTCGCCGTCCGCGCTCCAGGCATAGGCCGAGGTGGCGACGCTCAGGTCGATCGGGTAGGTGCGCTCGATTTCGGTCAGGGCTGTCTTCTCGGCGGTCGCGGTGCCGACCTGGAGGGTGACGATCAAGCCGATCGCCAGCATCAGGGCCGTGGCCGTGGCCGCGGCACGGCGTGGATTGCGCACGGAGTTGCCGGCCGCAAGCTTGGCCGTCGGACCGAAGCCGAAGACCTTGCCCATCACCTTGAGCAGGGTGGGGATGAACAGTTCCGCACCCGCCAGAATACCCACGCTGAGCAGCATGGCGCCCAGCACCGCGCTGGCCACGGGGCCCGTTGCGACGTTGCCCGACGAGATTGCCTCGCTCGACATCGTCAGTGCGCGGGCGGCAAGGGCGCCGCCAGCCAGCACCAGCAGGCCGCAGACCACGGCCCGGATGATGGACGCCTTGCGCACCTGCTCGCTCGTGGCGACCGGCTGCAGTGCCTCCAGCGGGGCCACCCGGGTGGCACGCAGCGAGGGCAGCATGCCGGCCAGCACCGTCAGCACGACGCCGACGGCGAACTCGATCGCCAGCTCTCGCCAAGGGATCGTCAAGCCGAAGTACAGGGCCTTGGTGTAGGCGGCACCCAAGGTGCCGATCCCCAGACCCAGCAGGACGCCGAGCGCCGAGCCGAGCGCACCGATGATGACCGCCTCGGCGAGGAACTGGCGTCGCACCTGCGACCCCGAGGCGCCGACGGCGCGCAGCAGGCCGATCTGGCGGCGACGTTGCGCCAGCAGGATGGTGAAGGTGTTGGCGATGATGATCATTCCGACCAGGGCCGCGATGCCGGAGAAGACCAGCAGCATGTACTTGATGACGTCGAACTCTCCGGTCATGCCCTGTGCGGCCGACTTGCGGATGTCGGCCCCCGCGCCGACCTCGAGTGGGGTGTTGCCGTCGGCGTCCTTGACGTCGGGGTCGATGAGCAGCGGTGCGATGGCGGCGTGGATCTTCATCGCGATGGCGGCATTGTCAGCGCCCTGGCCGGTGGCGACGGCCCACGTCCCGATCGGGGAGGAAACCATCTTCTCCACGATCGCGCGATCCAGGTAGCCGGTCTTGAAGGCCAGGCTGGGGGCGTCGTTGGTGATGCCCGAGACCGTCAGCTTCTTGTCCTCGAGGTTGACGGTGTCACCCACCGCCACCTTGAGCTTGTCCGCGACCTGGTTGCTCAGGGCGACCTGGTTGGGGCCCTTGGGCCACTCGCCCGAGGAGAGGTCGGCCCAGCGGAAGCGCTCGCCGGGGGCGCCGTAGAGATACATCTGGGACGACTCGGTGTCGGTGGTCAGCACCCCGAAGGTGTTGATGACCTGCTCGGCGTCCTCGACGCCAGGCACCGCCTTGATCTTGGCGGTGATGGCATCGCCGGTGGCCTTCTCGTCCTTGGGGGCGGCGTTGTTGGAGACGGCGATGTCGGCCGTCGACAGGCCGATCGAGCTCATCTTGCCGATCGCATCCCCTTGGGTGGTGATGAAGGTCGACACCCCGGACATGAAGCCGACGCTGATCGCGATGGCGATCAAGGTGGCGATGATGCGCCCGGGGTGGAAGCGCACCTCATTGATGGCGTTGCGGAACATCAGGCATCAACCCGCGCCAGCTCGGTGTTCAGCAGCTCAGGGGTGGGGTGGGCGATGTCGGCGACGATGTGCCCGTCCAGCAGGATCAGCGCCCGGTCGGCATAGGCGGCGGCCTTCGCGTCGTGGGTGACCATGATGATCGTCTGGCCCAGGTCGTCCACGCAGCGGCGCAGGTAGGTGAGCAGGCTGGTGCCGGTCTTGGAGTCCAGGGCGCCGGTCGGCTCGTCGGCGAAGATGACGTCCGGACGGCTGATCAGCGCCCGCGCGACGGCGACGCGCTGTTGCTGGCCACCCGAAAGCTCGGACGGACGGTGCTCGAGGCGGTCGGCGAGGCCGAGGGAGTTCACCAGCTGGTCGAAGAAGGCCTGGTCGGGCTTGCGTCCGGCCAGCTCCAGCGGAAGCAGGATGTTCTGCTTCGCGGTCAGCGTCGGCAACAGGTTGAAGCTCTGGAAGACGAAGCCGACGCGGTCGCGGCGAGCCTTGGTGAGGTCCTTGTCGTTGAGGGAGTTCAGCTCCTGACCGCCCAGCATCACGCGACCGGAGGTGATCCGGTCCAGGCCGGCCAGGCAGTGCATCAGGGTGGACTTGCCGGAGCCCGAAGGCCCCATGATCGCGCTGAACGAGCCGCGATCGAAGGCGACGTTGACCTTGTCCAGCGCGACGACCTGGGTCTTGTCCGAGCCGTAGACCTTGGTCAGGTCCATGGTTGCGGCGACGACGTCACCGGCTGCTGGAGTGGGTTGGGGAAGGGTTTGGTTCTGCACCGACATGGCGGCCTCTCGTGGTCATGCATCGTCTTTCATGCATTGAAGTGGGTGAACTCGAAAGTGGGTGAACTCGAGGGGCCCATCCGGCCCCGGCGGCTTCAATCTATGTGGGCGTGGGTTCGCCGCACCTCGCTCGCCGGGATGATCTGGACGTTCGGCCACGTCATACCCGGGTAGGAGAGGGTCTGTCCCACGTCGCTGCCCGAAGGCGGTCAGTCGGTGGAAATGACCGTCGAGTGCTCGTGCGATGACGACGGACGAGGTGGCGGCCCAGGCCTGGGGATGGCAGGACGCGGGGTAGGGCTGGGGCGGGAAGGCCTCGTCGGCCGGCAAGCCGCTGAAGAGCTCGGGCAGGCGCATCCCGAATCCCTCGGCAGCGCGAAGCAGTTCGCTCGCCAGCTCGGCGGCCTCGTCGACGAACCCCTCGCGGAGCATCCCGTCCACGATGAAGGCGGTGTCGTGGGCCCACACCGAACCGACGTGGTAGCCCAGCGGCCAGTAGCCGGCATTGGTCGTCGAGAGCGTGCGGATGCCGTGGCCGGAGCGCATCGTGGGGTCCATCAGGCGGCGGACCACGGTTGCGGCCTCATCGTGGGTGAGGATGCCGGTGCCGAGCAGGTGACCCATGTTGGAGGCGACCCCGTCGACCTGCTGCTTGGCGCCGTCCAGCGCCAGCACCGGGTAGCGGCCCAGCTCATCCCTCGTCCAGAAGCTCTCGCGGAAGCGGTCGGCCAGCACGGACGCCTGCTCGCGGCAGCGCGTCGCCAGCGCAGCGTCATCGCTCCCGGCCAGCCCGTCGACCAGGTCGGCGCCCAGGACGAGTGCGGCGTGCGCATAGCCCTGCACCTCGCACAGCGCGACCGGGGCGCTCGCCAGCGACCCGTCCGCGAAGCGCACCGAGTCGCCGGAGTCCTTCCAGCCCTGGTTTGCCAGGCCGTGGCCGGTCTCGTCCACGTACTCCAGGAAGGCATCGCCGTGGGCGTCCGCATGGTCGAGCAGCCAGCCGAGCGCGGCGCGCAACGGTTCGGCCAGCTCGGCGGCCACGTCGGGACGGCCGGTCGCTGCCACGTCGGCCAGCAGCATCACCCACAGCGGGGTCGCGTCGATCGTCCCGTAGTAGATCGGCGGCAGGATGATCGCCGAGCCGGCCGGGTCCTGGCCCTGGTGCGAGACGTCCAGCTCCAGGGTCTGCTTGCGCACCTCGTNNTCGGCCGATTCGCGGTCGATCGTTCTGCCCTGCAGCGCGGCCAAGGTGCGCAGCGTCCCGATCGCGATGGACGCGTCATGGGTGACCAGGTTGCGCGCGGCGATCAGGGAGTCGCGCCCGAACAGCGTGAAGTACCAAGGTGCGCCGGCTGCGAGGAAGGGGTCGGTGGAGCCGGGGCGACGCATCCGTAGACCGTTGATGTCGCGAAAGGAGGTCTCCAGCAGACGTCGCAACCGAGGGTCGCCGCTGGTCGGGGCGACCAGCGGCGCTGAGTCGTCGGCGACGAAGGGGAGCGACGCATCGGACACCTCGAGGGTCCAGCCGACCTCCGCCATCCCCCGGGCGGCCACCGGGACGGCCCAGGAGAGCTCGGCCACGCCATCTGCGGACGAGTGCAGTGTCCCTCCCTGGACGGTGAGCCGGCAGCGGGTGCCCTCGTCACGCCAGCCCCACGTCAGCTCCTCTGCATCGTTCGCAACGGGAACGTCCGCCGCAGGGCCCTGTTCCCCACCCTTGAGCGCCATCATCGAGGTGGCGTCGGCGCGTAGGGTCGCCCGCAGTTCGACCGCCTGCTCGCTGGTTGCGGCGGTGGTCAGCACCAGCCTCTCCCGGACCGTCGTCGCGGTCACCTCTCGATGCCGGGTGATGACCAGTGCCGGGTCGACCCCCAGCTCGGGAGTGCGCAGTACATAGCCGTACGCCGCCGTGCCACCGCCGGGTTCGCTGGTGTTGACGTGTTCCATCTCGTGGCTGGTGCAGCGCAGCACGATCGCCGAGAGCACCCGCTCGTCGCCGCAATGGACGCCGTCGATCGTTCCGTACAAGGCGCTGGCGTCGGCCTGACCGTCGAGCTGCGACCAGGTCTGCAGCGGGGCGGCAACCAGTGCCGAACGGCCGGACAGGAAGGGCTGGTTGACCATGCGGGAGCCTTCGTGGGTCAGCTGGGGACTAGGGGATGAGGTGATCGTCCATTGTTGCAGGGCTCGGCGTCGAACCCTTGACAGGGGGGCGGGTGCGCGTGACTATGACAGCACTATGGATCGTTCAAAGGGCCTGTGGGCTGGGTGACGATCATGGCATGCGGCCGGTGAGGACACCGGCACTTCGTCACGCGGAGGTGATGAAATGAACCGCCCCACGCTGGTCAGCCTGGCCAATGAGCTCGGCGTCTCCCGCCAGACCGTTTCCAATGTCATCAACGCCCCACACCTGGTCAGGCCCGAGACGCGTGCACGCGTCCAGAAGGCGATCACCGAATCGGGCTACCGTCCCAACGTCGCCGCACAGGCCCTGCGCAACCAGCGCTCCCGGACGATCGGGATGCGCATACTGCCTGCCTCGGACGGCATCAACGGCGCCATCATGGACCGTTTCCTGCACCACCTCGTGGCGGAGTGCCAGGAGCTCGGCTACAACCTGATGCTGTTCACCGCGACGGACGAGCGCGACGAGGTGGCCCAGGCCCGCGACCTGTTCGAGCGAGGCTCCATCGACGGCTGCGTTCTGACGGGCACCCACTCCGCTGACACCCGCCCCGGGGAACTCACCGAACGCGGCATCCCGTGCGCCGCCTTCGGGCGTCCGTGGGGGGAGGTCGAACGGGCCGGCCACATCTGGGTCGACGTCGACGGGCGGTCCGGCACCCGAGCGGCCACCCGGCACCTGTTGGCGCTCGGCCATACCCGGATCGGCTTCATCGGGTGGCCCTTCGGGTCGGAGTCGGGCGACGATCGTCGCGCCGGCTGGTCCGAGGCGATGGCCGAGGCCGGCCTCACGGGCTGGGAGGAGTGGCATGCCGAGGNNGGCCTGTACGCCATGGAACAGCTCCGCGAGAAGGGCGTCGAGGGCGTCGTGTGCGCCTCCGACTCGCTCGCGTTGGGGGCTCGCGAGGCCTTCCGTCGCCGGTCCACCCAGCCCCATGTCGGTGAGCTGCCCGTGATCGGCTTCGACAACACCCCCGTCGCTGCCGCGATCACCATGTCCAGCATCGCCCAGCCCGTCGAACGGTGCGCGCAGCTGCTCGCCTCCGCCCTCGTGCACGAGCTCGACCCCAAGTCACGCGGTCGGGCGCTGCGACCGGACGAACGTCTGGTCGTGCCCGTCCTCGCTCCGCGCAGCATCGAGCTGCCGCCCGTCCGTTGACGTTCTTCCCGCGCCACCGCCGTCCGCTCGACCTCAACCCGCACGACCCAACCGTGAGGAAATCCAGATGAAGATGAAGCAGACCCTCTCCGCCTTCGCCGTCCTCGGCACCGTCGCCGCGTTCAGTGCCTGTGGCGGCAGCGGATTCGACAGCGGCTCCGGCGCATCGAGCGGCGCGGGCGAGGCCTCGGCTGCCGCAAAGCAGACCCCCACGGCCAAGGAGGTCTCGGTGCTGATCGGATCCTCTGGCGACGCGGAGACCAAGGCCGTGACCGACGCCGTTGCCGCCTGGTCGAAGCAGTCGGGCATCGCAGGCAAGGTCATCGTCGCCACCGACCTCACCCAGCAGGCCAGCCAGGGCTTCGCCGCGGGCACCCCCGCCGACGTGATCTACACCTCCACCGACGCCTTTGCCGGTTGGGTCAAGGCCAACAACCTGTACGCCTACGGCGACCAGCTGGCCAACTCCGACGACTTCTACCCCTCCCTCAAGCAGGCCTTCACCGGCGCGGACGGCAAGTTCTACTGCGCCCCGAAGGACTTCTCGACGCTGCAGCTGGTGATCAACGACAAGCTGTGGAAGGCCGCCGGCCTGACCGACGCCGACCACCCCAAGACCTGGGACGACCTGGCCACCGTCGGCAAGAAGCTCACCCAGGGCAAGGTCAAGGGGCTCACCTTCGCCCCCGAGATCCAGCGCGTAGGCGTCTTCCTGGCCCAGAACGGCGGCGGCCTGGTCACCGACGGCACGGCAACGGCGAACTCGGACGCCAATGTCGAGGCCCTGGCCTGGGTGAAGCAGGCGATGGCCGACGGCTGGGCAGCCACTTCCGCTGACCTCGGCTCCGGCTGGGGCGGCGAGGCCTTCGGCAAGGAGCAGGCCGCGATGGTGATCGAGGGCAACTGGATCAAGGGCACGATGGAGAGCGACTACGCCGACGTCGACTACACGGTCGTCGAGCTGCCCCAGGGCAAGACCAAGGGCACCCTGCAGTACACGAACTGCTGGGGCGTCACCGCGAAGTCCGACAACATCGGCGGTGCGGTGAGCCTCGTCGAGTTCCTCACCACCAAGGAGCAGCAGCTCGCCTTCGCCAAGGCCTTCGGTGTGATGCCCTCGATCCAGTCGGCCAAGAGTGACTGGAGCGCGGCCAACCCGACGATGACCCCCTTCGTCAATGGAGTCCAGTACGCCCAGAACCTGCCCGCGCAGGTGGGTGCCGGTGACGTGATCAGCGACCTCAACGCCCAGCTGTCGCAGCTGAAGACCAAGGAACCCAAGGCGATCCTTGACTCGGTGCAGGCCAACCTCGAGCCCGTCGTCGCGGGCTGACCGCGAGTGGCTTCCGCCGTCGCACGCCGACGTCGGGGTTCTGGAAACTCCCAGAACCTCGCCGGCTGGTTGTTCGTCTCGCCCGTCATCATCATCCTGGGGCTGTTCCTGTTCGTCCCGATCCTGATGGCTGCCTGGGTGAGCGTCTCCGACTGGAACGGCAATGGCTCCCCGCTGTCCGGGACGACGAAGTTCGTCGGCTTCGACAACTACGCCGGTGTGCTGGGGGGCAAGGGCCTCGCTGCCCGCGACTTCGGCGTGAGCATCCGCAACAACCTCTACTACGTGGCACTGGTCGTGCCCCTGCAGACGATCATGTCGCTCTTCCTGGCCGTGATGGTGACCCGCAAGGGGCTGCGCGGCAAGAGCTTCTTCCGCACCGCCTTCTACTTCCCGTCGGTGACCAGCTCGGTCGCGATCACCGTCTTGTGGCTCTTCCTGTTCAACGCCACCGGCGCCGTGAACAAGGCCCTGTCGTGGCTGGGCCTCAACGGCCCCAACTGGTTCAACGACCCGCGCGGCGTGCTCGGCATGCTGCTGGAGCCGCTCGGCGTCCACGAGGCCGGGGCGCTGGCCAGGCCGGGCCTGTTCGGCGTCTCGGGCTACCAGTGGCTGCAGGGGCCCTCGATCGCCATGTGCGCCTTCATCCTGATGGCCATCTTCACCACCTCCGGCACCTTCATGCTCTTGTTCATCGCGGCGCTGCAGGACATCGGTGAGGAGACCTCGGAGGCTGGCATGGTCGACGGTGCGACGGCCTGGCAGCGCTTCCGGCACATCACGCTGCCGATGCTCCGTCCGACGCTGTTCACCGTCATCACGCTCGGACTGATCGGCACCTGGCAGGTCTTCGACCAGATCGCCATCGGCTCCCAGGGAGACCCGGCCAAGACGACGATGACTCCGGCCTACCTGAGCTACACCAAGGCCTTCAACGACGGCGAGTGGGGCAAGGCCGCGGCCATCGCGTTCATCCTGTTCGCGATCATCGTGGCGATGACGCTGCTGCAGCGGCTGGTGCTGGGTGACTCGGACTACTCGCGGATGTCGCGCAAGGAGCTGAGGGCCGACCAGCGGGCGCGCAAGCGCAAGGCCGCCCAGGAAGGCGCGGCGGCGCAGATCGTCGTGCAGAAGGAGGGCCAGGCATGAGCGGGGCAATGCACGCACCGGGCGCCCGCCAGGGCAACCGGATGGGGCCAGCGGGCTGGGTCGCGCTGTTGCTGCTCTCGGTGATGGCCGTGTTCTACATCTTCCCCTTCGTGCTGCAGGTGGCGAATTCCTTCAAGACCGACTCCGATGCCACCGCCAATGCGATGAGCCCCATCCCGAAGGTGTGGACGACGGCCGCCTACGAACGCCTCATGCGCAACTCCGACTACCCGCTCTGGTTCCTCAACTCGTTCATCGTCACGCTCTTCGTCACGGCAGGACGCGTCTTCTTCAACTCCTTGGCCGGCTATGCGCTGGCACGGCTGAGGTTCCGGGGGCGCCAGGTGGTGTTCGCCATGCTGATCGCGGTGATGAGCGTGCCCGGCGTGATCCTGCTGATCCCCAAGTTCCTGGTGATCAACCAGCTGGGCATCTACAACTCCTACCCAGCGCTGATCCTGCCGCTGCTGGTGGATGCGGCCGGTGTGTTCATCATGAAGAACTTCTTCGAGTCGATCCCGCCCGCGGTCGAGGAGGCGGCACGCATCGACGGTGCGAGCACCT